>JBKHEO010000111.1:0-6169 GCA_046540755.1 Halomonas sp. | reverse complement strand
GGCGCCTGACGGCGCCAGTCGCGCGGCAGAGCCGCCCTCCTACACTGCTCGGCGCCTCAAGGCAGCTGGTAGCGCACGGGAGTGTCGGCCCGCGGCAGGCCCAGCCACTCCATGGCCACCCGGCCGAACTGGCGCGACAGGCGCTCGAAGGGATCGAGCGGAGGGGTATAGTCGTGCAGCCGGGGCTCGTCGAGGCGCTCCCGGGCCAGGCTGTCGAGGCTGCCCAGCTCGTCCACCAGGCCGAGCGACAGGGCCTGCTCGCCGCTCCACACCAGCCCGCTGAACAGCGTCTCGTCCTCGGCCAGGCGCTCGCCGCGCCCCTCGCGCACCGCGTCGATGAACTGCTCGTGGGTGCTGTCGAGCACCGACTGCCAGAACTCGCGCTGCTCCGGCGCCACGTCCGAGAAGGGGTCGAGGAAGGCCTTGTCGTCGCCGGCGGTGTAGACCCGCCGCTCCACGCCCAGGCGGTCGATCGCCTCCTGGAAGCCGAAGCTCGAGTAGATCACCCCGATGGAGCCCACCAGGCTCGCCGGGGCGGCGACGACCTCGTCGGCGGCGGCGGCGATATAGTAGGCGCCGCTGGCGCCGATGTCCTCGATCACGGCGATGATCGGCTTGTCGCCCTCGTCACGCAGCCGCATCACCTCCTCGAAGATGCGCTGGGACTGCACCGGGCTCCCCCCGGGGCTGTTGAGATGCAGCACCACCGCCTCGCTGTGCGGCGATTCCCAGGCACGCCTGAGGCCGGCGTTGACCCGCTCCGCGCTGGCACGCCCCTCGGCCTCGATCACCCCCTCGACCTTCACCACGCCCAGGTGGGGACCCTCGTCACCCCCTACCGACGGAGGACCGGCCAGCAGGGCATAGAGGCTGGCCGACAGCGAGGCCAGGATCAGGCCGGCGAACAGGAAGCGGAAGAAGAGCTTCCAGCGCCGCGAGCGGCGCTGTTCGGCGAGCACGCCATCGATCCAGCGCCCCATCATCGCCATCTGCTCCAGGCGCTGGCGCTCGCGCAGCGCCTCGGCGTCCTCGGCAGCGGGCGGCGTCTCGCCCTCCCCCTCGCGACCTTCCCGTCGGCGCCTGGCCTCATCCCGGCTCAGCTCGGGCCCGTCTGTCCAGGGATCCGTCGGCCGCGGCTCGTCTCGCTCGTCGCTCATGTCACCTCCCTTGCAGCCAGTCGAAGAGTTGCGGCACCGCCTCGGCGGTAAAGGCCGGCCGGCTGTCGGCCAGCCGTGCCGGGGCATGCACGCCCCAGGTGACCGCCACGCGGTCCATGCCGATGGCGCGGGCCATCTCCAGGTCGTATTGGGTATCCCCCACCATCACCGCCTCCTCCACCGGGACGGCCAGCTCGTCCAGCAGCTCCTCGAGCATCCGGGGATGCGGCTTGGAGCGGGTCTCGTCGGCGGTACGGCTGGCGTGGAACCAGCGGCCGCTGCCGCTCTCGCGGAACACCCGGTCGAGCCCCCGCCGGCTCTTGCCGGTGGCCACCGCCAGGCGCTGGCCGTCGCGTGCGCGCAGGGCGCCGATGCCCGCCTCCACCGCGGGGAAGAAGCGCATGGGGGTGGCGTCACCCTCGACGAAGTGCCAGGCGTAGCGGCTGCGAAGCAACTCGGCCCGGTCGGGATCGATCCCCGGACACAGGGTGGCGATGGCCTCGGGCAGCCCCAGGCCGATGATATCGCGCACCGCCGCGGGCTCCAGGTGCCCCCAGCCGGCGTCCCGGGCCGCCGCCTGCATGCAGGCGACGATGCGGGCCGCGGAGTCCATCAGAGTGCCGTCCCAGTCGAAGATCACCAGTCGATAACGCATCGTCGCTCCTCAGCTGGCCTGGCGGGCGCGGGCCAGCACCGCCAGGAGGTCGTCGGGCAGTGGCGCGCGGATGCGCACCTCGCGGCCGCTGGTGGGTTCGGGGAAGGCCAGGGACTCGGCATGCAGGAAGAGCCGAGACAGCCCCAGCCGCGCCGCCAGCGCCTGGCTCTCGCGGCTGCCGTACTTGTCGTCGCCGAGCAACGGGTGGCCGGCATGGGCGGCGTGCACGCGGATCTGGTGGGTGCGCCCGGTCACCGGCTCCGCCTCGACCAGGGTGACGCCGGCCATGGCCTCGCGCACCGCGAAACGGGTGCGCGCCACCTTGCCGCCGGGGTCGACCCGCACCCGGCGCTCGCCGTTGGCCAGGGTGTAGCGGTCGAGCCGGGCGGCGACGAAGTCGCGCCGCGCGGGCCAGCGCCCCGCCACCAGCGCCAGGTAGCGCTTCTCCATCTGCTGCTGCTTGAGCGAAGCGTTGAGCGCCAGCAGCGCCGGCCGCGACTTGGCCAGCAGCAGGCAGCCCGAGGTGTCACGATCCAGGCGGTGGACCAGCTCCAGGAAGTCGAGGTCCTCGCGCACCTGGCGCAGCGCCTCGATCAGGCCGATCTTGACCCCGCTGCCGCCATGCACGGCGAGGCCCGACGGCTTGTTGAGCACCAGCCAGTCGCGCCCCTCCAGCAACACGCTGCCCGCCAGCAGGTTGCGCAGGCCGTCGCTCACCTCGCGCACCGCCTCCCGGGGCGATAGCTTGAGCGGCGGGATACGCACCAGATCCCCCATGGCCAGGCGGGTGTCGGGCTTGACGCGCTTCTTGTTCACGCGCACCTCGCCCTTGCGCACGATGCGGTAGATCAGCGTCCGGGGCGCCCCCTTGATGCGCGTCATCAGGAAGTTGTCGACCCGCTGGCCATCCTGCCCTGCCGTGACCTCCACCCACTGTACGTCGCGCCCTTCGGCCATGCCGAGACTCCATTGCTTGGAAACTGCCAAAGCGCGCATTCTACCGCACTGTGCCCCGCTCGGCGCCAATTGCTGCCCCTGGCGCTTGCTGTTATATTGCCGAGGCGCTCCAATGGGCATACTAGCGCCCCACAGCGCCTGCCCGACAGACACGCAGGCCGGAGCGAAAAGATCAGGCCGCGACGACGTCGAAACGTCCCGCCGCCCGTCGCAAGACAAGTGATACAGCGATAAACGCGCCACGCCCGTATCCCCCGCCGCTCCCTCCGTCACGGGGCGGTGGCAGGCCACGGGACACGTTCAACAGCGTGCCGGAGGCCGGCGTCGGCGAATCGATGAATGCCAGGTGTTGGCGGTGACCGCAGGACCGGAAGGGTGACGCCCGCCGAGACATGTCCTGCCCCCGCCCCGTACTCAACAGGCTCATGCCGCGGCGCTGCCCCACCGGGAGCGACGCGGTCGGACGCAACTGCGCATCCGTGACATGCGCTGAGCACAGGCACGCAGCACACAGCGGTTCGCCACGTCGCGCTCGCCGGCGCCCCATAGTGCGAGTCAACATGAAACGGATGCTCATCAATGCGACCCAGCCCGAAGAGCTGCGTGTCGCGCTGGTCGACGGACAACGCCTCTACGACCTGGACATCGAGTCCGGTGCCCGGGAACAGAAGAAGGCCAACATCTACCGCGGCAAGATCACCCGCGTGGAACCCTCCCTCGAAGCCGCCTTCGTCGACTTCGGTGCCGAACGCCACGGCTTCCTGCCGCTCAAGGAGGTCTCCCGGGAGTACTTCGTCAAGGAGCCCGACGGCCGCCCCAGCATCAAGGAGGTGCTGAAGGAGGGCCAGGAGGTGATCGTCCAGGTCGACAAGGAGGAGCGTGGCAACAAGGGCGCCGCCCTGACCACCTTCATCTCCCTGGCCGGCCGCTTCCTGGTGCTGATGCCCAACAATCCCAAGGCCGGCGGCATCTCGCGGCGCATCGAGGGCGAGGAGCGCAGCCAGCTCAAGGAGGCCATGAACCAGCTCAGCGTGCCGGACCGCATGGGCCTGATCGTGCGCACCGCTGGCATCGGCCGCAACCCCGAGGAGCTGCAGTGGGACCTCGACTACCTGGTGCAGGTGTGGGAGTCGATCACCAGCGAGGCAGGCAAGCGCCCTGCCCCCTTCCTGATCTACCGCGAGTCCAACGTCATCATCCGCGCCATGCGCGACTATCTGCGCCAGGACATCGGCGAGGTACTGATCGACAGCCCCGAGGTGCATGAGCAGGCGCTGAGCTTCATCCGCCAGGTGATGCCCTCCTACCAGCAGAAGATCAAGCTCTACGCCGACGAGGTGCCGCTCTTCTCACGCTTCCAGATCGAGTCGCAGATCGAGACCGCCTACGAGCGCGAGGTGAAGCTCCCCTCCGGCGGCTCCATCGTCATCGACCACACCGAGGCGCTGGTCTCCATCGACATCAACTCGGCGCGTGCCACCCGCGGCAGTGACATCGAGGAGACGGCACTGCAGACCAACCTGGAAGCCGCCGACGAGATCGCCCGCCAGCTGCGCCTGCGCGACATCGGCGGCCTGGTGGTGATCGACTTCATCGACATGAGCCCGGCGCGCAACCAGCGCGAGGTCGAGAACCGCATGCGCGACGCCCTCAAGCTGGACCGCGCCCGGGTGCAGATCGGCCGAATCTCGCGCTTCGGGCTGATGGAGATGTCCCGCCAGCGCCTGCGCCCCTCGCTGGGCGAGACCAGCGGCGTGGTCTGCCCGCGCTGCAACGGCCAGGGCACCATCCGCGACGTGCGCTCCATCTCGCTCTCGATCATGCGCCTGATCGAGGAGGAGGCGATGAAGGAGCGCAGCGCCCAGATCCGCGCCATCCTGCCGGTACCGGTGGCCACCTACCTGCTCAACGAGAAGCGCAAGGTGCTGGCCGACATCGAGCGTCGCCAGGATGTGCGCGTGGTGCTGCTGCCCAGCCCCGAGATGGACACCCCCCACTACGACGTCCAGCGCCTGCGCGATGACCATGTCGACGAGGATGGCGACCAGAAGTCCAGCTTCGAGCTCTCCACCGAGACCGAGGTGGGCCGCGAGCCCGAGGCCACCTTCGGCAAGCCGGTGCAGCGCGCCGAGGCCGCGGTGAAGACGGTGATCCACCACGAGCCGGCCCCCGCCTCGCTGCAGCAGGAGGAGGCCCCCGCTCCGACCCCGGCTCCCGCCAAGGCCCCCCCACCCGCGCGCAGTGCCCCACCGGTGACCGTCGAGCCTCAGGGCGGCGTGCTCGGTCGCCTGGTCAAGGGGCTCTCCAAGCTCCTCGGCGGCGACGAAACCGCCGACGAGTCCGCTCGCCAGGCGCCGTCACGCGACACCGCCACCGACTCGAGCAAGGGCGAGCAGAAGCCGGCCGGGCGCGACGAGTCGCGCAACGACCGCGGCAATCGCCAGCGCCGCCCGCGCAGCGACGAGCGGCGCGGCGGCTCCCGCCAGGATAGCGATCGGGCCGACGCCAAGGGCGACAAGGGCGAGAACCGCGACAGCCGTGGCAATCGTGGTACCCGAAGCCGTGGCCGCCAGGAAAGTGGTCGCCAGGAGAGCGGCCGTCGCGACGACAGCCGCCCGGCCCGCCAGCAGGAGGGCAACAAGGGGCGCGACGACGGCCGCCGCCAGGGGGGCGACAAGCGTGACACCCGCGCCGGCCAGAAGCCCGCGGAGCCCCGCCGCCAGGAGGAGAGCCGCCAGGCCGAGGAGCCGCGTGCCGAGGCACCACCGGTCGACGACGGCAAGCCCAAGCGTACCCGCAACAACCCGCGCAGCCGCAGCCGCCAGCACGCCCTCAACCCCAAGGCGGTAGAAGAGCAGCAGCGCCTGCAGGCCGAGGCGCCGAAGGAAGACGCCAAGCCCGAAGACGCCCCGAAGTCGAACGAGAAGCCCGAGGCGCCGAAGGCAGAAGCGATGGCCGAAACCAAGGCAGAAGCGAAGGCCGAAACCAGGGCAGAAGCGAAGACCGAGCCCAAGGCTGAAGAGAAGGCCGACGCCAAGGCAGAGGCACCGAAGGAAGAAACCCAGTCGGAGCCCAAGGCAAAGACCAAGTCCCAGCCCAAGGCAGAAGAGAAGGCCGACGCCAAGGCAGAAGAGAAGTCCAACGCTTGGGCCGAGCAGCCGAAGCCGGAGGCACCCAAGGCGGAGACACCGAAAGCCGAGGCTCCCAAGGACGACACCAAGGTCGAGGCCGCGAAGGCAGAGGCCAAGACCGAGCAGCCGACGCCGGAGGTTCCCAAGGCCGAGCAGCCCAAGGCAGAGGCCAAGCCCGAGGCCCCGAAGGAAGAGCCAAAGCCCGAGGCCGAGCAGCCCAAGGCAGACGCCAAGCCCGAGGCAGACGCCAAGCCCGAGGCCCCGAAGCA
>JBKHEO010000110.1:0-6220 GCA_046540755.1 Halomonas sp. | reverse complement strand
CCACCAGGGTCACCAGCCAGCCGGTGTAGGCGACGAACATCGACAGCAGTGCCGCCCCCTCGAAGCGGTTGATGCGCCCCTCGCGGCCCCGCCAGCCCATGGCGAACAGCGCCAGCAGCAGCGTCATAAGCGCCATCAGGCTCCAGTCGCGCGCCAGCACCACACTGCCCACCTCGATGGGGGCGATCACCGCCGCCAGGCCCACCACCCCGAGGGTGTTGAAGAGGTTGGACCCCACCACGTTGCCCAGCACCAGGTCGTGCTCGCGGCGCCTGAGCGCGCTGATTGAGGAGGCAAGCTCCGGCAGCGAGGTGCCCACCGCCACCACGGTGAGACCGATGATCAGGTCGCTCACGCCGACCCCCTGGGCGATGGCCACCGCCCCCCACACCAGGATTCGCGAGCTGACCACCAGCAGCAGCAGGCCGATACCGGTCCAGGCGAGGCCGGCCCTGAGGCTCATGGGACGGACCTCGAGGCTCTCCTCGGTCTCGGCGGCCAGCGGGTCGTCGCCCTCCCCTCGGGCGCGCCAGATGCTTACCGCCATGAAGGCGGCCAGCAGGACGAGCAGCAACGCCCCCTCCAGGCGGTCGATCACACCGCCCCACATCAGCAGCGCCGAGAGCAGGGTGACCGCCCCCAACACGGGCAGCTCGCGACGCACCACCGCGGAGTGCACCGCCAGCGGCGAGACCAGCGCCACCAACCCCAGGATCAGGCCGATGTTGGCGATATTGGAGCCGTAGGCGTTGCCCAGCGCCAGGCCGGGGTTGCCCTGGCCGGCCGCCAGCGCCGAGACCACCAGCTCCGGCGCCGAGGTGCCGAAGCCGATCACCAGCATGCCGATCAGCAGCGGCGAAAGCCCCAGCCGCGACGAGGTGGCCGCCGCTCCGTCGACGAAGCGCTCGGCGCTCCACACCAGCAGGACCAGGCCTGCCACCACCGCCAACGCGGGTAGGATCATGAGGGCTCCCGTTACATTCAGAGATGTATGCCAATGGATGGTAGCTTGCGCGGCGACGTGTCACACTTTCGAGTGTCCGTGCCCGGCGCAGTGTAGGTCCACGCCGGGCATGCCGTGAAGCCCGGTTATACCGGAGTCGCCCGAGAGACCGCCTTGGCCTATCCGCCCCTTCGCCTTCCACCGCGCCTGACGCCTCCCCTGCTGCTACAGGGCGAGGCGCCGCGGGTCGATCGCACGCCCCCCGAGGCGCGGGCGCGACGCCGGCTGCGCACCTGCGAGGAGTGCGACTGGGTGGTGGCACTGCCGCCACTGCGCCCCGGCGAGAAGGCCGACTGCCCGCGCTGCGGCCACACCCTGGTGACGCGCCACTTCCGCCCCGCCCAGCGCAGCCTGGCGCTGGCCCTGGCGTCGCTGATCGCCCTGGGGCTGGCGCTCGCCTTCCCCTTCATCAGCTTCAGCGTGGGGGGCATCGGCAACCGCATCGAGCTTGCCCAGACCGCCACCACCCTGATCGGCTTCCACCAGCCGGTGGTAGCCGGGGCGGTGGTGCTCAGCATCATCGTGCTGCCCGCCCTCTACCTGGCGGGGGTGATCTGGCTGCAGCTGGGGCTGCTGCGCGATGACCCGCTGCCCGCCAGCCGCACCCTCGCCCGCTCCCTGGCCCACCTCACCCCCTGGATGATGGCCGACGTCTTCATCGTCGGGGCCCTGGTCAGCCTGATCAAGATCGCCGGCATGGCCGAGGTCGAGCTCGGCACCTCCTTCTGGGCCTTCTGCGCCTTCGCCCTGCTGCTGCTGATGACCACCCAGTCGCTGGACGCCGACTGGATGTGGTTCTCCCTGGCCGGCGAACCGCGCGCCCCGCAGGGGACCCGCACCGGCGCCACCGCCGCCGCCCAGGGGCTGGCCGGCTGCCACACCTGCGGGCTGATCGGTCGCCTGGACGACGCCGGGAAGGGGCGTTGCCGACGCTGCGGCGAGCGGCTGCATACTCGCCGCCCCCACAGCCTGCAGCACACCTGGGCGCTGCTCGCTGCCGCCGCCCTGATGTATGCGCCGGCCAACCTCTATCCCATCATGACCACCACCAGCCTGGGCCAGAGTTCGCCCTCCACTATCATCGGTGGTGTGGTGGAGCTGATCCAGATGGGCTCCTGGCCGGTGGCGGCGGTGATCTTCGTGGCCAGCGTCATCGTGCCGGTGGGCAAGCTGGCGGCGCTGGCCTGGCTCTGCCTGGTGGTCCGGCGCAGCAGCGAGCTCAACGCGGGCGCCCGCACGCGCCTCTACCGCCTGACCGAGTTCATCGGCCGCTGGTCGATGATCGACGTCTTCGTGGTGGCGATCCTGGTGGCACTGATCCGCGCCGGGGCGCTGATGTCCATCGAACCGGGGCCCGCTGCCCTGGCCTTCGGCGGCGTGGTGGTGCTGACCATGCTCGCCGCCATGACCTTCGACCCGCGACTGCTTTGGGACAGCCCGCTGCCCGCCTCACAGGCCGAGACCACCGAGCCCTCCCATGGACGACACCCAGAAGGAACTCCGGGATGAGTGACGACACGCCGCGACAAGAGGACGCTGAGGGCAGCCTTCACCGCGCCAGGCCCTCTCCTCAGGCCCGCTTCTCGCCGATCTGGATCTTGCCCGTCGTGGCGCTGGCGATCGGCGCCTGGCTGGTGTGGGACGACTACCGCAGCCGCGGCCCCCTGATCACCCTGACCATCCCCAATGCCGAGGGCATCGAAGCCGGCAGCACCCTGCTCAAGACCCGCAACGTCGAGGTGGGCCGTGTCGAGGAGGTGCAACTCGCCGAGGATCTCTCCCGCGCGGTGATCACCGCGCGCATGAGCCCCGACAGCGAGCCGATGCTGGTGGAGGACAGCCGCTTCTGGGTGGTCAAGCCGCGGGTCGGCCGCGAGGGCATCAGCGGCCTGGGCACGGTGCTCTCCGGCGCCTATATCCAGCTCGAGCCCGGCCAGGCCGAGGTGCAAGCGCGGCGCTTCGAGGTCAGCGACCAGGCACCGGTGGCACCGGCTGGCGCCGAAGGGCTGCGCATCAATCTGGTCAGCCAGTTGGGCAATTCGCTGCGGGTCGGCGACCCGGTCACCTACCAGGGCTACACCGTGGGCCGGGTGGAGGAGGCCACCTTCGATGCCGCCAGCCGGCGCATGCAGCACCGGGTCTTCATCGAGGCCCCCTACGACACCCTGGTCACCGACAGCACCCGCTTCTGGTCGGCCAGCGGCGTCGACCTGCGCCTCGACTCCGAGGGCGTGCGGGTCAACGTGGAGTCCCTGGAGTCCCTGCTCGGAGGCGGGGTGACCTTCGGCGTGCCCGAGGACCTGCCACTGGGCCAGGCGGTGGAAGCCGACGCCACCTTCCGCCTCTACGCCGACGAGGACGACGCCCGCCAGGGCACCTTCAACCGCTACCTGGAGTACGTGTTGCTGGTGGACGACTCGGTGCGCGGCCTGTCGCGCGGCGCCCCGGTCGAGTTCCGCGGCGTGCGGGTGGGCACCGTGGCGGCGGTGCCCTGGAACTTCACCGCCGAACAGCCCGCCGGCCGCGGCGGCTTCGCCATCCCGGTGCTGATCCGTATCGAGCCCCAGCGCCTGGGCATCGAGAACCAGGAGGTGGACATCGACGAGTGGCGCCAACGCTACGAGCGCTTCTTCGAGATGGGGCTGCGCGCCACCCTCAAGAGCGGCAACCTGCTGACCGGGGCGATGTTCGTGGACCTCAACTTCCAGCGCGACCTGGAGGGGGAGTACGAGCCGCTGACCTTCGTCGATCAGCGCGTCTTCCCCACCACCTCCGGCGGCTTCGCCCTGATCGAGTCGCAGATCACCGATCTGCTGGCCAAGCTCAACGACCTGGAGGTGGAGCCTCTGCTCGAGGGTCTCGATCGCAACCTGGGGAGCTCCGAGGCGACCCTCGCGGAAGTGCGCGCCCTCTCGACCTCGCTGAGGGAGCTGGTCGAGCAGCCCGACACCCGCAAGGTGCCGACCAACCTCAACGCCACCCTGGCCGAACTTCGCGATACCCTGGAGGGGGTCTCGCCGGAATCCGCGGCCTACCAGGAGCTGGTGGGCGCGGTGGAACGGCTCGAGCGGCTGATGCGCGACCTGCAGCCGGCGGCGAGGACCCTTTCCGACAACCCCCGCGCCCTGCTGTTCGAGAGCCTGGAGGCCGAAGACCCCGTGCCCCGGGCGCCGCGCGAATGAGCCCGCATGACACCTCCCAGGAGACCCCCAGATGAAGGCAAGGCGATGGCGCTACATCCTCCTTATGGCCCTGTCGCTGGCCGCCGCCCTGACGGGCTGCGCCAGCCAGACCCCGGCCCCCGAGCGCTACACCCTGCCCGAGGTCAGCATCGAGGCCCCCGGCGGCACCGAGGCCCCGCATGAGCTGCGACTCGCCGAGCCACGGCTCGCGCACTACCTCGACGACGAGGGCATCGTCATGCAGGTCGACGACATCACCCTGGTGGCGGCCCGGGGCCACCAGTGGGCGGAGCCCCTGGGGCAGCAGCTCCAGCGCGGCCTGCGCGACCGCCTGGCGGCGCGCCTGCCCGACACCCGGGTACTGCTCGGCCGGCCGGGCCCTCGGGAGGAAACCCTGCGCCTGACGCTGGAGGTCGACCGCTTCCAGGGCCGCCACGACGGCCTGGCGGTCATCGGCGGGCGCTGGCGGCTCGAGGCCGCCGACGGCACCCTGCTGGCGATGGACGGGCTGCGTGCCGAGGTGGCACTGGCGGCCGACGGCTATCCGGCGCTGGTGCGCGCCCTCGGCCAGGGCTGGGACGCGGTCGCCGACGACCTCGCCGAGGCGATTCGCCAGGCGCAGCGGCAGCAATAGCTGCATCGCAGCGAGCGTTGTGGCATAATGTGCCGACGCGGCACAAAGCGAGTCCCTCCTGCCGCGCCCTGACCCCGAATTTCTCACGCCCCGGCCCGGGACTGGCCACGCGCCATCGCGTGGCAAGGCCGCGGCGCTCTGCGGAGACCGCATGACCTTTTCCGACCTCGGCCTGCGTGCCGAACTGCTCAGTGCCGTCGAGGCACAGGGCTACACCACCCCGACCCCGATCCAGCGCCAGGCCATCCCCGCCGTGCTCAAGGGCGGCGACCTGCTGGCCAGCGCCCAGACCGGCACCGGCAAGACCGCCGGTTTCACCCTGCCGATGCTGCAGCGCCTGGCCGACGGTCCGCGCCCGGGCAAGCGCCAGGTGCGTGCCCTGGTGCTCGCCCCGACCCGCGAGCTGGCCGCCCAGGTCGGCGAGAGCGTGGCCGACTACGGCCGCCACCTGACCCTGAAGAGCCACGTGATCTTCGGCGGCGTCGGCCAGCAGCCCCAGGTGGACGCCATCCGTCCGGGCCTCGACGTGCTCGTCGCCACCCCCGGTCGCCTGCTCGACCTGCAGCAGCAGAAGCACGTGGACCTCTCGAAGGTGGAGATCCTGGTGCTCGACGAGGCCGACCGCATGCTCGACATGGGCTTTATCCACGACATCAAGAAGGTGCTGCGCCTGCTGCCCGAGAAGCGCCAGAACCTGCTCTTCTCGGCGACCTTCTCCGACGAGATCCAGGCGCTCGCCGGCAAGCTCCTCGATGATCCGGAGAAGATCTCGGTGGCCCGACGCAACACCACCGCCGAGCTCGTCGACCAGGCGATCTACCGGGTCGACCGCGAGAAGAAGCGCGAGCTGCTGGCCCACCTGATCGACCGCCATGGCTGGCACCAGGTGCTGGTGTTCACCCGCACCAAGCATGGCGCCAACCGCCTGGCCGAGCAGCTCTCCAAGCAGGAGATCCCGGCCATGGCGATCCACGGCAACAAGAGCCAGTCGGCGCGCACCAAGGCGCTCTCCGCCTTCAAGAGCGGCGACCTGCAGGTACTGGTGGCCACCGATATCGCCGCTCGCGGCCTCGATATCAGCGAGCTGCCCCACGTGGTCAACTTCGAGCTGCCCAACGTCGCCGAAGACTATGTCCACCGCATCGGCCGCACCGGCCGCGCGGGCAGCGAGGGCCAGGCGGTATCGTTGGTATGTGTCGACGAGCACGGCTTGCTCAAGGGCATCGAGCGACTGATCAAGCGCGACCTGGAGAAGCGCATCGAGCCCGGCTTCGAGCCCGACCCCAACGCCAAGCCTGAGCCGATCGAGAACGGTCGCAACCGGCGCGGCGGCGGTGGTGGACGCGGCGGCAACGCTCGGCGGCAGGGCGCCGATGCCCGTGGCCAGGCCTCCGGGCGCGG
>JBKHEO010000109.1:0-6356 GCA_046540755.1 Halomonas sp. | reverse complement strand
GCTTCCAGCTTATGGCTCCTGCTCGTCAGGTGGCGCCTCGGGCAACTCCATGACCAGGCTGGCGCCGCCCAGGTGGGGGGCCTTTTCGACCCAGAGCCGACCGCCCAGGTGGGCGACGATGCCGCGGCTGATGGGCAGCCCCAGGCCGCTGCCGCGGGGACGGCCGCGGCGCTTGTCCGGTGCCTCCTCGGGGCGCTGGATCTGGTGGAACTTCTCGAACACTCGCTCGCGCTCCTCCGCAGCGATGCCGGGGCCGTTGTCCTCCACCGCCAGGCGGTAGTGGGACTTGTGGCGCGCCAGGCTCAGGCGCACCCGCGGGCGGTCCTCGTCGGCGAACTTGCCGGCGTTGTCGAGCAGGTTGATGATCACCTGCTCGAGGCGGTCCGGGTCGCCCACCACCGGTGCCGTCTCCACCTCGATCGCCACCTCCAGGGCCACGCCGCGGTCCTCCTGCATATGGTGCACGGCATCCACGCTGTGGCGGGTCAGCGCGACCAGGTCGAGGCGCTGGGGATTCAGGGTCAGGCGGCCGCTCTCCAGGCGCGCCAGGTCGAGGATCTCCTCGATCAGCCGCGACAGGCGCTGGCTCTCCTTCACCACCACGTCGAGGAAGTGGAGACGCTTCTCCTCGGGCAGGTCGCCGCTTTCGCGCAGGATCTCGGCGAAGGCGCGAATCGAGGTAAGGGGCGTGCGCAGCTCGTGGCTGACCATGGCCACGAACTCGTCCTTCAGGCGGTCGAGCTCGCGCAGCCGCTCGTTGGCGGCTCGCAGCTCCTCGCTGGCGCGAGCCAGCTCCCGGGACTTCTGCTCCAGGCGGCGGTTGACCTCCAGGGTCTCCGAGGTGGTGTCGAGGATGCTCAGTATCGACTCCAGGTCCAGCGCCTCGCCACGCACCACCGAGTTGATGAGCACCCGCGCCGAGGCGTTGCCCAGTGCCCCGGAGAGGGCCTGCTCGGCGCGGGCGATCTGGGACGGGGTGGCCGGGGCGGCGGCGTCGTCGTCCCCGCCCGTGGCGGCGTCGGCGAAGACCCGAGCGGTGGAGGCACTGCCCAGGTAGCGGTCGAGCAGGGCGCGCAGCTCGCCGCGGGTGGTCTGGCCGTGCCACAGCGAGGTCTGCGGCAGGTGGGGATTCAGCGCCTCGGTGAAGAGCGCCGCCTGGGTCTGCTCCAGGGGTGTCTGGCGGCTGAACAGCGAGACCCCCACCAGCAGGCCGACGTTGGCGGTCAGGCTCCACAGCAGCGAGTGGGTGTAGAGATCCCATCCCTCCAGGCCGAACAGCGCATAGGGGCGCAGCCAGGCGATATCGAAGGGGCCGTGCTCCAGGAAGCCGGCATCCAGCCACCCGGACTGGGCGAAGCCGGGGATCAGCAGCGTCCAGGCCCACACCAGGGTGCCGGCAGCGAGCCCCAGGGCCGCGCCGCGGCGGTGGGCGCCGCGCCAGAACATGCCGATCAACATCGCCGGGGCGAACTGGCAGGCGGCGGTGAAGGAGACCAGGCCGATGGTCACCAGGCTGTAGGCGTCGCCGATCAGGGCGTGGTAGAGGTAGCCCAGCAGCAGGATCAGCACGATGGCCACGCGGCGGATGCCCAGCAGCCAGCCGGCCAGCTCGCCGCGACCGCCCAGGTGCAGGCGGCGAGTGCGCAGCAGCAGCGGCATCACCAGCTGGTTGCTGACCATGGTGGACAGCGCGATGGTCTCGACGATCACCATGCCGGTGGCCGCCGAGAGCCCGCCGATGAACACCAGCAGCGGCAGCCCCTCCAGGTTCGCCGAGAGCGGCAGGGTGAGCACGAAGCTGTCGGGGTCGGCGTCGCCGCCCATCAGCAGCAGCCCCGCCATGGCGATGGGAATCACGAAGAGGTTGATGGCCAGCAGGTAGAGCGGGAAGAGCCAGCTGGCCCGGGCCAGGTGGCGCTCGTCGACGTTCTCCACCACCAGCACCTGGAACTGGCGCGGCAGGGTGAGGAAGGCGAGGAAGGCGAGCACCAGCATACCCGCCCAGCCGGTGGCTCCGCCGGGCACGGCGTCGAGTCCCAGCCGCTCCACCAGTGCCGGGGTGGCGGCGACCCGGGTGAAGAGGTCCCCCGGCCCCTGGAAAAGCACGAACACCGTGAAGACCCCGACCGAGAGGAATGCCACCAGCTTGACCAGCGACTCGAAGGCGATGGCCGCGACCATGCCCTCGTGGCGCTCGCTGGCGTCCAGGTGGCGGGTGCCGAAGAGGATGATGAAGACCGCCAGTACCAGTGCCACCCAGAACGACTTGTCGAGCCAGAAGGGCTCGTCGGCCAGGCGCAGCTCGGCCGCCTCGGGGTAGTTGACCAGCACGGCGTGGCTGACGGTGATCGCCTTGAGCTGAAGGGCGATATAGGGGGTGATGCCGATCAGCGCGATCAGCGCCACCAGGGCCCCCAGACCCGAGCTCTTGCCGTAGCGGGCGCTGATGAAGTCGGCGATCGAGGTGATGCGCTGGGCGCTGGCGATGCGCACCATTTTGCGGATCACGAAGGGCGCCAGCAGCATCGCCAGGGTCGGCCCCAGGTAGATCAGCAGGAAGCTGGGGCCGAACTGGGCGGCGCGCCCGACGCTGCCGTAGAAGGTCCAGGCGGTGCAGTAGACGGCGATGGAGAGGGCGTAGACGTTGGGCGAGCCGATCAGCGAGCGGCCCTGCTCGGCGCGACGGTCGCCCCAGGCGGCGATCAGGAAGAGCAGCGCCAGGTAGCCGAAGGCGATACCCAGGATCACCGGATCGCTGCGCATGGGCTACTCCCGGGGTGGCCGCCGCTGGCCGTCGGCGGGGCCTTCCAGCAGCCAGGCGGCCAGGCCGATCACCAGGCCCCAGGCGAGGAAGAGATAGAGCGGCAGCCACGAGACCTGCCCGGCCCGGTCGGGGACCAGGACCAGCGGCGGGGTGAACAGGAACACGGCCAGCACGATCAGCGCCAGCAGCCGTTCGCGGCGGCGCGGGGCGCTCAGCATGGGCCGGCCCCCTGGTCAGCGATGGCGGTCATGAGGCGCAGGCGTCCTCCTTGTTCAGCGCGCTGGTCTGCAGCGCCAGCGCCTTCTCCAGGGTATCGATGCCGCGGGCCTCGAGGCGCGGCAGCAGCGAGAGCCACAGCTCGGCGGTGACCCGGGCGTCGCCCAGGGCGGTATGCCGGGTGCCGGGCGGGAAGCTGAGGTCGTAGCGCTCGGCCAGGGTATCGAGGTCATGGCCGTCGAGGCTCGCGTCCAGTGCCCGCGAGATCAGCAGGGTGTCGAGCACCGGCATGTCCAGCTCGATGCCGGCACCCGGCGGCTGCAGGGCGAGCAGGTCGAAGGCGGCGTTGTGGGCCAGGATCACGGCGTCGCCGACATAGTCGCGGAAACGCGGCAGCGCCACCGAGAGCGGCGGGGCACCCGCGACGTCGTCGTCGGTGATGCCATGGATGGCGGTGCTGGCGGGCGGGATCGGCCGGCCCGGGTCGACGTAGAGGTCGAAGGTCTCGCTGGCCAGCAGGCGGGCGTTGACGATACGGCAAGCGCCGATGCTGATTACGGTGTCGCCGCGGCGCAGCTCGAGCCCGGTGGTTTCGGTGTCGAAGGCCACCACCTCCAGGGCGCGCAGCGGCCGGGCGGCGAGCTCGGCATCGGGGGGCGGTAGCTCGGCGATGCCGAAGTCGTGGAACTCCGGGCGTGGCGGGGTCGCCGGGCGCGGCGCCCCGACCCGCTCGGCGGCCGGCAGCGGCAGGCGCAGCCGGGCATGCTCGCCATCGGCATCGGCCAGGCTCCAGGCGTCGCTGGCATGCTGGCGCAGCACGTCGGCCACCCGCGGGTTGAGGGGCAGCGAGGCCAGGTGCCGCTGCTGCCACTCGCCGAGCTGGCGCTCGGTGAGGGGCGCCCCCGGCCAGATCAGGTCGAGGTAAACCCGCTTGTTGCCGAGGCACACCTCCCCCTCCAACGGCGTCTCGCCGAGGGTCTCGTGGAGCCGCTCGAGCAGCGACTGGAGCAGCACCAACAGGGCGATGGCGTCGCCCTTGAACCAGGCCGGCATGCCCACCGCGGTGACCCGCTGCACCGGCGGGAGGCGCTCGTTGAGGCTCGCCCAGAGGTCGTTGGACCACAGCGGCACCAGCCGCGCGCCCTCCTGCTGCATGCGTTCCACCAGGCCGGCGAGCCGCTCGATGTCCCGGCCCAGGGCCTGGCTCTCCTCCTCGATCACCCCCTCCAGGCGTCGACGCATCTCGGACTCTCCCTCGGGCAGGGCGGAGAGGGCGTCGGCGGCGCTGGTCAGGCTGGCGCCGTGGCGGCGCAGGCGCGGCAGCCCGTCGAGCAGCTCGGCCCGGGCGCCCATCTCGCTGGTCCAGGCGGCGGTGGTGTCGGTCAGCGTCAGCAGGGTCTCGCCGTGGCTGCCGGGCACCCGGCGCAGCATGGCGCGCAGCCAGCGCTCGCCGCTGGGCACCAGCACCTCCCGCGGGCTGCCGTCGGTGGGCAGCTGGCTCAGGGCATCCTGAAGGCTCGAGGCGGGCAGCAGGGCCTCCAGCCGCTTGCCCAGCCCCAGGCCGTTGTTTGTCTCGAAGAGCGTCTCGGCGGCCTGGTTGAAGAGCAGGATGCGGCGATGGTGGTCGCAGAGCAGCAGCGGGGTGTCGAGCACCTGCAGCAGGGTCTCCAGTTCCTGGCGGATGCGCGCCGCGCTGCGCGCCCCCTCCGCGTGGGCGGTGGCCAGGCGCGCGCGATCGCTGTGCCACGCCTCCCGGACCCGCACCAGGTCCGGGCCCAGGCCACGCAGCCAGCCCTCGGGGGGGTAGTCGTCGCGGGCGTCGGGGTTGGCCACCAGCCGCGCCAGCTGCACCTGCAGGTGGCGCAGCGGGGTGAACAGCTGGCGCTCCAGCAGCAGGCCCACCAGGAAGATGGTGCCACCGCCGGAGAAGCAGCCCGCCCACAGCACCAGGCGAGCGAAGCCCCGGGGCTCGAAGAGGGTATCGAGCCACAGCGCGAAGGTGGCGCCGCCGAAGAGGCTGATGCCGCTGAGCAGCAACCACAGGCCGATCAGCCGCTGGCGACGGGGCAGACCGGCGAGACGACGGGCCATCAGGACACCTCGGCGAGCAGCATCTTGACCTTCTCCACCAGCGCCTGGGTGGAGAAGGGCTTGGTGACATAGTCGTCGGCGCCGAGCGCCAGGCCCTTCTCGCGCTCCACCTCACGGCCGTGCGCAGTGAGCATGATGATCGGCAGTCGGGCGTGGGCCGAATCACCGCGCAGGCGCTCGAGCACATCGAAGCCGCTGATGCCGGGCAGGCTGATGTCCAGCAGCACCAAGTCCGGGGCGCCCTCCGCGACCCGTGCCAGGGCGCTCTCGCCATCCTCGGCGGTGACTACCTCGAAGCCGGCCTGTTGCATCAGGAACTCCAGCGAGAGGACGATATTGGGCTCATCGTCCACCACCAGCACCTTGGCCATGACGCTCTCCTGTTCGTTGTCGTCGTTGTTGCCATCAGTCTAAGGGGCCCGCCGGGAGCGGGCAAAGACGACCTTGGCACAAGGCGCCCCATCACGGCCGTGCTAGGGTGGTGGCTCCTTCATCGACGGGAGCATGGCCATGATCGAGGTGCATCATCTGGAGAACTCCCGCGCGCAGCGGGTCGTGTGGTTGCTCGAGGAGCTGGGCGTCGAGTTCGAGGTCGTGACCTACCGTCGTGACCCGGCCACCATGCTGGCCCCGGAGGCCTTGCGCGAGCTGCACCCTCTGGGCAAGTCGCCGGTGATCCGCGACAAGGCCCGCGGCGACCGGATGATCGCGGAGTCCGGGGCGATTATCGACTACCTGATCGAGCACCATGATCCCGAGGGGCGACTGGCGCCGCCGACGGGGAGCGATGCTCACGAACGCTATCGCTTCTGGCTGCACCATGCGGAGGGCTCGGCGATGCCACCGCTGGTGATGCGCCTGGTCTTCTCCCGGCTCGGCCAGCCGCCGGTGCCGGCCCTGGCGCGACCCCTGGGCCGGCTCTTCGCCCGCGGGATGGAGCAGCAATACCTGGGGCCGGAGATCCGCCGTCTGGCGGACTTCTGGGAGGGCGAGCTCGAGGCCGGCGGTCCCTGGTTCGCCGGGGAGCGCTTCAGCGCCGCCGATATCCAGATGAGCTTCCCGCTGCTGGCGCTGGCGAGTCGCGGCGGCCTGGCACGCCACTCCCGCCTCCAGGCCTTCCTCTCGGCCTGCCGCGAGCGCGAGGCCTACCGGCGCACGGTGGCGCGCATCGGCGAGTTCGGTCTCGGGGGCTCCTAGGGTCACGGCATGCGACTTTTGTCGTAAATTACACGGTTAGCCGGCGCATCATGTGGACGCGATGGTGGTTTGGTAAGACTATCGGCCC
>JBKHEO010000108.1:0-6511 GCA_046540755.1 Halomonas sp. | reverse complement strand
CGTGGGCAGCCTGGTGCTGGCCAAGCTGCTGGAGGCGGCGGGGCTGACGCCCGCCGAGGTCACCCTGCTGGACATTCCTCCCGACCGCCAGGTGGCGGCCTGGCAGCAGGGTGAGATCGATGTCGCCGTCACCTACGAGCCTACCGCCAGTCGCCTGGCTAGGCTCGGTGCCGTGCGGCTCTTCGACAGCAGCCGCTTTCCCGAGCTGATCCTGGACGTTCTGGCGGTGCGGGAGGACCGCATGCGCTGGCGCGATGGGCCGCTCACCGCCCTGGTGGCGGCCCACTTCCGCGCGCTCTCCCACCTGCGCGTCTTCCGGGAGGACGCCTTCCGACGCATCGGTGCCTGGCGCGAGCTCACCTTCGAGGAGGTTCGGGCGTCCTATGCGGGCTTGGAGCTGCCCGATGTGGCCGCCAACCATCGCTACCTGGCACCGGAGGGCGGGGTCATGCTGGCCGCGGCAGAGCTGGTCGAGACCATGCGAGCCGGGTCGCTGCTGGATGCCCCGGTGGGCCTTGAGGAGCTGGTGCGCAGCGACTTCCTCCCCGACAGGGAGCCGATGCCATGAGGCGGCGCGGGCTGCTGGTCGTCCTGGCCTGGCTGATGCCCCTGGGGGCCTCGGCCGGCCATGACCTGACGCTCGGCATCTTCGCCTACCGCCCCGTCGAGGTGATGGAGGCGCGCTACCAGCCCCTCGCCGACTATCTCGACGAGGCCATCCCCCATGCCAGCGTCGAGCTGCAGGTACTCTCCCTGGACGAGATCGAGCAGGCCATCGCCCATCGTCAACTGGACCTGCTGATGACCAACCCGAGTCACTACATGGGGTTGCGCAGCCGCAACAGCCTGACTGGCGCCCTGGCGACGCTGATAAGCCGCGAGCAGGACGAATCCGTCACGGCGCTGGGAGGCGTGATCCTGACGCGACGCGACGAGGCGGCACCCACGCGCCTGGAGGAGCTCGGCGAGCGGCGCATCGGCATCCCGGGGAAGCGCTTCCTGGGCGGCTATCAGGTTCCCGCTTACGAGCTGCACCAGGCGGGCGTCGCCCTCGACGATGACACCCAGCTGGTCGAGCTGGGCAGCCACGATGCGGTGATCGAGGCGCTGCAAGAAGGGCGGGTCGACGTCGGCTTCGTGCGCAGCGGCATCCTCGAGCGCATGCAGGCGGAGGGGCGGCTGGACCGCTCGCGCTTCCGGGTCATCAACTCGCAGCGCTTCGCCGGGTTTCCCTTCGAGGTCTCCACCCGACTCTTCCCCGAGTGGCCCTTTATCGCCCTGCCGCATGTGCCGGCCGAGACCGTGCGCCAGGTGGCGGTGGCGCTCTATTCGCTGTCGTCGGATCACCCGGCCGCCGAGGCGGCACTCTTGGGGGGCTTCGCCCCGCCCCAGGATTACCTGTCGGTGGAGAACCTGGCGCGGACCCTGAGGCTGCCGCCCTTCGAGCAGGTGCCGGACTTCACCTGGCGCGATGTGATGCAGCGCTTCCGTCCGGCGCTGCTGGTGGCAGCCGGCTCCGCCCTGGTGGTGGCGCTGCTGCTGTTGCTGCTGGCGCGCGGCAATCGCCAGCTCAAGATTCATCACCGGCGGCTGGGGCTGGCGGCGAGCGTCTTCACCCACTCCCATGAGGGCATCATGATCACCTCGCCCGGCGGCCTCGTGCTGGACGTCAACCGTGCCTTCGAACGGATCACCGGCTACCCGAGTGCGGAGGTGCTCGGCCAAAGCGCCCTGATGCTGGCGGCCCAGCACCAAGGCAATGACTTCCTGCAGCAGATGCAGCAGGTGCTCATGGAGCAGGGGCACTGGGAGGGGGAGCTTGAGGGTCGCTGCCGGGATGGCACCATCAAGCCGCTGCGCCTGACCCTGAGCCCGGTACTCGATACCCGCGGCCAGGTGCAGCGCTATGTCGGCCTGCTGACCGACATCACCCAGCTGAAGCGGCACCAGCGCGAGCTGCAGCAGGCGGCCCAGCACGATGCCTTGACCGGGCTGCCGAATCGCCTGCTGCTCTCCGACCGCCTGCGTCAGGCCCAGGCCCAGGCCGAACGACGTGGCACCTGCCTGGGGCTGGCCTTCATCGACCTCGACGGCTTCAAGGCGGTCAACGACTCGCTGGGGCACGATGTCGGGGATCAGCTGCTGGTGGCCCTCTCGGCTCGCATGAGCGCCGTACTGCGGGCCTCGGATACCCTGGCGCGACTGGGCGGCGATGAGTTCGTGGCGGTGCTGGTCGACCTGGCGACGCCGGAGGAGGCAGAGCTGGCGGCACAGCGCCTCCTGCGCAGCATCGACGCGCCCCTCGAGCTGGCCGGTGAGCGCGTGCAGGTCTCGGCCAGCCTGGGTCTGGCCTGCTACCTGCCCGGTGAGTCAGGGTCGCGGCTCGACGCCGACCAGCTGCTGCGCCAGGCGGACCAGGCCATGTACGAGGCCAAGCGCCGCGGCAAGAACCGAATGCACCGTGTCATCGTCCACTGAGCCCCCTGCCGCCGTTGCCCACTACGGCTAATGGAGAAGCGCGCGACCTGGCGTTGCCGGCCGCGTCGATGCACCATCGGCGAAAACAATGCCCAGAGACATCCCGCATGCCCTCGAAGACCCGTGACCTTGCCCTCGATACCTGGCTGATGATGGTGTCGGCCACCTTCATGCTGATGGGCATGACAGCACTTCTGGCCAACTTCGCCACGGGCGAGGGGCAGCGGCTGCTGGCCGTGGATGCCGCGGTGGCCTCGCTGGCGGCTGGCGTCGGGCTGCTGGGCGTGCTGCGTCGCCAGCCACGGCTGCGTGCCGGTGCCGGCCTTATGTTGGGTGCCCTGGCACTCTTCACCGTGCTGCACAACGGCCTGGCCGGCGAGGTGACTTCTGCTCCATGGCGCTGGGCGCAGGGCAGCCTCAGCTCACTGGGCGCCTCGCTGCTGCTGGTGATATCGCTGTGCCTGATGCTGGGCACCACCCTGCGCGTCCTCCGGCGCCTGTGGCGCCTGGTCGGCGGGCTGCTGATCGGGGTGGGCGGTCTGCTCCTGTGGTGGCTGCCGGGGGGCGGCGAGGTCGCCGCCTCGGCCCGGGGGGCGTCGTCGCCGCTGGTGGTGGCGCTCTTCGCGCTGCTGTGTGGAGCGGCCATGCTGGCCGCGAGCCTGCGCTCCTCGGGAGGCCCTCCGCCGCTGGGACGCAGGGCCAGCGTCGCCTGCTTGCTGGGCGTCGGCATCAGCATCGCCGCCTGGTACCTGCTCGGCTGGCAGCAGCAGGAGCGGGAAAGCGCCCGGGCCGAGTTCGTGTTCGATAACATCCGGCTCAATGCCGAGCAGGTGATGAGCTCGCGGCTCCAGCACTTCCGGCGCCTGGCGGAGCGTCTCGATGCGCTTCCGGAGGACCTCGGCCAGGGGGTGGTCGAACAGGACCTCGCCGGCCAGCTGCGGGACCTGCCGAGCACCCAGGCCCTCGGACTGATGGGTGACGACGGCCGTTGGCGGTGGACCCGGGGCAAGGATGCCCGGGCCGAGGCGTGGCTTGAGCGCCAGGTGCGAAAGCCCCGGGTGAGGGAGTGGGTCGACCTGCCCTTCCCCGAGTCTCGGATGATGGCGCCGGACCCCGAGCGGCCCATGCTGTCGCTGGTGGTGATCGAGATGCCGCGTCGCGGGGAGCCGCTGCTTGTCATGATGGACATGGCCGCACTGCTGAAGAGCGAGCTTCGCATGCCGCTGGGCGAGTTTCAGGTGGCCTTGCGCCACCACGGCGAGACGCTGCTGCGGCTGGCCGCCCCGGGGGTCACACCGCAGCCGCTGGCGCAGTCACCGCAACTGGTGGCTCGCCATATCGGCCTGCCGGGCGGCCTGATGCTGAGCCCGACGATTCATCCGGCCTTCCCGTCGCCCTGGGCGGTGGCGGCCGGCATCCCGGCCCTGGTGGGCCTGGGCGGGCTGACCTTGAGCTTCCTGCTGGCGCTGAGCCTGGGGCTTGTCAGGCTCAGCGCCGCTCGCTCGCGGGAGCTCGACCTCTCCCGGCGCCACCTGATCCACCAGCAGGCCATCCAGGCCCTGATCGCCGAGGAGGCCCCGCTGGAGGCGCCCCTGGAGGCGGTCTGCCGGATGCTGGAAGAGAACCTGCCGGGATGTCTCTGCTCCATCATGCTCGCCGACCCGGGGGCAAGCCGCCTCCATCTGGCCGCCGGACGAAGCCTGCCCGAGGCCTATCGCCGGGCGATCCGCAGCATCGCCATCGGCGAGGGCATCGGCGCCTGTGGCAGTGCGGCACAGCATCGCGAGCTGGTGGTGTGTGACGACCTGCCCAACGACCCCGCCTGGCAGGGCTATCACCGGCTGGTCAGTCAGCATTCGCTGCTCGCCTGCTGGTCCTACCCCATCGTCGCCAGCGACGCCCGCCTGCTGGGCACCTTCGCGGTCTACTCCCGGGAGCGGGCCCGCCCGACATCGCTGGAGATCGACCAGATGCGTCAGGCGGTGGATCTCGTCGCGCTGGCCGTCGAGCGCGATCAGGACCGCCGCGCCCTCCGTGACAGCGAGCAGCGTTATCGTTCGCTGTTCGCCTACAATCCCGATGCGGTCTTCTCGCTGGATCTCCAGGGGCGCTTCGCCACCGCCAACTCCCACTGCGAGGCGGTGACCGGCTTCGCGGTCGAGGAGATCATCGGCGGCCACTTCTCGCGCTTCGTGCGATCCGATGACCTGGGTCTGTTTCAGTCCCACTTCGAGCAGACCGCCCGGGGGGAGACCTGTCGCTACGAGCTCGACGTGTTCAACCGCGAGGGTGAGCCTCGGCGACTGGACATCACCAACCTGCCGATCGTGGTGGAGGGGAGCATTAAGGGGGTCTTCGGCATCGCCAAGGACATCACCGAGCGCCAGCAGAACGAGGTGCGTCTGCGCATCCTGGAGCGGGGGGTCGAGGCCAGCGTCAACGGGGTGGTGATCGCCGATGCACGGGGCGAGGACATGCCGATCACCTACGTCAATGCGGCCTTCCTCGAGATGACCGGTTACCGGCGCGACGAGGTGCTGGGGCGCAACTGCCGCTTCCTTCAGGGACCCGAGACCGCCCCCCAGGCGCTGCAGCGACTGCGTGACCAGCTGGCCGAGGAGCAGGAGGTGCATGTCACCCTGCGCAACTACCGCAAGGGGGGCGAGCCGTTCTGGAACGACCTCTACCTCTCGCCCATCCGTGACGATGCCGGCCAGGTCACCCACTACGTGGGCATCCAGCACGATATCTCCGAGCACAAGGCCTACGAGGCCAAGCTGGCCTACCACGCCAGCCACGATGCGCTGACGGGGCTCGCCAATCGCGCCATGCTGGAGGACCGGCTGGCCCATGACCTGGCCCTGGCGACTCGCCAGGGCACGCGCCTGGGGGTGGTGTTCATCGATCTCGACGAGTTCAAGCCGATCAACGACACCCTGGGGCATGCCATCGGCGACCGCCTCCTGCAGCAGCTGGCACGGCGACTGTCCAGGGTGCTGCGGCGTGGCGATACCCTGGCGCGCTTCGGGGGGGACGAGTTCGTGATCCTGCTCAACGGGCTCAAGCGCGAGGAGGAGGTCCTGGAGGTGGCAGAGCGGTTGCTCGAGCTCGTGGCGCGTCCCTATCGGATCGAGGACCACGAGCTCCACCTGACAGCCAGCATCGGCATCGCGGTCGGCACGAACGATGGCACGCCCTCCATGGAGCTGATCCAGCAGGCCGACATGGCCATGTACCGGGCCAAGCAGCAGGGACGCAACGCCTGTCAGTGGTTCACTCCCGAGATCACCTCGCGGGTGGGCGAGCGCGTGGCGCTGCGCAACGAGCTACAGGAGGCCATCGAGGCACAGGCCTTCGAGCTCCATTACCAGCCGCTGTTCTCCCGCGACGGTGACGTCGTGGGGCTCGAGGCGTTGCTGCGCTGGCCCCATCCCGAGCGGGGTGATATCTCGCCGGGAACCTTTATCCCCTTCGCCGAGCAGACCGGTCAGATCATGGCCATCAGTCGCTGGGTGCTCGATCGCGCCTGCCACGACATGGCAACGCTGAGTGGAGAGGGGCTGGCGTCGTTCAGCGTGTCGGTGAACCTCTCGCCGCTGCAGTTCCATCGTGGCAACTTCCTCTCCACCCTGCGCGAGACGCTTCGTGACAGCGGCCTGCCACCCCATCAGCTGACCCTCGAGCTGACCGAGGGGGTCCTGATGAATGACACCGAGGGCGCCATCGATACCCTGAATGCGCTGAGGGGGATGGGGATTCGGGTGGCGATCGATGACTTCGGCATCGGCTACTCCAGCCTGAGCTACCTGAAGAACCTGCCCATCGATACCGTGAAGATCGACCGAAGCTTCATCCGCGAGATCGATCGCAATGATCGCGACGCCGCCATCACCCTGGGCATCGTCTCCATGGCCCACCACCTGGGGCTCAAGGTGGTCGCCGAGGGGGTGGAGACCCCGACCCAGCACCAGTGGGTCAAGCAGCACGGTTGCGATATCTTCCAGGGATTCCTGCTCGCGCGGCCGATGCCGCT
>JBKHEO010000107.1:0-6636 GCA_046540755.1 Halomonas sp. | reverse complement strand
ATCTTCATCCTCCACCCCCACAACCGGGTCTCGGAGGTGCAGCGCCGCCAGATGACCACGGTGCTGGCTGACAACGTCTTCAACATCGCCATCGAGGGCAACTTCGACGACGCCCAGGCGATGGTCAAGGCGAGCTTCGCCGACCAGTCGTTCCTGAACGGCACCCGGCTGGTGGCGGTGAACTCC
The DNA here is from genome assembly GCA_046540755.1 of Halomonas sp. GTDB lineage: Bacteria > Pseudomonadota > Gammaproteobacteria > Pseudomonadales > Halomonadaceae > Halomonas. Next base: position 6,450 of record JBKHEO010000107.1, on the reverse strand, counting down.
ATCAACTGGGCGCGCATCATGGCCCAGATCGTCTACTACGTGGCTTCCGCCGTGGCGCTGGGTGCGCCGCATCGCCAGGTGAGCTTCTGCGTGCCCTCGGCCAACTTCGGCAATGTCTTCGCCGGCTACATGGCCTACCGCATGGGACTGCCGGTGGCGCGCTTCGTGATCGCCACCAACGCCAACGACATCCTGCACCGCACCCTGGCCGCCAACGACTTCTCCAAGCAGGAGCTCAAGGCGACCCTGGCGCCCTCCATGGACATCGTGGTGTCGTCCAACTTCGAGCGGCTGCTGTTCGAGGCCTACGAGCGCGACGGCGCCGCCGTGGCGGCCCTGCTGGAGCGTTTCCAGGCCGAGCCGACGGCACTCGCCGACGCCCCCCTGGCGCAGCTGCGCGAGCGCTTCGCCAGCCATAGCGTGGATGACGCCACCATCCTCGAGGTGATCCGCGAGGCGCACCACCGCACCCAGGAGATCCTCGACCCGCACACCGCGACCGGCTACCGCGCCGCCGAGCGCGAGCGGGGCGATGCGGCCGTACCCATGATCACCCTGGCCACCGCCCACCCGGCCAAGTTCGCCGAGGCGGTGGTCAAGGCGGGCTTCCCGGGCGTGCCGCTGCCGCCGCACATGGACGACCTGCTGGAGCGCGAGGAGCGCTACACGGTGCTCCCGGCGGAGCTTTCCGCCGTGCAGCGTTTCGTGGCCGAGAATCGTCGCTAGTGGAGGACGGCTTGGACGCCACCCGCGACCCCATCGATCTCAGCAAGCGCCTGAGGCCGCGGATCCTGCCGCGGCCCCGGGACGCCGCCCTCTACGCCCGCGCCCAGCGCGAGGGGCTCTCCGAGCTCCAGGCGCGAGTGCTGGCCGGCCGCCTCGGCGGCTATCAGGGCGAACTCGACCCGCTGGTATCGCCCAGCCTGCGCCACCTGACCCACCCGGAGAAGCTCGCCGACGGCCGCCGCGCCGCCGAGCGCATCGCCCAGGCGGTGGTGGACGGCGAGCATATCGGCATCCTCACCGACTACGACGTGGACGGCATCACCTCCCACGTGGTGATCCGGCGCACCCTGGTGGAGCTGTTCGGGGTGCCGGAGGCGAGGCTGCACAGCCTGATCGGCCACCGTATCCATGATGGCTACGGCATCAGCCTGCCGCTGGTGGAGCGCACCCTGGCCCTCTCGCCGCGGCCCAGCCTGGTGATCACCGCCGACTGCGGCAGCAGCGACGAGCCACGCATCGCACGTCTGGCGGCCGAGGGCATCGAGGTGGTGGTCAGCGACCACCACGCCCTGCCGGTGGAGGGGCCGCCGCCCTCGGCCCACGCGGTGGTCAACCCCACCCGGGACGACTGCACCTACCCCGACCCCACCATCGCCGGCTGCATGGTGGCCTGGCTGGTCATGTCGCTGACCCGTTCGGTACTGATCGAGTGGGGCGTGTTGCCGGAGGCCACCCCCAAGCTCTCGCCCTGGCTCTCCTACGTGGCGCTGGGCACGGTGGCGGACTGCGTCTCGCTGGGCGGCAGCCCCGCCAACCGCGCGGTGGTGACCCACGGCCTGGCGCTGATCAACCGCATGGAGGCGGCCTGCTGGCGGGCCATGGCCGAGCGCCTGGGTGCCGACAGCGTGCCCTTCGATGCCGAGACCCTGGGCTTCCAGATGGGGCCGCGGATCAACGCCCGCTCGCGACTCGACGACCCCTATGCCGCGCTGCATTTCATGCTTGCCGAGCAGGACCAGGTGGCGAGCCGCTATCTGGACGTGCTGGATCAGGATAACCAGTCGCGCAAGGCGATCGAGGTCGAGATGGCCGAGCAGGCGAGGGCGCTGGCGCTGCCGGCGCTGGCCGCCGACGAGCCGGCCGTCGTGGTCTATCTCGAGGGCGGACATCCCGGCGTGCAGGGCATCGTCGCGTCAAGGCTGGTGCAGGCCTTCGGGCGCCCGGCGCTGGTGCTGACCCCCGCCGCCGCACCCGGCATGCTCACCGGCTCCGGGCGCTCCATCGAGGCGCTCCACCTGCGTGACGCCCTGCAGCGCACCTTCGAGCTGGCGCCGGAGGCGCTGCCGCGCTTCGGCGGCCACCGCGGGGCAGCCGGGGTCGGCGTGCCGCAGGCGCAGCTGGAAGCCTTCAAGGCCGCCTTCCTCCAGGCGGTGGCTGAGCAGCTGGGCGAGGCCGAGCTCTATCCGCGGATCCTCACCGACGGCGACCTGGCCCCCGAGCAGCTGAGCCTCGCGACCCTCGAGGAGCTGCAGTCGCTGGGCCCCTACGGCCGCGAGTTCGAGGCGCCGCTCTTCCAGGGCGAGTTTCTCGTCGAGCGCCTGCGCCCGGTGGGGGCCGACGGCAGCCACCTGATGCTGGAGCTCTCCCTGGGCGCGGTGACCCATCGGGCGATCTGGTTCCGGGCGCTGACCCCGGGCGAAGTGCCCGCCTTCGGCGTCGGCGAGCGGCTGCACTGTGCCTACAAGCTCAACCGCAACCGCTGGCGGGGACGGGAGAGCCTGCAGCTGATGGTCGAGCACGCGGACCCCATATAAGGATTGATGAATGGATCCTCAGGAGCTGCCCACCGACCCCCACTCCCTCCGGGAGGACGCCATGGCGATGCTGGTGGGCACGCTGTTCGTGGCGCTCGGTGTCACCTTCTACACCCAGGCCACGCTGCTCACCGGCAGCACCGCCGGCATGGCCTTCCTGCTGCAGTACGCCAGCGGCTGGCCCTTCGGCGTCGGGTTCTTCCTGATCAACCTGCCCTTCTACTGGCTGGCCATCAAGCGCATGGGCTGGTCCTTCACCCTGCGCACCTTCGCCGCCATCGGCCTGGTGTCGCTGTTCTCCGAGTTCACCGGGCGCTGGATCGACATCGCCGCCCTGGCGCCGCTCTACGGCGCCCTGATGGGCGGCTGCCTGATCGGCATCGGCATGCTGATCCTGTTCCGCCACCGTGCCAGCCTCGGCGGGGTCAATATCCTGGTGCTCTACCTGCAGGACCGCTTCGGCCTGCGCGCCGGCTATGTGCAGCTGGCCATCGACGGCGTGATCATGCTGGCCGGCCTGGCGCTGTTGCCGGCCGACCGGGTGGGGCTCTCGGTGCTCGGTGCGGTGGCGCTCAACCTGATCATCGCGCTGAACCACAAGCCTGGGCGCTACATGGGGGTGAGCTGAGCCGGCGTCTCAGCGGCGGCCCCAGAACCACCAGGCGATCAGGGCGATCAGGGCGAGGCCTGCCAGGTTGACGATCCAGCTCATGGGCGTGCCTCCTCGGGGGCGTCGGATGGCGAGGCGGCGCCGGCCTCGCCGGTGGGGCGGAACAGGCGCAGGCGATTGGCGTTGCTGACCACGGTGATCGAGGAGAGCGACATCGCCGCCCCGGCGATCATCGGCGAGAGCAGCATGCCGGTGACCGGATAGAGCACGCCGGCGGCGATGGGGATGCCCAGCACGTTGTAGCCGAAGGCGCCCACCAGGTTCTGCTTGATGTTGCCAAGCGTCGCCCGGCTGGTCTCGATGGCGGCGGCCACGCCGTGCAGCGAGCCGCGCACCAGGGTGATGCCGGCGCTCTCGATGGCCACGTCGGTGCCCTGGCCGATGGCGAAGCCGACGTCGGCCCGGGCCAGGGCGGGGGCGTCGTTGATGCCGTCGCCCACCATGCCGACCACCTCGCCCGCCGCCTGCCGGCGCTCGATCTCCGCGTGCTTGTCCTCGGGCAGCAGGCCGGCGCGGAAGTCGTCGATGCCCACCTCCCGGGCGATGGCGCCGGCGGTGTGTGCGTTGTCGCCGGTCAGCATCACCACCCTGAGGCCGTCGGCCTGCAGGCGCCTCACCGCCTCGACGGTGTCGTGGCGCAGCGGGTCGCTGATGCCGAACAGCGCGGCCAGCCGGCCATCCACGGCCAGGTAGACCACGCTGCGCGCCTGTTTCTCGAGCTCGGCGCCACGCTCGCCTCCCGCGCCCAGGTCGACCCCGGCCTCCTCCAGCAGGCGGGCGTTGCCCAGCAGCAGCGCCTTGCCGTCGTGCGTCTCGGCCTTCACGCCGCCGCCGGTCACGCTGTCGAAGTCCCGGATGTCGGCGGGATCGGCGCCGGCCTGTTCGGCGTGCGCCAACAGGGCTGCCGCCAGGGGGTGCTCGGAGCCTCGCTCCAGGGCCGCCACCAGGCCGAGGCGCTCCTGCTCGTCGCCTTCCAGAACCTCCGCCTCGGTGACCCGCGGCTTGCCCTCGGTCAGGGTGCCGGTCTTGTCCACCACCAGGGTGGTGAGGCGGCTCGCCGTCTGCAGGGCGTCGCCGCTTCTCACCAGCACGCCGTGCTCGGCGGCCTTGCCGACGCCGATCATGGTGGAGATCGGCGTGGCCAGGCCCAGGGCACAGGGGCAGGCGATAATCAGCACCGTGGTGGCGGTGACCAGCATGTGCAGCATCCGCGGCTCGGGGCCGAGGTTGTACCAGACCAGGGCGGTGAGCACGGCGATGATCATCACCGCGGGCACGAAGATGCTCGACACCCTGTCGGCCAGCTGCCCGATGGGGGGGCGCGAGTTCTGGGCGCTGGCCACCTGCTCGGTGATGCGGCCCAGACGGGTGTCGGCACCGACGCGGGTGGCCCGGTAGACCAGCGAGCCCTTGCCGTTCACGGTGCCGGCACTCACCTCGTCGCCCTCGGCCTTGGCCACAGGCAGCGGCTCGCCGGTGAGCATCGACTCGTCGATATGGCTCTGGCCCTCGGTCACCTCGCCGTCCACCGGCAGGCGCTCGCCGGGGCGCACGCGGATCAGGTCCGCCTCGCGCACCGCGTCGATCTCCACCTCGCGCTCCTCGCCGTCGCGGATCACCCGGGCCGTGCGGCTCTGCAGGTCGAGCAGGCGCTTCAGTGCATCGCTGGTGCGGCCCCGGGCGCGCAGCTCCAGGGCGTTGCCCAGCAGCACCAGGCCGATGATCATCGACGAGGCCTCGAAGTAGATGCCGCGGGCCATCTCCGGCAGCCAGGGGGCGAAGGCCACCACCGCCATGGAGTAGAGCCAGGCGGTGCCGGTGCCCATGGCGATCAGGGTGTCCATGTTGGCCTGGTGATGGCGGAGGTTCTTCCAGGCGTTGACGAAGAAGTGGCGGCCGGGGAAGGCCAGCACGGCGAGCGTCAGCGCCCCGACCCCCAGCCAGAAGAGCCGGCCGGTGCCCTCCGGGTGGGGGTGGTAGACGAACATGCCCACCATCAAAGGCACGGCGAGGGCCAGCGACCAGGCGCTGCCCCGCAGCAGGCGGCGATACTCGCGCCGGTCGCGTTCGGCGCGGGCCGCCTCCGCCTGGCGCAGGTCGTGGATCGGCTCGGCGCCGTAGCCGACCGACTCCACCGCCTCGACCAGCGCCCTCTCGTCGGCGTTGCCCTGCACCTGGGCGGTGTGGGTGCCGAAGTTGACCGTGGCCGAGACCACCCCCGGTGTACGCTCCAGCGCCTGCTGCACGCTCTTCACGCAGCTGGCGCAGGTCATGCCGCCGATGGAGAGGCGGCGGGTGGTGGCGCGCTCGTCGGCGGCCTGCTCTGCCGGCGGCTCGGGCAGGTCGTCGACGGAGGAGGCGTCGCTTGCCTCATCGGGCGCCTCCGGCGTCTCGCCCGGCGGGTAGCCGGCTTCGCCCAGCAGGCGGTCCAGCGTCTCGTCATCCAGCCGGGTGGTCACGGTGAGGCGCTTCTCCGCCGGCTCGCCGATCACCTCGGCGTCACTGTCCTCGGCCTGGATCGCCTCGCGCATGCGTTTCACGCAGCCCTGGCAGCTCATGCCGGGCACCCGGCGCTCATGGCGCAGCGGGCGGTCCGCCGGCGGGTAGCCGGCGTCCTGAAGGGCGCGGTCGAGGTGCGTGTCGTCCAGTGTGGAGGTGACGGTGAGGCGCTTCTCCGCCGGTTCGCCGACCACCTCGGCCTGCGGGTCCTCGGCCTGGATCGCCTCGCGCATGCGCTTCACGCAGCCCTGGCAGTTCATGCCGGGCACCTGGCGTTCGAGGGTGGCGTTCATGGCGTCTCCTTTTCGGAAGCGGGGGCGTCGGCATGGAGCGGCTCGGGAAAGCTCTCGATCAGCCGGCACAGGCTGTGGCCGTCCGGGGTGCCGTCGGGCATCTCGGCCCAGGCGTCCAGTGCCCGCTCCATGCGCTCGGCCAGGGCCTGCAGCTCGGCGATGCGTTCGCGGATCTGCGGCAGCCGGCTGGCCAGCAGGTCGCGCACCATGGGGCAGGGAGAGTCACCGTGGTCGGCGTGGTCGAGGATCTCGCGGATCTCGGCGACGCCGAAGCCGAGGGTGCGGGCACGCTGGATGAAGCGCAGTCGCGCCAGGTCCTCATGGGCGAAGAGCTGGTAGTCGTTGTCGGGGTCACGCTCGGGGTGCAGCAACCCCTCGCGCACATAGTGGCGTACCGTCTCGGCGGTGACGCCGGCGGCCCTCGCCAGTTCGCTGACCTTCATCGCGG
>JBKHEO010000106.1:0-6990 GCA_046540755.1 Halomonas sp. | reverse complement strand
CTCCCCCTCCGCCACTTCTTCAAGAAAGCCAGCCTGTCACGGCTGGTTTTCTGCGTTCAGGGCCCTCTCCCCCTCCCGAGACCTCTCCCCGTCCTCGGCTGTCACATTCAGCTTCGGCGTACTAGGCTGACCCGGGTCAAGCCCTGACCGGCAACATCCAAGGATGAAAGATGACAGCCACCGAGACGGATCCCGGCACGCGGAGGCCGGGCGCTCACTGTGATGCCTGCAGCCTGCATGGCGTCTGCCTGACCCACGACCTGCCCGAGGATACCCAGGCGAGCCTGGACGTCATGCTCGACCAGCCGCGCCCCCTCAAGCGCGGCCAGGCGCTGGTTACCCAGGGCGCGCCCTTCGACACCCTCTACCTTGTGCGCAGCGGCAGCCTCAAGCAGGTGGTCCGCCCCCTGGGCCAGGAGCCGGAGCATGTGGTGGGCTTCTTCCTGCCGGGAGAGGCGGTGGGGCTCGAGGCCATCGGCGAGCGCACCTCCACGGCCTCGGTGATCGCCCTGGAAAGCACCTTCGTCTGCGCCCTGCCCTATACCCAGCTGCGCGAGCTCTGCCAGCACAGCCCCACGCTCAACGAGTCCCTGCTGTGCCACATGAGCCGCGAGCTGCGCTCCGAACAGCGCCAGCTCTGTCTGCTCTCCGGCCGCACTGCCGACCAGCGTCTGGCCGGTTTCCTGCTCGGTCTCTCCGAGCGCTTCCAGCAGCGCGGCTGCAGCCGCTACTGCTTCCACATGGCGATGTCACGCGGCGATATCGGCAGCCACCTGGGCCTCGCCCTGGAGACGGTGAGTCGCGTGCTGGGGCGCTTCCAGCGCCAGGGGCTGATCCAGGTGGTCAACCGGGAACTCACCCTGCTGTCCCTGCAGGGACTGCAACACATCCTCGAGCAAAGCTGAGGGAGAGCGACCCAGGCACGTGGACACCCCGAGACATATCCACCACCTCGCCGGCATGACCCGCCTGGCCGGCTGGCGCTGCGCGCCCCGGCCGAGGTGGACTTCCTGCTCGACGGGGCCGTGGGGGATGCCGGCGAGCAGGACAGCCTCGAGCCCGACTCGACGCCAAGGCGTTGACAGCCTGCGCTGAACGCCGCCGCCCACACTGGGGTATGCTGTGACCATGCCGAGTCGCCGCCATGCCGGCGCGGGTGGGGAACGAAGGAGAACGTCTTGAGCCTGAAACTGCGCTTCCTGATGGTGGCGGTGGCGCTGATGCTGGGTGCCTCGCTGCTGGCCTGGTTCAGCTTCCAGTACATGGCGGAGCGGATCGTAGAGCAGTGGGGGCGACGGGTAGCGGAGGTGCAGGTGCAGTACGACAGCGCCCGCCTGCTGCAGCCGCTGGAGCGCGAGATCGCCCTCGCCCACCAGTTCGCTAACTCTCAGGTGCTCAGCCGCTGGGCCAAGGCACCCGATGACCCGCGGCTCCAGGCCGAGGCCTTCAGCGAGATGGAAAGCTTCCGGCGCAACTTCATCGACCGCAACTACTTCGTTGCCCTGCGGGAGAATGGCGCCTACTACCACAACAACGCCGATGACGACTTCGGCGAGGATCCGCTGCGCTATCACCTGCGCGAGAGCCGCCCCGCCGACGCCTGGTTCTACCAGTTGATCGAGGAGGGCCGCGACTTCCACCTCAACGTCAACCCGGACGTGGAGCTCGGGGTGACCCAACTGTGGATCGACGTGCTGATGCGCGATGCCGATGACGAGATCCTCGGCGTGGTCGGCACCGGCATCGAGCTCGAGAACATCCTCGACCAGATCATCGACATCGAGCAGCGCGGCATCACCACCCTGTTCGCCGATGTCCATGGCGCTATCCAGCTCTACCGCGACCCGCGCTTCATCGACTTCGCCAGCTTCATCAAGCCCGAGGGACAGAAGCGCACCCTGGACCTGCTCTTCGACCTGCCCGCCGACGGTGAACGCATGCTCGAGCGGATGCACCGCCTGCGTGACGAGCCGCCCGGGCAGCCCAGCGTGATCACCGACTTCGTGACCATCGACGGCAAGCGCCACCTGGCAGGCGTCGCCTACCTGGCCAGCATCGACTGGTTCGAGGTGACCCTGCTCGACCTCGACGAGGTGATGCCGGTGGCCAGCTTCGCCCCGGCGCTGGGCCTGCTGATCGCCTTCCTGCTGGTGGCGCTGCTGCTTTTCTACTGGGCACTGCACCGCCAGCTGCTCAGCCCCATGGCCGCGCTGAAGCAGGCCATGGTGGCGCTGCGCGAGGGGCGCCGCGAGGTGCCCCTGCCCCGGGGCAACGGCGAGATGGGGCAGTTGATCCGCCACTTCGGCGACATGGCCGACGAAGTCACCCGCCACACCGAGGCGCTGGAGAGCAAGGTACGTGAACGCACCGAGGAGCTGGAACGCCTGGCCCGGATCGATGTGCTAACCGGGCTGCTCAATCGCCGTGGCATGAACCTGCTCCTTGAGGAGCAGACCGCGCGAACAGCCCGCGATGGACATGCCTTCGGCCTGATCTGGCTCGACCTCGACCACTTCAAGGAGATCAACGACCGCGCGGGTCATGCCGCCGGCGACCAGGCGCTGTGCGAGGTGGCCCGGCTGCTGGAAGCCGGCCTGCGCCGCTACGACCACGCGGCGCGCTGGGGCGGCGACGAGTTCCTGGTGCTGCTCACGCCCTGCGAGAGCGTCGACCTCGAGGCCATCGCCTCGCGCCTGCGCCGGGAGATCGCCGAGCAGGCCCGCTACCCTGGCGGCAGGATCACCGTCAGCGTGGGTGCCTGCCTAACCCAGCCCGGCGAGACACTGGAAAGTGCCCTGCAGCGCGCCGACGAGGCGCTCTATCGCGCCAAGGAGGCCGGTCGCAACTGCCTGGTGGTTGCCTGATGCAATCTCAGGGCGCAGCCATCACCGGGGCGGGAGGCAACGCACAGCAAGCCGAAGCCCTGTCCGGCAGGAGCCTGCATCACGCCTCCGCCAGCACCGCATAGTCGCCGCGGGCCTCCAGGCAGAGGGTGTCGCCGCACCACAGGCGTTGCACCAGGGTGATGCGCCCGCGCCCCTTCTCGGCCAGCCGAGCGGCGAGCCGCTCCGGGCCCGCCTCCTCCTCGGGCAGGCACTCCAGGCGGTAGTCGCGGGTCACCGGGGCCAGGAAGCGCTGGTTGGCCTCGGCCACCACGACGTCGCGTGAGAACCCGCGGCGACGCAGCCAGAGGGTGGTCCAGCACCAGCCCAGCAGGGTGGTCTGGGCGGCAAGGGCACCGCCGAAGCCGGTACCCTTGTCGTTGAGGCTGGGGGTGAGGGCCAGCGACCAGGTAAGCCGGTCGCCGTCGCGGCGCATCTCGCGGATGCCGAGATGAGCGACCATGGGGATCGCCTCGCCGAGCCAGGCCAGGAAGACGGCGGGATCGTCCTCACCGCCGGCAGGCGGCAGCGGGAGTCGCGGATGGGGAACGCCGACCTCGCGCATCTCAGCGCCAGCGCTCCACGAAGGACTCGATGTCGTGCTCGGGGAGCGGCTTGTGGCGTCCGCCGGGGCGGCCGAGGTAGATAAAGGCGACCACCTCGTCCTCCTCCTCGAGGCCCAGCCCCTTGCGCACCACGGAGTCGAAGGCGTACTTGCCGCTGCGCCACATGGCGCCGAGGCCCAGGGCATGGGCAGCGAGCAGGATGGCATGGGCGGCGCAGCCGGCGGAGATCACCTGCTCCATCTTCGGCACCTTGGGCACGTCCGGGGTGACCCGGGCGATCACCGCAATCACCATGGGCGCGCGCAACGGTTTCTTGCGCGCGGCATCGAGGGCGGCATCGCCCACGTGGGGGTCTTCGCGGTAGTCCGCCTCGGCGAACAGCTCGCCGAGGCGCTCGAGCCCCTCGCCGGAGAACTCGATGAAGCGCCAGGGGCGCAGCTCCTTGTGATCCGGCGCACGCAGCGCCGCCCGGTAGATGGCCTCGAGCTCCTCGGCGTTCGGCGGCGGCCCCACCAGCTTGCCCATGGAGCTGCGCTCGTGCAGCAGCGTCATCGCATCCATCGCTATCTCCCTGAACGTGATCCCGCGAGAATCGAATGCCCCAACTCTACCAGCGCGCCGGCCGGCTGTCGTGCCGCTGCCCTGCCAGCGGGCACTCACTCGAGGCTGTTCCAGCGCACATAGCAAAAGTGCTCTACTGGCGGGCCAGGCGTAGCGGCTCGGGTGGGCGCTCGCCGGGGGTGGCGCGCCAGGGGCTGATATCCAGCCCGCCGCGGCGCACATAGCGCGCCAGCACCAGCAGCCGCTCGAGGCGGGCGCGGGCTACCAGGTCCATGAAGATATGCTCCACGCAGTGCTCATGGAAGTCCTGGTGCTGGCGGTAACCCACCAGGTAGCGCAGGAGCCCCTCGCGGTCGAGCCGTGGCCCGCGGTAGCGGATCAGCACGCTGCCCCAGTCGGGCTGGCCGGTGACCGGGCAGTTGGACTTGAGCAGGTGGGAGTGAAGCGTCTCCTCCACTACCGCTCCCCCTGCGCGCAGGTGCTCGGCGCTGGGGGTGTAGTCGTCGATGGCGATATCGAGATCGTCCAGGCACTCGCCGGGGAGCCGGCGCGGCATCAGCGCCTCGTCGTCGACCCCGAAAAGCGTGACCGACACCGGCGCCCCGGCGGCACGCGACAGGTCACGCTCCAGGGTCTCGATGACCGCCTCGCGGCTGGCGAAGTGGCTCTGGTTGAAGCCGTTGAGGTAGAGCTTCCAGGACTTTGACTCGATCAGGTTCGGCGAGTCCGCCGGCAGCCGGAAGCGCGCCACGGCCACTACCGGCTTGCCCCGGGCGTTGAGCCAGCTGACCTCGAAGGCGTGCCACTCGTCCTCGCCGACGAAGGGCAGCGCGCCTTCCTCGATGCCCAGCGGGGCCCGGTTGGCGGCACGGGGGATGGGATAGAGCAGCCCGGCATCGTAACGCTCGGGATAAGCGGATTCGCGCCCCAGGGGGGCGTGGGCGAGGGTCTCGGGTCTCTGGCTCATGAACGGATCCCCTGGCCGCGCTCCAGCATGCGCAGGGCGATGGTGAAGAGCACCGCGATGAAGGCGAGGATGGCGGCCAGCGCCCAGCCTACCGGGATGTCGGAGACGCCCAGGAAGCCGTAGCGGAAGACGTTGACCATGTAGAGGATGGGGTTGAGCATCGAGACTCCCTGCCAGAACTCCGGCAGCAGCGAGATCGAGTAGAAGACCCCACCCAGGTAGGTCAGCGGCGTCAGGATGAAGGTCGGCACGATGGAGATATCATCGAACTTCTTGCCCAGCAAGGCATTGATGAAGCCACCGATGGCGAAAAGCGCCGCGGTCAGCACCACCACCAGCAGGGTCAGCACCGGATGGGCCAGCTCGAGGCGGGTGAAGAACAGCGACACGACGGTGACGATCAGCCCCACGCCGAGGCCGCGGGCCATGCCCCCCAGCACGAAGCCGGAGAGGATCACCCAGCTCGGCATCGGCGAGACCATCATCTCCTCCACGCTGCGCTGGAACTTGTTGGAGAAGAAGGAGGAGGCGACGTTGGAGTAGCTGTTGGTAATCACCGCCATCATGATCAGCCCGGGGACGATGAAGTCCATGTAGGTGTAGCCGTCCATCTCGCCGATACGCGAGCCGATCAGGTTGCCGAAGATGATGAAGTACATGGCCATGGTGATCGACGGCGGCAGCAGGGTCTGCGGCCAGATGCGCGTGAAGCGCTTGATCTCCTTGACCACCAGGGTCCAGAGGGCGATGGCGATCTGGCGAGGATTCATGCGCGCGCCTCCTTGCCCTTGCCGTCTGCGGCCTCGGCGGCCCGGTCCAGGGCCTCGTTGCCCTGCTCCACCATGGAGACGAACATCTCCTCCAGGCGGTTGGCGCGGTTGCGCATGGAGACCACCTGGATGCCGCGCGCGGAGAGCGCCGCGAAGACGTCGTTGAGACGTTGGCCGCGGTGCACCGCCACCGCCAGCTGCGCGGGCTCCGACTGGCTGACCTCGAAGCCCTCGACCTCGGGGGCGGCCTCCACGGGATGGGCCAGGTCGAGCAGGAAGGTCTCGGTATCCAGCTCCATCAGCAGGTCGCGCACGCTGGTGTGACGGATGATCTCGCCATGGTTGATGATCGCCACGTTGCGACAGAGGCTCTCCGCCTCCTCCAGGTAGTGGGTGGTGAGGATGATGGTGGTGCCCTCCTCGCGGTTGATGCGGCGCATGTACTCCCACATGCTGCGACGCAGCTCGATGTCGACCCCGGCGGTGGGCTCGTCGAGGATCAGCAGCCTGGGCCGGTGCATCAGCGCCCGGGCGATCATCAGCCGGCGCTTCATGCCGCCGGAGAGCATCCGGGCGCTACCGTTGCGCTTGTCCCACAGCCCCAGGTCGCGCAGCAGCCCCTCGGCGCGGGGCAGCGCCTGGCGCCGCGACATGCCGTAGTAGCCGGCCTGGGCCAGCACGATATCGAGCACCTTCTCGAACTGGTTGAAGTTGAACTCCTGAGGCACCACGCCGAGGTGGTACTTGGCGCGGGCGAAGTCACGGTCGATGTCGATGCCGAAGACCGATACCTTGCCGGCGCTCTTCTGCACCAGCGACGACACCACCCCGAGGGTGGTGGACTTGCCGGCGCCGTTGGGGCCGAGCAGCGCGAAGAAGTCCCCTTCGGCGACGTCGAGGTCGATGCCCTTGAGGGCCTGGAAGCCATTGCCGTAGACCTTGGTCAGGCCCCGGATGGAGAGAGCCGGTTCGGCCATGCGCAATCCTTGGAACGATTCGGGGGTCGGGTGCGGACATGCCGCAAAGGCAGGTCGATATGGGGGCGCCTGACATGAAGTTCAAGCCGTGGCCACTTTCCTGTCGGCCAGACACGACGATTGGCCCGCACATCGGCAGACATCTTCAAGAAAAGGCAGGAGATCCGATTGGAGCGGGAAAGGAGATTCGACAGGGCCGACTTTCGGCTCCCGGCGCGAGCCTTGGCCAATGTCAGGTGACCGATTGGAGCGGGAAAGGAGATTCGA
>JBKHEO010000105.1:0-7097 GCA_046540755.1 Halomonas sp. | reverse complement strand
CGCAACGAGATCGGCAAGCTGTTCGCCGCCATGCGCGACATGCAGCAGAGCCTGACGCGTATCGTCGGTGACGTGCGTGACAGCAGCGCCTCGATCCACCTGGGCACCCGCGAGATCGCCGGCGGCAACGCCGACCTCTCCTCGCGCACCGAGCAGCAGGCGGCCTCCCTGGAGCAGACCGCCTCGAGCATGGAGCAGATCACCGCCACCGTGAAGCAGAACGCCGACAACGCCCGCCAGGCGAGCGGCCTGGCCCTGGACGCCTCCAACACCGCGGAGCGTGGCGGCGAGGTGGTGCAGCGGGTGGTCAGCACCATGCACGGCATCTCCGGCAGTTCCCGGAAGATCGCCGATATCACCGGCGTCATCGACTCCATCGCCTTCCAGACCAACATCCTGGCGCTCAACGCCTCGGTGGAGGCCGCCCGCGCCGGCGAGCAGGGGCGCGGCTTTGCCGTGGTGGCCGGCGAGGTGCGCCAGCTGGCCAGCCGCAGCGCCGACGCCGCCAAGGAGATCAAGGGACTGATCGAGAGCTCCGTGAGCCAGGTCGCCGAGGGCTCCACCCTGGTGGAGCAGGCCGGCGAGACCATGCGGGAGGTGGTCGCCGCGGTGCGTCGCGTGACCGACATCATGGACGAGATCTCCGCCGCCTCCCAGGAGCAGAGCGACGGCATCGAGCAGGTCAGTACCGCCGTCGGCCAGATGGACCAGGTAACCCAGCAGAACGCCTCCCTGGTGCAGGAGGCCTCGGCCGCCGCTGCCTCCCTGGAGGAGCAGGCCAGCCGGCTGGAGGAGGCGGTGGCGGTGTTCCGGCTCGCCGGCCACGCCGCGCCGTCGGCCACCACCTCTGCCCCCCAAGCCACGCCCAAGGCGCCGCGCCCCGAGGTCCAGGACCTCACGCCGCCGCCCGGCCGCCCGCCCGCGACGCGCCAGGAGGCCACTGCCGAGGCGGAGTGGGAAGAATTCTGAGCGATGCCGGCGCCTGCGCCGGCTCACCGTGCCATAGACGACATGAGGAAACCCGATGGCAGACAAGAACATGAGCATCCTGGTGGTGGATGACTTCCCGACCATGCGCCGGATCGTGCGCAGCCTGCTCAAGGAGTTGGGCTTCACCAACGTCGAGGAGGCCGAGGACGGCCAGGACGCCCTCAACAAGCTCAGGGCCGGCGGCTTCGAGTTCGTGGTCTCCGACTGGAACATGCCCAACCTGGACGGCCTGGAGATGCTCAAGCAGATCCGTGCCGACGATGCGCTGAAGGACCTGCCGGTGCTGATGGTCACCGCCGAGGCCAAGAAGGAGAACATCATCGCCGCGGCCCAGGCGGGCGCCAACGGCTACGTGGTGAAGCCGTTCACCTCGGCCACGCTGGAAGAGAAGCTCAACAAGATCTTCGAGAAACTGGGCATGTAAGCCCGAGGGGCCCCGGCCCCTCGGCCAGGAGATGACACCATGAGCAACGACTTCACCCGGGCCAGCCAGTCGGCGCATGGCGACGACCTGGTGCAGCGGATCGGCCAGCTGACCCGGATGCTGCGGGATAGCATGCGCGAGCTCGGTCTCGACAAGGAGATCGAGCGCGCGGCAGAGGCGATCCCCGACGCCCGCGACCGCCTGAGCTACGTCGCCAGCATGACCGAGCAGGCCGCCGAGCGCGCGCTCAACGCCATCGACCGCGCCCAGCCGCTGCAGGACAGCCTGAGCGAGCAGGCCGAATCGCTGGACAGGCGCTGGGCCGAATGGTTCGCCGAGCCCAAGGAGCTCGACGAGGCCCGCGAGCTGGTTACCGAGACCCGCCAGTACCTGGCAGCGGTGCCGGAGAAGACTCAGGCGACCCATCAGGAGCTGATCGAGATCATGATGGCCCAGGACTTCCAGGACCTGACCGGCCAGGTGATCAAGAAGATGATGGACGTGATCCGCGAGATCGAGCACCAGCTGGTGCAGGTGCTGATCGACACCGTCCCCGAGGGCCAGGCTCGCGACGACCTCCAGAAGAAGGCCAGCGGCCAGTGGGAAACCGACGACCGCCGCCGCGAGGAGGGGCTGCTCAACGGTCCACAGGTCAAGCCCGAGGGCGAGGACATCGTCACCGGCCAGGACCAGGTCGACGACCTGCTGGACCAGCTGGGCTTCTGAGCCCCGCCCCGCCGAACCCCGAATTGGCCGCGTGTCGTGGATAAGACCGCGATAACCGGCCCTTTTTGACGCATCACCCCTTCCCCGCCGGCGTCACAATGGCCAGGGTGCAGACGAGTGCCCGGTAGACGACCATGGCGGATCAGGACAGCGATCAGGAAAAGACCGAGGAGGCCACGCCTCGACGCCTGGAGAAGGCGCGCGAGGAGGGCCAGGTCGCCCGTTCCCGCGAACTGACCACCTTCATGCTGCTGCTGGGCGGCGTAGTGGGCCTGTGGACCATGGGCGAGATGCTCTATGGCCAGCTCGGCCTGGTGATGGAGCAGGCCTTCCTGTTCGAGCGCCGCCACGCCATGGAGACCACGCCGATGCTGGCCCATGCGCTGGACCTGGGCAACCGCACCCTCTACGCCATGCTGCCGCTGTTCCTGCTGCTGACCGTGGTGGCCCTGGTCGCGCCCGCGCTGCTCGGCGGCTGGCTGATCTCCGCCAAGTCGCTGAAACCGCAGGCCTCCAAGCTCAACCCCTTCAAGGGGCTGAAGCGGATGTTCGGCGTGCAGGCCCTGGTGGAGCTGGCCAAGGCGATCGCCAAGTCGCTGCTGGTGGGCAGCGTGGGGGTTGCCTTTCTCTATTTGAACCGCGGCACCTTCATGGACCTGATGGACCAGCCGGTACGCCAGGCGCTGGCCCAGGCCCTGTGGATGGCGGCCCAGGCCAGCGGGCTGATGGTGCTGACCCTGCTGGTGGTGATCCTGATCGACGTGCCCTACCAGCTCTGGAGCCATGCCAAGAAGCTGCGCATGAGCAAGGATGAGGTCAAGCGTGAGCACAAGGAGTCCGAGGGTGACCCCCAGGTCAAGGCACGGATCCGCCAGCAGCAGCAGGCGATGGCGCGTGGCCGGATGATGAGCAAGGTGCCGGAAGCCGACGTGATCATCACCAACCCGACCCATTACGCGGTGGCGCTGGAGTACCGCGAGCAGGGCATGCAGGCCCCACGGCTCATCGCCAAGGGGGCCGATGGGGTGGCCGCCAGGATCCGCGAGCTGGGCGACGAGCACGCGATTCCGTGCCTCGAGGCGCCCCCGCTCGCCCGGGCGCTCTACCAGCACGTGGACCTCGACCAGGAGGTCCCGGTGGACCTCTACACCGCCGTGGCCGAGGTCATGGCCTGGGCCTTCGGCCTCAAGCGCGCCAGCCGCGATGGCAGCGAGGCGCCCCCGACACCCCATGACCTGCCGGTACCCGACGAGCTCAGCGTCGTGAGATCCGGTGGCGAAGACGACGAGACACGCCCATGAAGGCCTGGAGCCAATACCTGGGACAGCGGGACTGGATGGCGAGGGTGCCCATGAAGGTGCTCGCCGGGCCGCTGCTGATCATCATGATCCTGTCGATGATGATCCTGCCGCTGCCCCCCTTCGCGCTGGACCTGCTGTTCACCTTCAACATCGCCCTGGCGGTGATGGTGCTGCTGGTGAGCATGTTCACCCAGAAGCCGCTGGACTTCGCCGCCTTCCCGGCGGTGCTGCTGTTCACCACCCTGCTGCGCCTCTCCCTCAACGTCGCCTCCACCCGGGTGGTGCTGATGGAGGGCCACGCCGGCGGCGACGCCGCGGGCAAGGTGATCGAGGCCTTCGGCCAGTTCCTGGTCGGCGGCAACTTCGCCGTCGGCCTGGTGGTCTTCCTGATCCTGGTGATCATCAACTTCATGGTCATCACCAAGGGCGCCGGGCGCATCGCCGAGGTCGGCGCGCGCTTCATGCTGGACGCCATGCCCGGCAAGCAGATGGCCATCGATGCCGACCTCAACGCCGGCCTGATCGGCGAGGAGGAGGCCAGGAAGCGGCGCGGCGAGGTGGCCCAGGAGGCCGACTTCTACGGCTCCATGGACGGCGCCAGCAAGTTCGTGCGCGGCGACGCCATGGCCGGCCTGGTGATCATGGTGGTCAACATCCTGGGCGGCCTGATGATCGGCATGCTCCAGCACGACATGGCCTTCGGCGACGCCGGGCGCACCTATGTGCTGCTGGCCATCGGCGACGGCCTGGTGGCGCAGATCCCGGCGCTGGTCATCTCCACCGCTGCCG
Source organism: Halomonas sp. (assembly GCA_046540755.1). Taxonomy (GTDB): domain Bacteria; phylum Pseudomonadota; class Gammaproteobacteria; order Pseudomonadales; family Halomonadaceae; genus Halomonas. Next base: position 2,867 of record JBKHEO010000105.1, on the reverse strand, counting down.
GCGTCACGGTCTCCCGGGTCAACACCGACCAGGACGTCGGCCAGCAGATGATGAGCCAGCTGTTCGTCAACCCGCAGGTGATGATCCTGGCCGCGGCGGTGATGGGGCTGCTCGGCCTGGTGCCGGGCATGCCCAACCTGGTGTTCCTGCTCTTCACCGCGCTGCTGGGCGGCCTGGCCTGGTGGCTGCTGCGCCAGCGCGAGCGCAAGCTGGTGGAGGAGGAGATCAGCGCCGCACCGCCTCCGGTGCAGGAGGCCCCCGAGGCCAGCTGGGAGGACGTGCAGCTGGTGGATACCCTGGGCCTCGAGGTCGGCCACCGCCTGATCCCGCTGGTGGACTCCCGCCAGCAGGGGGAACTGCTGGGCCGGATCAAGAGCGTGCGCAAGAAGTTCGCCCAGGAGGTGGGCTTCCTGCCGCCCGTGGTGCATATCCGCGACAACCTGGAGCTCGGTGCCAATCACTATGTGCTGAGCCTCAAGGGGGCCGAGATCGGGCACGCCGACGCCTACCCCGGCCAGTGGCTGGCCATCGACCCCGGCCAGGTGACCGGGGAGCTCAAGGGCACCCCCACCCGGGAGCCCGCCTTCGGACTGCCGGCGGTGTGGGTGGATGCCGAGCAGCGCGAGCACGCCCAGGTCTATGGCTACACCGTGGTGGACGCCAGCACGGTGATCGCCACCCACCTCAACCACCTGATGCACCGCCATGCCGCCGAGATGCTGGGCCGCGCCGAGGTGCAGAAGCTGCTCGACAAGCTCGGCGAGGAGAACAAGTCGCTGGTCGAGGAGGTGGTGCCCAAGGCGATCTCGCTGACGGTGTTCCAGCGCATCCTGCAGAACCTGCTGGACGAGGATGTGTCGATCCGCGACCTGCGCACCATCCTGGACACCCTGGCCGAGCACGCGCCTCATCAGCAGGACGCCAATGAGCTGACCGCCCAGGTGCGCATCTCGCTGGGCCGTGCCATCACCCAGCAGTGGTTCGGCGGCCAGGAGCAGCTCAACGTGCTGGGCCTGGACAGCCAGCTGGAACAGGTGCTGACCCAGGCCATGAACGGCAACGGCTCGCTGGAGCCGGGCCTCGCCGAGACGCTGATGACCCAGACCGAGAAGGCACTGGAGCGTCATGAGGCCAGCGGCGAGCCGCCGGTGCTGGTGGTACAGCACAGCCTGCGCCCCCTGCTGTCCCGCTTCCTGCGGCGACGGCTGCGCCACCTGGTGGTGATGTCCCAGGCCGAGATTCCCGATGACCGCCACCTGCGCGTCACCACCCTGATCGGAGGACGCTGATAGATGAGCGTCATGCGTTTCACCGGAGCCACCAGCCGCGAGGCGATGCGCCAGGTGCGTGCGGCACTCGGCGACGACGCCCTCATCCTGGCCAACCGCCCCACCGAGGAGGGGGTGGAGATCCTGGCCATGACCGACGACGCCGTGGGCGGCCTGAGCAACGGCGCCCGCTCGGCAGCCGACGCCAGGATGCCACCGGAAGCGCCCGCCCCGGCCCCCCGGGAGGCCACCGCGAGGGCGACTGGCGGCAACACGGACCTGCAGGCCATGAGCGCCCAGTTGCTCAGCGAGATGCAGGACATGCGAGCCCTGCTCGCGCGAGAGCAGGCGCGCCGCCAGCCCGAGACCGACTGCGCCGGCCGGCTGCGGCGCATCCTGCGCGAGGCGGGCTTCAGTCATGCCTTCGCCCGGTCGCTGGTCACCGGCCTGCCCAGCGAACTCGAACAAGCGCCCGCCGAGGACGAGCGTCCCCTCGCCTGGCTGCAGCGGCGCCTGGCGGACCGGCTGACGGTGGGCCGCGACGGGGATGCCTTCTTTCGCCCGCCCGGCATCCTGGCCCTGGTGGGCCCCACCGGGGTCGGCAAGACCACCACCACCGCCAAGCTGGCGGCCCGCTACGTGGAACGCCACGGCACCGACCGCGTGGCCCTGGTCACCACCGACAGCTTCCGCATCGGCGCTCATGAACAGCTGAGGATCTACGCCGAGCTGCTCGGCATCCCGATGGTGGCACTCGACAGCGACCAGCCGGTGGATTCCCTGGCGAGCCGCCTGATGGGGCGACGCTGGGTCATCGTCGACACCGTGGGCATGAGCCAGCGCGACCAGCGAATGGTCGAACAGATCGCCCAGCTGCAGGGAGGGCGCGTCAGGGTGCAGATGGTGCTGCTGCTCAACGCCGCCAGCCAGCCGGAGACCCTCGACGAGGTGGTTAGGCGCTACCGGGACGCCGCCGTGGCGGCCGATGCCCGGCTCGACCGCTGCCTGCTCACCAAGCAGGACGAGGCGTGCCGCCTGGCACCGGCGCTGGAGGCCCTGATACGCCACGACATGACGCTGTGCTTCGTCTCCGACGGCCAGCGCGTGCCCGAGGACCTGCGCCTGCCGGATCCCGCCTCCCTGGCCGCCCGCGCCCTGGCCACCCGTTCACCGCTGGCCGAGGAGGAGGCACCAGCCTCGCCCGGGGCATCGCCGGCGCGCCCCCCTCTGCTGAGCCAGGGCCGCCGGATCGCCGCGTCACTGACGCGGCTGCGGGGGCGACTCGGCGGATTTGCGGCCCTGGAGGCGCTATGGGACCTGACGACTTTGCCCGCGGAGGTCCAGGAACAGCGGCTACCCGCGTTGCTGCGGCGCTCGGCCGACGCTGCGCCGCCGGGAGGCCTGCTGTGGGCGCCAGCCCGACCCAGCGGCGGCACCGACTGGCGCCTCCCCCATGCGCCCTTGAACGCCGAGGGCCTGCCCGAGCTGCCCCTGCGGCTCCAGCATCAACAGCCGGCGGGCGACCTGGAGCGCCTGGCGTCGGCCCTGGACGGCTGCGACGCCGCCTCATTGCCGTTCCAGCTCTTCCCGACGCTGCCC
>JBKHEO010000104.1:0-7144 GCA_046540755.1 Halomonas sp. | reverse complement strand
GGCAGCTTCTTGGCCTGCATCTGGGCGGCGATCTGCTCGAGCACCTTGGCCCCGCTCACCTGGTAGGGAAGCGCGGTGATCACCACGCTGCCCTCCTCGCGCACGTAGCGGGCGCGCAGCTTCACCGAGCCGCGCCCGCTCTCGTAGAGCTTCCTGAGGTCGGCCCGGGGGGTGATGATCTCCGCCGCGGTGGGGAAGTCGGGAGCCGGCAGCCGATGGACCAGGTCGGCGGTGGTGGCCTCGGGGTGGCGCAGCAGGTGACAGGTCGCCTCGACCACCTCGTCGACGTTATGCGGCGGGATGTCGGTGGCCATGCCCACGGCGATACCGGTGCCGCCGTTAAGCAGCACATGGGGCAGGCGCGCCGGCAGCACCACCGGTTCGAACATGGTGCCGTCGAAGTTGGGGGTCCAGTCCACGGTGCCCTGGCCCAGCTCGGCCAGCAGCACCTCGGAAAACCTGGAGAGCCGCGCCTCGGTGTAGCGCATGGCGGCGAACGACTTGGGGTCGTCAGGGCTGCCCCAGTTGCCCTGGCCATCCACCAGCGGGTAGCGGTAGCTGAAGGGCTGGGCCATCAGCACCATCGCCTCGTAGCAGGCGCTGTCGCCGTGGGGATGGAACTTGCCCAGCACGTCGCCGACGGTGCGCGCCGACTTCTTGTACTTGGCGTTGGCGGTGAGCGAGAGCTCGCGCATGGCGTAGACGATGCGCCGCTGCACCGGCTTCATGCCGTCGCCCACATGGGGCAGCGCCCGGTCGAGGATGACGTACATCGAGTAGTCGAGGTACGCCTTCTCGGTGTATTCGCGCAGCGAGAGGCGCTCGACGTCGCCCTCCGCCACCTGGATATCCATGGTCATACGGTATGCCCCTGGTCAGGGTGTCCAAAATCGTTGGCTGTCTTGGCTCGCGGCTTTCCCGGCACCGCTTACCTTGGCGCTTGTAGCTCGGTGCTAGGCGCTTCCGTTGTAGGAGGGATGCTTTGCATCGCGACTGGAGGCCAGAGCCCTCCCGATGGCGACTTCTGTCAGCCGGGCAACGCCGCCGGGCGCCTGGCGGCGCCGGTCGCGCAGCGGAGCTGCCCTCCTACAGCGAAACTTTCATCCCTCCGCCAACGCCATCGCGGCTATACCTCGATGTCCGCCAGATTGCCGTAATCCTCGAGCCAGCTCTTGCGATCAGCGGCGCGCTTGCGCGCCAGCAGCATGTCCATCATCTCCATGGTGCCGTCGCCCGCCTCGCGGGTGAGCTGCACCAGGCGGCGGGTCTCCGGCGCCATGGTGGTCTCGCGCAGCTGCAGCGGGCTCATCTCGCCCAGGCCCTTGAAGCGCTGCACGTTGGGGGTGCCGCGCTTGCCCTCGAGCTTGCGCAGGATCGCCGCCTTCTCGCTCTCGTCCAGGGCGTAGTAGACCTCCTTGCCCAGGTCGATGCGGTAGAGGGGCGGCATCGCCACGAAGACATGGCCGGCATCCACCAGCGCCGGGAAGTGGCGCACGAAGAGCGCACACAGCAGGGTGGCGATATGCAGGCCGTCGGAGTCGGCATCGGCGAGGATGCAGATCTTGTGGTAGCGCAGCTTGGAGAGGTCGTCGCTGCCCGGCTCCATGCCGATGGCCACGGCGATATCGTGGACCTCCTGGGAGCCGTAGATGTCATGGCTCTCCACCTCCCAGGTATTGAGGATCTTGCCGCGCAGCGGGAGGATCGCCTGGCTCTCGCGGTTGCGCGCCTGCTTGGCGCTGCCGCCGGCGGAGTCCCCCTCCACCAGGAAGAGCTCGCCCTGGGCCGGGTCCTGGCCGGAGCAGTCGGCCAGCTTGCCCGGCAGCGCCGGGCCCGAGGTGACCTTCTTGCGCGCCACCTTCTTCGAGCTCCTCTGGCGGCGCTGGGCGGCGCTGATGACCAGCTCGGCGAGCGCCTCGGCCTGGTCGACGTGGTGGTTAAGCCACAGCGAGAAGGCGTCCTTGACCACCCCGGAGACGAAGCCCGCCACGGTGCGCGAGGAGAGCCGCTCCTTGGTCTGGCCGGCGAACTGGGGGTCGAGCATCTTCACCGAGAGCACATAGCTGACCCGCTCCCAGAGGTCCTCGGCGGTGAGCTTGACGCCCCGCGGCAGCAGGCTTCGGTACTCGCAGAACTCGCGCAGGGCGTCGAGCAGGCCGGCGCGCAGGCCGTTGACGTGGGTGCCGCCCTGGGGGGTAGGGATCAGGTTGACGTAGCTCTCCTGCAGCGGCTCGCCGCCCTCAGGCAGCCACTGGATCGCCCAGTCGACGCCGTGCTCCTCGTCAGCGAAGTGGCCGATGAAGGGCGAGGCGGGCAGCACCTCATAGCCGTCGGTGGCCTGGGCCAGGTAGTCGCGCAGGCCGTCCTCGTACTGCCAGGTGCTCTCGGTGCCGTCCGGCTCCATCAGGCGCACCTCGAGGCCCGGGCAGAGCACCGCCTTGGCACGCAGCAGGTGCTTGAGGCGCCCCAGCGCCAGCCGGGGGCTGTCGAAATAGCTCGCCTCGGGCCAGAAGCGCAGCACGGTGCCGGTGTTGCGCTTGCCCACGCTGCCGATCACCGAGAGCGGGGAGACCGGCTCGCCGTGCTCGAAGGCGATGGCGTGGCGGCTGCCGTCGCGCAGCACCTCCACCTCGAGGCGGCGGGAGAGCGCGTTGACCACCGAGACCCCGACGCCATGCAGGCCGCCGGAGAACTGGTAGCTGGCGTTGGAGAACTTGCCGCCGGCGTGGAGCCGGGTGAGGATCAGCTCCACCCCGGAAACGCCATGCTCGGGGTGGATGTCGATGGGCATGCCGCGGCCATCGTCGGCCACCTCGATGCCGCCATCCTCGAACAGGCGCACGCCGATGCGGCTGGCGTGGCCGGCCAGCGCCTCGTCGACGCTGTTGTCGACCACCTCCTGGATCAGGTGGTTGGGCCGGCTGGTGTCGGTGTACATCCCCGGGCGCTTGCGCACCGGCTCGAGGCCGGAGAGCACCTCGATGGAGCTGGCACTGTATTGCGTCATGTGTCGTCCGGTTCCTTGTGTTGGCTGGCCTGCCAAGCCGGCGGCAGGGCGTGGCCGCCGTGGGCGAGCAGCGCCGGCAGGTGCCGCGCGAGCACCGCGAAGGCGTGGTCGGCCCCGGGGTGCAGCAGGGTGCGGGCACCGCGATAGAGCCGAAAGGCGTGCCCCGGGTCCAGGGTCGCGTCGGCGGTGCCCAGCAGCAGCAGATAGCGCTCGGGGGCGGTGAGCCGCTCCGGCGTCAGCGCCGCGAGCTCGGCCAGATGGCTCGCCTCGATGGTGAAGCGCTCGCCGGTGTAGGCGTTCTCGAAGCGCTCGCCGACCCACTCGGCCACCAGGTCCGCCGGACGCACCGCCGGGTTGATCAGCGCGGCCGCCAGGTCATGGCGCTCGGCCAGGCAGGTGGCCAGGAAGCCCCCCATGGAGCTGCCCGCCACCAGCGGGCGCTCGCCCAGCCCGGCCAGGCACTCCTCGGCCAACGCCAGCGCCTCGCGCGGGCGATGCGACAGCTGGGGCGTCATGCAGGGCACGCCCGCCGCCGCGCACGCCTCGCGCACCAGCACGCCCTTGGGCGAGCCGGCGCCGCTGTTGAAGCCGTGCAGGTAGAGCACCCCGCTGGCCGGCGGCGACCGCCATGGCGCGCTCAGCATAACGCAGCACCTGTATGGATAGCCAGTCTCATGCCCGGACCTCCTCCGCCGCCCAGGCCGCCTCGATCAGCGCCCGGGTGGAGGCGTCCATGGCCTCCAGGCCCTGGTGGCTCTCCAGGATGCGCTGGGTCTCGCCGGCGATCTTCTTGCCGAGCTCCACGCCCCACTGGTCGAAGGGGTTGATGCCCCACAGGGTCGCCTGGACGAAGACCTTGTGCTCGTAGAGGGCGATCAGCGCCCCCAGGGTGGCGGGGGTAAGGGCATCGAGCAGCAGGGTGGTGGAGGGCTGGTTGCCGCGATAGCGCTTGTGGCCGGGCCGCGGGCCGTCGTCCTCGATGGCGTCGTCGCCCAGCATCAGCACCCGGGACTGGGCGAAGCAGTTGGCCAGGGTCAGGCGGTGCTGCCCCTTGAGATGGCGGCGGGTGTCGGCATCCTCCACGTCGTCATAGCGCCTGAGGGGGGCGATGAAGTCGCACTCCACCGCCTGGGTGCCCTGGTGCAGCAGCTGGTAGAAGGCGTGCTGGGCATTGGGGCCGAGCTGGCCCCACAGCACCGGGCAGGTGGCGTAGCCCACCTCGCGGCCGTCGTGGGTCACCGACTTGCCGTTGGACTCCATCTCCAGCTGCTCGAGGTAGGCCGCGAAGTACTCCAGGCGGCCGTCGTAGGGCAGGATGGAGTGGGCGCGGATGTCGAGGAAGTTGACGTTCCAGACCCCCGCCAGCGCCAGCAGCACCGGCAGGTTGTCGGCGAGCGCGGCCTCGCGGAAGTGGACGTCCATGGCGTGGGCCCCGGCGAGCAGCTCGCGAAAGCTCTGCATGCCCACCTTCAGGGCGATGGGCAGGCCGATGGCACCCCACAGCGAGTAGCGCCCGCCGACCCACTCCCGAAACTCCAGCTGGTGGGCCGGCGCGATCCCCCACTCGCTCATCTTCTCGGGGCTCGCCGAGACGCCGATGAAGTGCTGGCGCCTCACCAGCTCGGCATCGACCCCCTCCTCCTGCCCCAGGCGGGCCATCAGCCAGTCGCGGGCGGTGCTGGCGTTGGAGAGGGTGTCGATGGTGGTGAAGGACTTGGACGAGAGCACGAAGAGCGTGGTCTCGGGGTTGAGCCGGCGCAGGTAGTCGGCCAACTGGGAGCCGTCCATGGTGGAGGCGAAGTGCACCGCGATGGGCTGCTCGACCTCCGGCCGGACGTCGGCCAGGGCATGGGTGACCATCAGCGGCCCGAGGTCGGAGCCGCCGACCCCCAGGTTGACCACGTCGGTGATCGCCTTGCCGGTGGCGCCGCGCCACTGGCCGGCGTGGAAGCGCTCCACCAGGGTGGCCATATGGTCCAGGGTGCGATGGACGCCCGGCACCAGGTCCTCGCCCTCCACCACCAGCGAGGCGTCGGCGGGCAGGCGCAGGGCGGTGTGCAGCGCCGGGCGGTCCTCGCTGACGTTGACGCGTTCGCCGTCGAGCAACCGCCGGATCGCACCCCGCACGTCCGCCGTGTCGGCCAGCGCCAGCAGGCGCTCCAGGGTCTCGGCGGACCAGCGCTGCTTGGAGAGGTCGAGGGTCAGGCCGGCGGCATGGCGGGTGAAGCGCGGCTGGCGATCCGGCTCCGCCGCGAACAGCTCGCGTAGATGGGTGCGGCCCAGGGTGTCGGCATGCGCCTTCAATGCCTGCCAGGCGGGAGTCTGGTCGATCATGGTTCCTCCTTGGACGTTGCAAGGCGAGCCTCCGTGCACCGCCCACCCTCACGACGTAGAATGACGGATTTCCCTGCATGACTGGCCGACGATGAGTGACGCATCTTACCGTGACGCGATCTTTTCGACACCCCTTGACCGGGTGGCGCGCTTCTCCTTCGACGAGCGGGTGGTGGCCTGCTTCCCCGACATGATCCGCCGCTCGGTGCCGGGCTACGGCCAGATACTCGGCATGCTGGGACTGATCGCCGCCCGCCACCTGCGCCACGGCGCCCGGGTCTACGACCTGGGCTGCTCGCTGGGCGCCGGCGGCCTGGCACTGGCCGGCCGGCTCGCCCCGGACGCCTTCCGCTACACCGGGGTGGACCTCTCGCCCGCCATGGTGGCGCGGGCCCGGGAGACACTCTCTGCCGAGTGCCCCGACCACGCCATGGAGGTACTCGAGGGCGACATCCGCACCCTCGAGTACCGCCCCGCCGGCATGATCCTGCTCAACTTCACCATGCAGTTCCTGCCCCCGGAGGACCGCGAGAAGCTGTTGGCGCGGCTCTTCACGGCGCTGGAACCCGGCGGCGTGCTGGTGCTCTCGGAGAAGGTCCGGGCCGCCGACGAGCAGGAAAACGCCTGGCGGGTGGAGCGCTACCACGATTTCAAGCGCGCCAACGGCTACAGCGACCTGGAGATCAGCCAGAAGCGCACGGCGCTGGAGAACGTGCTGGTGCCCGACACCCTGGACGCGCATCACGCGCGCCTGGCCCGGGCCGGCTTCTCGCGCAGCCACACCTGGTTCCAGCTGCTCAACTTCGCCTCCGTGGTGGCCTTCAAGGACGAGGCCTTCCAGGACGCTGCGTCAACGCCCGGGGACGCCTGAACCATGCCGATTCCCGCCGAGCACCGCGACCTCTACCGCGCCTTCCTCGACCAGGGCCTCGACACCTGGCTGGCCCGCCTGCCCGAACAGCTCGCCGCCGGCCTCGACCGCAGGCGCTACGGCGACCTGCCCGCCTGGGAGAAGGCGGTGGCCAAGCTGCCTCCGCTTCCCGAGGCCCGCGAGGTTCGCCTGGATGCCGATACCGTCACGGTGGAGTGCGCCCTGCCCGGGAGCCGACGCCGCCAGGTCGAGAACCTGCTGAGAAAGCTCGCCCCCTGGCGCAAGGGCCCCTTCTCACTCGGCGGCATCCATATCGATACCGAGTGGCGCTCGGACTGGAAGTGGCGGCGCGTGGCCCCGCACCTGGCGCCGCTCGCCGGCCGGCGGGTGCTCGACGTGGGCGGTGGCAGCGGCTACCACGGCTGGCGCATGGCCGGGGCGGGGGCGGCCTTCGTGCTGGTGATCGACCCCTCGCCGCGCTTCTTCTGGCAGTTCCGGGCGGTGCGCCACTTCGTGGGCGAGGCCGACGGCCATCGCACCCACTTCCTGCCGGTGGGCATCGAGGACGTCCCCCCGGGGCTCGGCGTCTTCGACACGGCCTTCTCCATGGGGGTGCTCTATCATCGCCCCTCGCCCCTGGAGCACCTCCAACAGCTTCGGGAGGCGCTGCGCCCCGGCGGCGAGCTGGTGCTGGAGACCCTGGTGGTGGAGGGGGACGAGACCCGGGTGCTGCTGCCCGGCGAGCGCTACGCCGCCATGCCCAACGTCTACTTCCTGCCGTCATCGAGGGCGCTGTGCCACTGGCTCGAGCGCTGTGGTTTCGACAACGCGCGGGTGGTGGACGAGGCGGTGACGACGACGGAGGAGCAGCGCGCCACCGACTGGATGACCTTCCAGTCGCTCGCCGACTTCCTCGACCCCGAGGACCCGAC
>JBKHEO010000103.1:0-7291 GCA_046540755.1 Halomonas sp. | reverse complement strand
TCCTCGGGGCGGTCCAGGTCCCAGACGGTGGCGGGGCAGGCCAGGTGCCAGCCCAGGGCGGCGAGGCGTTGACGGGTCTGCTCCATCACCGCCTCGCCGCCCCAGGCGATATCCGTGAACAGGCTCGGGTGGACCTCGTTCAGGCCGAGCAGGGCGTAACCGCCATCCTCGGCGGGCAGGCAGACGGCGTCGTGGTTCGCCAGTGCCGCGGCGCAGCGGCGCAGCAGCGCCGGGGTCAATGCGGGACAGTCGCTGCCGATCACCATGGCAGGCCCGGGCGTCAGCGCGCGGCGCATGCGTTGGCCCAGGTCGCCCTCGGGCTGGGTGCGCAGTGCGATGGCGTGGCGCTCGGCCAGCGCGAGGAACAGCGGGTGATCGTGTTCAAGGGCCGTCCACAGCGTGATCCTCGTGGCCGGCATGGCGGCGGTCGCCACCGCCAGGGTGTGGCGCAGCAGCGCCTCATGGACCCGGGCGGCCTCCTCGGCGCCGCAGGCGGGGATCAGGCGCGTCTTGACCCGCCCGGGCAGCGGCGCCTTGGCCAGGATCGCCAGCCGAACCTCGCAGGGCATCGCCTCAGCGTACATGGCGATACTCCCGGGCCAGGGTCTCCGGGGCCGCGCCACGCCAGTAACGCCAGCGCAGCCGCCACATCCGCCACAGGGTGCGCCAGGGCCCCTCGCTGTCCCAGCGACGCCCGCTGCTCGTCACCCGCTGACGCAGGCAGGCGGGAGGCGAGAGGCGCTTGAGTCGTCTCGACATCTCGATGTCCTCCATCAGCGGCTGGTCGGGGAAGCCGCCCACCGCATCGAACGCCTCGCGGGTCATGAAGAGCGCCTGGTCGCCGGTGGCGATGCCGGTCAGCCGCGAGCGCAGGTTCATGGCCCGGGCGATCACCGGCAGCAGCCGGCTGCGTCCCTCCAGGCGGATGTTGAACCGCCCCCAGCACCGCCCGGTCGCCAGGGCATCGGTGACGAGGACGTCGGCGCCCTCGGGCAGCCGGGTGTCGGCATGCAGGAAGAGCAGTATGGCGCCGCGGGCCGCGGCGGCGCCGTGGTTCATCTGCAGGGCACGCCCGGCGGGGGCGTGCAGCACCCGGGAGCAGTGTGGCTCGGCCAGGGCCGGACTGGCGTCGCGGCTGCCGCCGTCCACCACGATCACCTCGACGCCGCGCTGGCACAGCGGCGCCAGGGCGGCCAGTGTCGCCTCCAGGGTGGTGGCCTCGTCCAGGACCGGGAGGATCAGGCTCAGGGTCGGGGCGGGCATTCGGGCTCCTGGCATCTGTCGGCTCCTCCAAGGAGGCGTATCATCGTGGTGACTCTATCAGTCGACACGCCGGGAATCCTCCGATCGGGATCGATGTCCATGGGGTGTCCTCGCCTCTTGAAGAGAAAAGCCGTATGCATGACCTTCTGCTGGCCCATGAGCCCGGCATCCGCCTGGGTGTGTTCGCCGCGCTACTGCTCGCGATGGCCCTCTGGGAACTCATCGCCGCGCGTCGCCCCCAGCGGGTGCCGCGCGGCCGGCGCTGGCCCGCCAACCTGATGATCGTGGCCCTCGACACCCTGGCGGTGCGCCTGGTGTTCCCGCTCGCGGCGGTTGGCGTGGCGCTGGCCATCGAGCCTCGCGGCTGGGGGCTGATGCCATGGCTCGGGGTGCCCGGATGGCTGTCGGTGCCGCTCTGCGTGGTGGCCCTGGATGGCGTCATCTACTTCCAGCACCGCGCCTTTCACGCCGTGCCCTGGCTGTGGCGGCTGCACCGCATGCACCACGCCGACCTGGAGTTCGATGTCACCACCGGGCTGCGTTTCCATCCGCTGGAGATCCTGCTCTCGATGCTGCTCAAGGTGTGCGTCGTGGTGGCGCTGGGGGCCCCGGCGGTGGCGGTGCTGCTGTTCGAGGTGATCCTGAGCGCCACCTCGCTCTTCAACCACGGCAACGTGGGCCTGCCGGTGCATGTGGATCGCTGGCTGCGCCTGCTGGTGGTGACCCCCGACATGCATCGGGTGCACCACTCCTGGCACCGCCACGAGACCGACAGCAACTTCGGCTTCAACCTCCCCTGGTGGGACCGCCTCTTCGGCACCTACCGTGCCCAGCCCGAGGAGGGGCACCTGGGCATGACCATCGGCCTGGAGGCGTTCCGCGACCCTCGCGAGTTGCGCCTCGACCGGCTGCTGACCCAGCCCTTCCGCCGTCCCGATACCGAGGCCGGGCCGAGGCGCGTCAGCCCAGGGTGATGACCGGGCCCCCGGCGGCCTCGGCATCCTCATGGTCGTGGGTCACCAGCAGGCAGGGCAGCCCTGCCTCCCCCAGGCGTTCGAACACCAGCCGGCGGGTCTCCTGGCGCAGGGCGCGGTCGAGCCGCGAAAAGGGCTCGTCGAGCAGCGCCGCCCCGGGGCGGGAGAGCAGCAGGCGCAGCAGTGCCACCCGGGCCTGCTGCCCGCCGGAGAGGGTGGCGGGGTCGCGCTCGCCGTAGCCGGCGAGCCCCACCTCGGCCAGGGCCTGTTCGACCCTGGCGCGCTTCCCGGCCTGGCGGCGGGGCATGCCGAAGCGCAGGTTGCCTGCCACCGAGAGGTGCGGGAAGAGCAGCGGGTCCTGGAACAGCAGCCCGACGCCACGCGCCTCGGCGGGCAGGGGGGTGAGCTCGCGACCTCCCAGGGTCACCCGCCCGCTGGCCTCGAAGGCGGGTTCGAGGAAGCCGGCGATGAAGGCCAGCAAGGTCGACTTGCCCACCCCCGAGGGGCCCATCACCGTCAGCACCTGGCCAGGGTTGATAACGGCGTCGACCTCCACCAGCAGTCGGCCGGCCAGGGCGATGCGCACCTCCTCGAGGCGCAGGGCGGTTGACGTGCTCATGGCGCTCCTCGCAGGCCGCGACGCTTCGACCATAGCAGTCGCGGCAGCCCCAGGGCGACGATGAAGCCCACCAACGGCAGTACGGCCTGCACCAGCGCCCAGACCCCGATGACGCGGCGATTGCCGCCACCGGCCAGGGCCACCGCCTCGGTGGTCACGGTGGCGACGCGTCCGGCGCCGGGCAGCAGGGTGGGCAGGTACTGGCCGATGCTCACGGCGAGCCCTACCGCCGCGGCGGTCAGCAGCGGGGCCAGCAGCATCGGCAGGCGCACCCGCCAGAAGACACCGTCGGGGGTGTGGCCGAGGCTCAGCGCGAGTCGCGCCCAGCGCGGGTCGAGGCGCCGGTAGGCCTCGGCCAGCGAGAGGAAGACGTAGGGCAGCACGAACAGCAGGTGGGCGAAGATCACCAGAGCCAGCCGGGCCCGCAGCCCCAGGCTCTCCAGCAGCACCACCAGGCCGAACAGGAAGGCGATCTGGGGCACGATCAGCGGCAGGTAGAGCAGCGTCAGCGCCGATAGCATGCGGCCCTCCGCGGGACGCCGCGCGCCGCGCTGCTCGTTCTCCAGCGCCGCCAGCGTCAGCGCCAGGGCCACCAGGGTGGCGCAACCCGCGATCAGCAGGGTGGTGGCCACGGGGCCGCCCAGGGCGGGGAGGGCGCGCTGCCAGTGCTGCAGCGTCAAGGTATCGGGCAGCACCGCGGGGAAGCGCCAGAAGCCGGCCACCGAGGCGAGCCCCAGGCCGGCCAGGCCGAGGCCGGCGGCCAGGGTGGTGGCCAGCAGGGCGCCGCGTCCCGTCAGGCGCAGCAGGCGATCTCCCCGCCGGCGTGACCCGTTCACCACCCAGCGTCGCCCCAACCGGCGCACCAGGCACTCCAGGAGCCACCACAGGAGCAGCGCCGACAGTGTCACCCCCAGCTGCAGCACGGCCCCGGCCGCGGCCAGGAAGCGCTTCGACAGGTCCGGGTCCTGGAACCACTCGAGGACCCTCACCGCCAGCGTCGGCGGCAGGCCGGGGCCCAGGATCAGCGCCACGTCCACCACCGAGGTGGCGAAGGCGATCACCGCGTAGACCGGCAGCCGGATCAGAGGATAGAGCACCGGGGCCACCGTCTTCAGCCAGGCGAGTGTCGGGCGGTAGCCCAGCGAGCGGGCCAGGGCGACGCGTCGGGGGGCGTCGAGCTGGGGCAGGGCGGCCAGGCTCATCAGCAGCAGGAAGGGGATCTCCTTGAGGATCAGCCCCGCCATCAGGCTGAGCCCCCAGGGGTCCTGGAGGATCGCCAGGTCCGGCGGTCGTTGCCAGCCGGTGAGGTCGGGGGAGAGCAGCCGGGCGATGAGCCCCGAGGGGGCGATCAGGAAGGCGAGGCCGAAGGCCGCCGCGGCGTGGGGCAGCGACAGCAGCGGCGACACCGCCCGGCGCAGCCAGCGGTCGAGCCGGGTGCCCGCGGTGCCGGCCAGGAACAGCAGCACCGCGGCCAGCGACAGCGCGGTGGTGACGAGGCCGGCGGCCAGGCTCACCCCCGCCGAGCGCGCCAGGCCCGGCCGCGCCAGCAGCTCGCGCCAGGGGGCCAGGCTGAACGACTCGCCGCCCAGGGAGGGCAGGTAGCCGAAGGCCGGCAGCAGCGCCATCGCCACACCGGCCAGGATGGGGGCGACCAGCAGGGTGACGATCAGCGCCGGGGTCAGGCGCAGCAGCATGGTGACGTTGCCTCGTGCACGCGGCGTTCAGTCGTCGACGTAGCGCGCCTGCCAGGCGTCCTGCAGCGCGGTCATCCAGCTCGGGTGCGGCTCGGGCAGGGTCTTCTCCAGCGCCTCGGGGGGCAGCATGGCGGGGTTCTCCTCGTCGATGGCGAACAGGGCCCGGGTCTCGTCATCCAGGTGGGCGACGTCGAGCACGGTGCGGTCGCCCCACACGGCCAGGTCCTGCTTGCGGGCCTGGGCCTCGGGGGAGAGCAGGAAGTCGGCGAGCACCAGGGCGCCGGCCTTGCGGGGCGAGTTGAAGGGGATCGCCACGAAGTGCACGTTGCCCAGGGTGCCCTCTTCCAGCACGTAGCTGCGGGTGCTCTCCGGCAGCTCGAAGTCGGCCACGGCGGCCGCCGGCTCCGAGGGGTAGAAGGTGAAGGCCAGGGCCAGCTCGCCATCGCCCATCAGGCTGCGCAGCGCCGGTCCGGAGTCGGGGAACTGGCGGCCCTCGCGCCACAGGTGGGGATGCAGGGCGTCCAGGTAGTCCCACAGCGGGGCGGTCACCGCGTCGAAGTCGCTCTCCTCCACCGGGGCGTAGAGCGCCTCGCGCTCCTCGCTCAGGGCGATCAGCGCCTGCTTGAGGAAGGTGCTGCCGGTGAAGTCGGGGATGCGCGGGTAGGTGAAGCGCCCGGGGTTGGCGCGGGCCCAGTCGAGCAGCGCGGCGATGCTGTCGGGCGGGCTCTCCACCTCCTCGGCGTCATGGTAGAAGGTGATCTGCGCCTTGCCCCAGGGCGACTCGAAGCCTTCGGTGGGCAGGGTGAAGTCGGTCACCATCTCGGGGTTGGCCTCGGGACGGGTCAGCGCGAAGTTCGGCAGCGCCTCGGCGAAGGGACCGTAGAGCAGCTCGAGCTCCTTCATGGCGGCGAAGTTCTCGCCGTTGATCCAGATCAGGTCGATGCTGCCATCGTCGTGGTTGCCCGCCGCCTTCTCCGCCACCACCCGGGAGACCGCGGTGCTGGTGTCGTCGAGCTTGACGTGCACCACCTCGACATCGTGCTCCTCGGCCATGCGCTCCGCCACCCAGGCGATGTAGTCGTTGGTGCGGGTGTCGCCGCCCCAGGCATTCCAGTAGACCGTCTGGCCGCGGGCCGCGTCGCGCACGGCCTGCCAGTCGGCAGGGTCGGGGTCAGCCGCCAGCGGGGCGGCCAGCGACAAGGCCAGCGGCAGGATGATGAGAGCGGCAGTACGCGACGCGACGCGCGCGACAGGGGCGTGGGGCATGGTCAGGCATCCTTCTCCAGGGCGGTGGCCAGCGCGTCGAATTCGCGCCGGACATGATCGATGGCGGCGAGCGACAGGTAGTGGTCGACCCGGTCGCGCACATGGGCGACCAGGGCGGCGTCGCTGAGTTCGGCGGACCAGTCCTCGCCGCGTGCCTGGGCATCCCGGGCCCGGGCCTGACTGGCGCGCCACTTGGCGCACCAGGTGAGCGACCACAGCCACATGGCGCGGCGGCAGGCGAGCAGCGACTCGACCGCCCGAAGGCCGGTGCGGCCCATCCAGCGGCGGTGGAAGTCGACAAGCTCGGGTAGTTCCAGCACCGCGTGGCTGCCCGGGTCCCAGGTGGTGGAGGTATAGAGGCTGGCGTGGGCCAGGTCGAAACCGGGCAGGCCGTAGCGGCACTTCTCCAGGTCCACCAGCACGGCGCGGCCGTCGTCGCGGATCAGGAAGTTGCCCGGGTGGGCGTCGAAGCTGATCAGCCGCGTCGTCGCGTCGCCGCCGAGCCGTGTGGGCAGCGCCGCGAGCTCGGCGCGGATCGTCGAGATCATGTCCGCGGGGAGGCCGGCATCGGCGAGGTGCTCGGCCTGGGTGGCGATCTCGTCGCGCATGGCGTGCCAGGGGTCGGCGGGGGCCCGCAGCGGGGGGCGTGCCGCCGGGTCGGGCACCGGCAGGGCGTGCAGGGCGGCGAGCGCCTCGGCGATGGCCGGCAGGTCCTCGGGCAGGCGCGCCGGGCGGCCGCGCACGGCCTCCACCAGCAGCCCACCCCGCGGCAGCGCCGCCGAGGGCGGAAGCACCCCGTGCAGCGCCGGGGCATGGCCGCCCTCGGCGGCCCGGGCGAAACAGGCGGCCTGGTAGGCGAGGTTGTCCCGGGGGGCGAGGTCCATCTGGCTCTGCTTGGGCAGCCGGGCCACCCAGTCCTCGCCATCGCGCTCGAGCCAGACATGGTGGTGGGCCAGGCCGGTGTCGGCCATGGGGCGAAGCGCCACCACCTGGCGCTCTTGGCCGGCCTCGGCGAGCGCTCGGGTCAACGCCTCCTGGAGCGAGTCGGGAAGGGCGGCGGGGGGGATCGACGTCATCGGACTCCTCAAGATGGCTGACGGGATGGGGCATAGTCGGGGCAGGCCGCGACGCCTTACAGCCGCGACGTAAGGAATCCCCTCCGTCGGCAGACCAAGGACCATCGCCGCACTGCGGTGGTCGGGGTGCCCCGCGGCTCCCCGGATTCGAACAGGCTTTTGTTCCCTTGGGAAGTCGTGAAGGAGAGTACAGATGACATACGATAACGATAAACGTCGCCGCCTGCTGAACCGGCTGGGCCTCGGCCTGGCGGGTAGCGTTCCGATCCTTGCCCTGATGGCGGGGGGCATTTCCCCGGTGAATACCGAGGCTACCTCCGAAGCGCGCGAGGGAGCCTGGTTCCTTGCCAGCGCCTATGCGGCGGGAGGTGAAGAAGCTGAAGGTGAGGCGGAAGGAGA
>JBKHEO010000102.1:0-7548 GCA_046540755.1 Halomonas sp. | reverse complement strand
CTTCTCGATCGGGGTATCGTCGCGGTTGCCCCACTCCTTCCAGGAGCCGGCATAGCCGCGGATCCTCTCGAAACCGAGCGCCCGGCCCACCAGCCAGGTGAAACCGCTGCGGTGATGGCTCTGGCAGTGGGTGACCACCTCCATGTCCGGGGTCAGCCCCAGCGCCTCCAGCTCGGTGATCAGCTCCGCGTAGTCGCGGATGCGCAGGGCGCGCTCGCGGTCCATGGCCTCGGTCCACTCCAGGTTCACCGCCCCGGGGACGTGGCCGAGGCGCCGGTTTTCGCCCTTCTCGCCGCGATACTCGGCGGGGGAGCGGGCGTCCCATACCGCGAAGCCCTTCTCGCCCAGGCGCTCGGCCAGCTCGCTGCGATCGATCAGTACCTCGGGGTGGAGGATCTCCGCCTGGTAGTCGCTGGGGGTGGGGTGGCTGGCCTGGGTGGCGACCGGCTGGCCCGCCTCGCGCCAGGCGTGGATGCCGCCGTTGAGGTAGGAGTAGCGCGTATGGCCGATCAGCTCCAGGGTCCACAGCAGGCGACCCGCCCAGCCGCCGCCCTCGTCGTCGTAGGCGACCACGTGGGTGTCGCGGGTCAGGCCCAGCTCGCTGAACAGCGCCGAGAGCTGCTCGACGGTGGGCTCGAGGCAGGGGACCTCGCCCTCGCCGCGCATCAGGCGAGCCTTGTCGAGGAACACCGCGCCGGGCACATGGCCCTCGGCGTAGCTCTCGGCGCGCATCGGCACGTCGACGATCAGCAGCGACGGTTCGTCGAGGTGCTCGGCGAGCTGCTCCGGCTCGACGATCAGCGGCAGCAGGTTGGCTTCGGAACTCATGGGGCTCTCCTTTGCTTTTACGGGCTTGGGCGTGTTCTGGGCCTGGGCCTATTCCAGGGAGTCGAGGATGCGCCGGTAGCTGGCGAAGCGCTCGGGGTGGATCTCGCCGCGCGCCACCGCCTCGAGCAGGGCGCAACCGGGCTCGTGGCGATGGCGGCAGTCGCGGAAGCGGCAGCGCCCCAGCAGGGGGCGGAACTCGATGAAGCCCTCGCTGACCTGCCGCTCGTCCAGATGGGTCAGGCCGAACTCGCGGATCCCGGGGGAGTCGATCAGCTCGGCACCCTGGGCCTGCGGCAGGCGGTAGAGCCGCGCGGTGGTGGTGGTGTGGGTGCCCTTGCGCGACTCCTTGGACAGCGCGCCGATGCGAAGTTCCTCGTCGGGCAGCAGGCGGTCGATCAGCGAGGACTTGCCCACGCCGCTCTGGCCGACGAACACCGAGGTGCGCCCGGCCAGGCGCGCCAGCAGGGCCGAGAGGCCGTCCTGCCGGGCGGTGGTGGTGGCGACCACCGGATAGCCCAGCGCGGCGTAGCGCTCGAGCAGCGCCATCAGCTCGCCACCCCCCTCCGGCAGCAGGTCGACCTTGTTGAGCACCAGCACCGGGGGAATGCCGGTGGCCTCGGCGGCCACCAGATAGCGGTCGATCAGGTTGGGGTGGGGCTCGGGCTCCACGGCGAACACGATCAGCAATTGGTCGATGTTGGCGGCCACCGGCTTGAGCTGGCCCCGGGCGTCGGGGCGCTCGAGCACGCTGTCGCGCTCGCCCCGGGCCACCACGACACCCTCCACGGTGCGCCCCTCGGCGTCCTCGCGGCCGCGCCACACCACCCGGTCGCCGGTGACCAGGCCTTCGAGGTTGGCGCGCAGGTGGCAGCGCACGGGGGTGTCGTCGTCCTCCGCACGCACCTCCAGGGTGCGGCCGAAGTGGGCGACCACTCGCCCGGGCCGTTCGGGGCCGTACTCCCCAGCGGCCAGCTGCTCGCCGTCGCGGGCATCGCGCCGGGCGGCGCGTTCGGCGCGTTCCGCCTGGATCTTCTCGACGCGCCAGCGCTGCTGGCGGCTCAGCTTGCGTTTGCTCATGGGGCCCTGAAGCTCGGTACAATGAGGGTATTGTACTCATCCATGACGCCGGCTGTCGCGAGGTTGCGAGCCGGCCCCGCAGGAGACGATGCCCCCATGAGCTCGACCGCGCCCACCAAAGACGACACGCCCGATCCCCGCCAGCAGCGCCTGGTGTGGATCGACCTCGAGATGACCGGGCTCGACCCGGAGAAGGAGCGCATCATCGAGGTGGCCACCCTGGTCACCGACGCCGAGCTCAAGGTGATCGCCGAGGGGCCGGTGCTCGCCGTCCGCCAGCCCGACGCCCTGCTCGACGCCATGGACGAGTGGTGCACGAAGACCCACGGGGAGTCGGGGCTGACCGCGCGGGTCAGGGCGAGCGATGTCGACACCGCCGAGGCGGAGCGGCGCACGCTCGAGTTCCTGCGCGAGCACGTGGCGCCCGGCAGTTCCCCCATGTGCGGCAACAGCGTGCACCAGGACCGCCGCTTCCTGGAGCGCGAGATGCCGGCGCTGCTGGCTTTTTTCCACTACCGCAACCTGGATGTCTCGACCCTCAAGGAGCTGGCCAAGCGCTGGAACCCCGGCGCCCTGGCCGGCTTCAGGAAGCGCAACGTCCACCTGGCCATGGACGACATCAAGGAGTCCATCGCCGAGCTTGCCCACTACCGCGAGACCTTCCTGCGTCTGGCGGGACCGCAGAACGACGAGGAGGAATGACCCGGCTTCGCCGGGAGCCGTAAGCGTTGAGCGAGATTCTACACGGATTGCCGCGAATCACGTTGTAGGAGGGCAGCCATGCTGCGCGACCGGCGCCGCCAGGCGCCTGGCGGGGTTTCCCGGCCTTCGTTGGCCTCCGCCGGGGGGCCTTCGGCCTCCATCGCCCAGCAGAGCTGGCCTCCTACAAGCTTCCAGCCATCAGTTGACGGCTATCAGTTGTTGGCGCTTCTCCCGCTGCCGGGCCAGGGCCCAGCGCACATGCTCGCGCACCAGATCGGAGGGGTAGGCCAGCCGCGCGTGCAGCGCGGCCTCCACCGCCTCGCTCCAGGGGGCGTTGCCGAGCCCCACGGCGAGGTTGCGCAGCCAGCGCTCGTAGCCGATCCGGCGGATCGGGCTGCCGGCGGTCTTCTCCAGGAACTCCTCCTCGCCCCAGGCGAACAGCGAGAGCAGGCTCGCACGGTCCAGGGCGTGGCGCGGGGTGAAGTCCGCCTCGGCGGTGGGGCGGGCGAAGCGGGTGAAGGGGCAGACCAGCTGGCAGTCGTCGCAGCCGAACACCCGGTTGCCCATGGCCTCGCGGTAGCGCTCGGGGATCGCCCCGTGCAGCTCGATGGTGAGGTAGGAGATGCAGGCCCGGGCATCCACCACCCGGTCCTCGACGATGGCGTCGGTGGGGCAGGCCGTGCGGCAGGCGCTGCAGCTGCCGCAGTGCTCCCCCTCGAAGGGCGGGTCCACCGGCAGCGGCAGGTCGGTATAGAGCTCGCCCAGGAAGAACCAGGAGCCGGCCCGGGGGTGGAGCAGCATGGCGTTCTTGCCGACCCAGCCGAGCCCCGCCTTGCGCGCCAGCGCCCGCTCCATCACCGGCGCCGAGTCGACGAAGGCGCGGTAGCCGAAGGGGCCCACCTCGGCCTCGAGCCGCTTGGCCAGGGTCGCCAGGCGCTTGCGCATCAGCTTGTGGTAGTCGCGCCCGGTGGCGTAGCGCGAGACGTAGGCCGTCTCCGGTCGTGCCAGCGTCTCCAGGGTCTCCACCTCCGCGGGCAGGTAGTCCAGGCGTACGCTGACCACCCGCACGGTGCCCGGCACCAGCTCCTCCGGCCGGGTGCGCTTGGTGCCGTGCCTGGCCATGAAGCCCATCTCGCCGTGATGGCCCGCCGCCAGCCAGCGCGCCAGGCGCGCCTCGTCCTCGGCCAGGTCCACGTCGGTGATGCCCAGCTGCTGGAAGCCGAGCTCCTCGGCCCAGCGGCGCAGGCGCCCGGCCAGGGCATGCGGTTCGGGGGCGTCGGTGGCGGCGGACGGGGAGGACATGATCGCGGAAACACCGTGAAGGGGGCCGGCGCCACTTGGCGACGGCCGCGAAGGCTTTACACTGTTCGACTGAAGGCTCTTGCCGAGCCCTTACCATGGTAAAGCATCGCGACCCGGGAGACACCGCATGGCCGCCGACGCCCGAAATGCCCTGACCCTGCACCCGCTCTACCGCGCCGAGCAGGTGCGTGAACTCGACCGCCGCACCATCGAGGGGGGCGTGGCGGGCTTCGCCCTGATGCAGCGCGCCAGCGCCGCCGCCTGGCAGGCGCTGCGCACGCGCTGGCCGCAGGCCCGCTCGCTCACGGTGCTGTGCGGTGCCGGCAACAATGGCGGCGACGGCCATGTGCTGGCCGCCCTGGCCGCCGCCGAGGGGCTCGCCGTGCAGCGCATCCTGCTCAAGGGCATCGACGAGCTCGGCGGCGACGCCCGCCGTGCCGCCGACATGGCCACCGCGGCCGGCGTCGGTGCCGAGCCCTGGGCGCCCGGCCTGCGCCCCGAGGGCGAGGTGCTGGTGGACGCCCTGCTGGGCACCGGGCTTTCCGGCGAGGTGCGCGGCGCCTTCCGCGAGGCGATCGCCGCGGTCAACGAAAGCGCCAGGCCGGTGCTGGCCATCGATATCCCCTCGGGCCTGCATGCCGACACCGGCGCGGTGCTGGGCGAGGCGGTGAAGGCGAGCGCCACCGTGACCTTCATCGGCGACAAGCTGGGGCTCTACACCGGCGCCGCCGCGGACCATGTGGGTGAGCGGCTCTTCCGCGACCTGGGCGTGGATGCGGCGGCCGAGGCCGACCTCGTCCCGGCGGCCGAGCGGCTGGAGGCAGGGCTGATCGAGGCCTGGCTGCCGCCGCGCCCCCGGACCGCCCACAAGGGGGGCTGCGGCCATGCGCTGATCCTCGGCGGGGCCCCCGGCTTCGGCGGGGCCGCGCTGCTCGCCGCCGAGGCCTGCGCCCGGCTGGGGGCCGGCAAGGTGAGCCTGGCCACTGCGCCCGAGCACGTCACGGCGAGCCTGGTGCGCCGCCCCGAAGTGATGGTCCACGGCGTGCGCGGCGCCGCCGACCTGGGGGCCCTGCCCGAGCAGGCCGACGTCCTGGCGGTGGGGCCGGGCCTTGGCCAGGGCAGCTGGGGGCAGGGGATGTTGCAGGCGGCGCTGGCCGCCGAGAGGCCCCTGGTGGTGGACGCCGATGGCCTCAACCTGCTGGCGACGCGCTTTCGTGAGGAGAGGCGCGAGGCGTGGATCCTGACGCCTCACCCCGGCGAGGCGGGGCGCCTGCTGGGGTGCACCGCCGCCGAGGTGGAGGCGGATCGTCCCGCGGCGGCGCTGGCGCTGCGCCGCCGCTACGGCGGGGTGATCATCCTCAAGGGGGCCGGCACCCTGGTGGCCGGGCCTTCGGGGCTCGCCGTCTGCGCCGAGGGCAACCCCGGCATGGCGAGCGGCGGCATGGGCGATGCGCTCACCGGGATGCTCTTGGCGCTGCTGGCCCAGGGGCTCTCCCCGGAGGTCGCGGCACGGGTCGGCGTGGTGGTGCACGCCCTGGCCGCGGACCGGGCCGCGGCGGCGGCCGGGGAGCGTGGTCTGCTGGCCGGGGATCTGGCATCCTATGCGCGAATTCTGGTCAACCCGACCGTGGGTGATGGTAAGGGCGAGGGCGATGCGGCTGCGACTCGATGATGAAGCCTCACAGGTGGCCCTGGGCGAGTGCCTGGGGCGTGCCCTGGGGGCGCGCGGGCGGGTCCATCTCGAGGGCGAGCTGGGCGCCGGCAAGACCACCCTGACCCGCGGCGTGCTGCGCGCCTGTGGTCACCGCGGGGCGGTGAAGAGTCCCACCTACACTCTGGTGGAGCCCTACGCCCTGGACGGCATTCGGGTCTACCACTTCGACCTCTACCGCCTCGCTGACCCCGAGGAGCTGGAGTTCATCGGCGGCCGCGATCTGCTCGGCGACGACGCCCTGAGCCTGATCGAGTGGCCCGGCCGCGGCGAGGGCTGGCTGCCCCCTCCCGACCTGTGCGTCTCGTTGCGCGTGCTCGGGGCGGGGCGCGAGGCCCGCCTCGAGGCGACAAGCGACCTGGGTCGCGCGGTGCTGGCGCGCCTCGCCGAGGAGCCGCGCGTTGTGGCGTGGCGCCGTGACGACGCCGACGGCGAGGATGGTGCATGAGACGCATCGCCGCATGCCTGCTCGGCGGGCTGCTGATCACGATGGCGTCCCTGGACGCCGCGGCGGGTGAGGTGGAGAAGCTGCGCCTGTGGGCGGCGCCCGACCACTCCCGCCTGGTGTTCGATCTCGCCTCACCCACCCGCACCGATGTCTTCTCCCTCGACAACCCTCGCCGCCTGGTGATCGACCTCGACGACAGCCGCATGGGCGCCGACCTGGCGGACCTGGACCTCACCGGCAGCGCCATCGGGCGGATCCGCAGCGGCGATCGCGACGGTGACGGCCTGCGCGTGGTGCTGGAGCTCGAGCGAGAGGTCGAGCCCCGCCACTTCACGCTGGAGCCCAACGACCAGTACGGCCATCGCCTGGTGGTGGACCTGGAGTATCCGGGCGAGAGCGCGGTGGAGGACCCCATCGACCCCATCGAGGCGATGATCCGCGACCAGGAGATCGCCGCCAAGCGGGCCCGAACCGAGGCGACGGCCGGTGGCGACAAGGTGTCGTCCGAGGCCTCGACGGCCCTGCAGCGGGCCCAGCCGCACCCCAAGCGCGACATCATCATCGCCGTCGATGCCGGCCACGGCGGCGAGGATCCCGGCGCCATCGGCCCTGCCGGCACCCGCGAGAAGGACCTGGTGCTGGCCATCGCGAAGCGCCTGCAGGAGCGGATCGATGCCGCCGAGGGGTTTCGCGCCGTGATGATCCGTGACGGCGACTACTACGTCGGCCTGCGCGAGCGCACGCAGATCGCCCGGGAGCAGAAGGCGGATTTCTTCGTCTCCCTCCACGCCGACGCCTTCAACAGCCCGCGACCCAGCGGCAGCTCGGTGTTCGCCCTCTCCCAGCGCGGAGCCACCTCCGAGACCGCCCAGTGGCTGGCCGAGAGCGAGAACCGCGCCGACCTGATCGGCGGGGTCGACGGCAACCTGTCGCTCAAGGACAAGGACGAGGTGCTGCGCGGGGTGCTGCTCGACCTCACCATGACCGCCACCCTCAACGACTCCCTGGCCATCGGCGGCCAGGTGCTCGACCGCCTGGGCGGGGTCAACCGGCTGCACAAGTCGCAGGTGGAGCAGGCCGGCTTCATGGTGCTGAAGTCGCCCGACATTCCCTCGCTGCTGGTGGAGACCGGCTTCATCTCCAACCCCGACGAGGAGCGCCGCCTGAAGGAGCCCGGCCACCAGCAGGGGCTGGCCCAGGCCCTCTTCGATGGCATCGAGGCCCACTTCCAGGCCAACCCGCCCCCGGCCAGCCTGCTGGCCTGGCAGCGCGACAACGAGCGCAGCACGGCGGGCAACGAGTACCGCATCCGGCCCGGCGACACCCTCTCGGAGATCGCCGCCCGCCACGACGTGCCGATGGGCCGTCTCAAGCAGGCCAACGAGCTCAACGGTGACGTGATCCGGGTGGGGCAGGTGCTGCGTATCCCACGCTCGTGAGCTTTAAGCTGGAAGAGCGCCGCTTCGCGGCTGGAAGCTAG
>JBKHEO010000101.1:0-7634 GCA_046540755.1 Halomonas sp. | reverse complement strand
CTCCACCCGCTTCGCCGACGGCTTCGAGTATGGGCTGGGCGCCGAGATCGGCATCTCCACCGACAAGCTCCACGCCCGCGGCCCGGTGGGCCTTGAGGGCCTGACCACCCGCAAGTACCTGGTGTTCGGCGACGGTCAGATCCGCCGGTGAGCGGGCGGCATCCCCGGCAGCACGGCGCCGGGCGGCCGCCGCGGGTCGCCATGCTGGGCGGTACCTTCGACCCCGTCCATCTCGGCCACCTGCGCAGCGCCGTCGAGCTCCACGAGGTGCTGGCCCTCGACCGGGTGCACCTGATCCCGGCCAAGGCACCGCCGCTGCGCGGCGAGCCGCGGGTGGCGCCCGAGACCCGTCTCGAGCTGCTGCGCCTGGGGGTCGGCGACACCCCGGGCCTGGTCGCCGACGACCGGGAGCTGGCCCGCGAGGGGCCCTCCTACAGCGCCGACACCCTGGCCTCGCTGCGCGAGGAGCTGGGCGAGTCGGCGCGGCTGGTGATGGCGCTGGGCCACGACGCCTTCCTGCGCCTGGCCGAGTGGCATGCCCCCGAGCGTCTCTTCGGCCTGGCCAACCTGGTGGTGATCGACCGCCCCGACTTCGAGGCGCCGCTGCCGGCGGCACTGCACGACTTGATCGCCGGGCGCGAGTGCGAGGACGTCGAAGGGCTGATGGCGCGCCCCGCCGGGGGCCTCCTGCGTCTGGCGCTGCCGACGCGGATGGCGATCTCGGCCACCGGGTTGCGCCGCCGCCTGGGCGAGGGGCGCAGCGTGCGCTACCTGCTCCCCGAGGCGGTGGAGCACCATATCCTGACCCACGGCCTCTATCGCCACCCCCTCCGCCGGTGAACGCGGCCTGCCAGCCGGCGGTCAAGGCGTTACAATGCCCGTTCAACGACAGCCTGACAGAAGACCCTATGCACATCGACGCACTCAAGACTCTGGCGGTGGACGCGCTGGAAGAACTCAAGGCCAAGGACATCGTCCAGCTAGACGTCTCGCGGCTGACCAGCGTGACCGACCTGATGATCATCGCCAGCGCTACCTCCAGTCGCCATGTGACGGCGCTGGCGCAGCGGGTGGTGGAACGGGCCAAGGAGCAGGGCCTGCAGCCCCGTGGTGTGGAGGGCGAGGCCGGCACCGACTGGGTGCTGGTGGACCTCGGTGACGTGGTGGTCCACGTCATGCTTCCCGAGACGCGCCAGCTCTACGACCTGGAGCGGCTGTGGGCGGACCTGCCCAGCGACCTGGAGCGCGACAGCGAGATCTCCGGGGCATGAGGCTCCGCCTGCTGGCGGTGGGTACGCGCATGCCGGCCTGGGTCGAGGAGGGCGTGGAGACCTACCGCAGGCGCCTGCCCCGGGACTTCGCCCTGACGGTGGAGGAGATCGCCCCGGGGCAGCGCGGCAAGAACGCCGACACGGCGCGGGCCGTGGCCGTCGAGGCCGAGCGTATCCGCGCCCGCCTGCGCGGTGACGAGCTCCGGGTGGCGCTGGAGGTGGGCGGCAAGGCGTGGAGCACCGAGCGCCTGGCCGAGCAGGCCGAGGCATGGCGCATGGCGGGGCGCGACGTGGCGTTGCTGGTGGGCGGCCCCGATGGCCTGGACACCGAGCTCTCCGCCGCCGCCGATCAGCGCTGGTCGCTGTCGCCGCTGACCCTGCCGCATCCGCTGGTGCGTATCCTGCTCGCCGAGCAGCTCTACCGCGCCTGGACCCTGATGGTCGGCCACCCCTACCACCGCTGAATCGCCCCACGCCGGAGCGGATGCCCGATGCGAAAGTCCCGCCAAAACCTCAAGAGTCCCGAGCAGGAGCTGCGCATCTTCCGGGCGCGGGCGCTGCTGGCCGCGCTGGTGGTGATCAGCCTCACCGGCCTGCTGATGGGGCGCCTGGCCTACCTGCAGGTGGTCCAGCACGAGGTCTTTATCACCCGCTCCGAGAAGAACCGGGTGCGGGTCGAGCCGCTGCCGCCCACTCGCGGGCTGATCTACGACCGCAACGGTGAGCTGCTGGCGGAGAACCGCCCGACCTACAACCTGACCCTGGTGCGCGAGCGGGTCGAGGATCTCGGCGCCACCCTGGACCGCCTGGTGGAGATCCTCGATCTCTCCGAGAAGGAGGCCGAGGCATTTCGGATGCGCTCCGCCCAGCCACAGCGCCCCTTCCAGCCGGCGCTTTTGATGAGCGACCTGGGCGAGGGTCAGATCGCCCGCCTGGCGGTCAATCGCCATCTGCTTCCCGGGGTGGAGGTGGAGGCCCAGTTGCTGCGCTACTACCCGGATGCCGAGGTGCTCTCCCATGCGCTGGGCTACGTGGGGCGCATCAATGCCGAGGAGCTCGAGCGCCTCGATGCCGGGCGCTACGCGGGCACCCACTTCATCGGCAAGACCGGGGTGGAGCACTTCTACGAGGACCAGCTGCATGGCGAGGCCGGGCTGCGCAAGGTGGAGACCAATGCCCGCGGCCGCGTGCTACGCGAGCTGGATCGCACGGACCCGGAGCCCGGCAAGAACCTGACCCTGACCCTGGACATGGAGCTGCAGCGCCTGGCCTACGACCTGCTCGATGGTCGGCGCGGCTCCATCGTCGCCATCGAGCCCGACAGCGGCGAGATCCTGGCGATGGTCTCGGCCCCCGGTTTCGACAGCAACCGCTTCGTCACCGGCATCGATATCGCCTCCTACCGGGCGCTGCAGGAGGACCTCGACCTGCCGCTCTACAATCGCGCCATCCGCGGCCAGTATCCGCCGGGCTCCACCATCAAGCCCTTCCTGGCGCTGGCTGGTCTGGTAGAGGAGAAGATTACCCCCTCCTCCACCATCAACGATCCCGGCTACTTCAAGCTGCCCAACGATAGCCGCCGCTATCGCAACTGGCTGCGCTGGGGGCATGGACGGGTCGACCTGGAGCGCTCCATCGCGGTGTCGAACAACACCTACTACTACACCCTGGCCCATGAGCTGGGCATCGACCGCATCCATGACAACATGACCGACTTCGGCTTCGGCACCCGGGTGGGGCACGATATCCAGGGCGAGAGTCCTGCCCTGATGCCCTCTCGGGACTGGAAGCGCGATCGCTACAGCCAGTCCTGGTATCCCGGCGAGACCCTCTCGGTGGGCATCGGCCAGGGCTACTGGCAAGTCACTCCACTGCAACTGGCCACCGCCACGTCGGTGCTCGCCAACCGCGGCGAATGGGTCAAGCCGCGCCTGGCCAAGGCGGTGGGCGACGACGCCGTGCCCAGGGTGCTGCCGGAGACCCCGGAAGGCATCACCCTGTCCAGCGACGACTGGTGGGACCACGTCTTCTCCGGCATGGAGAAGGTGATCTCCGGCAGCGAGGGCACGGCCCGGCGCACCGGCGAGGGGCTGGACTACCGCATGGGCGGCAAGTCGGGCACCGCCCAGGTCTTCTCGCTGGGACAGGACCAGAAGTACGACGCCGAGGAGCTCGCCGAGCGGCTGCGCGACCATGCGCTGTTCATGGCCTTCGCGCCGCTGGAGGATCCGCAGATCGCGGTGGCGGTGATCGTCGAGAACGCCGGCGGGGGTAGCACCCATGCCGCCCACCTGGCCCGGGCCATGACCGATGCCTGGCTGCTGGACGAGGATGACATCGACGTGGAGGAGGTCCGCGAGGAGATGGAGGAAGATGATGGCGAAGTGGCGGGGAACTGACCCATGGCGCTGAGCGACCTCACCCGTGCCTGGCGGCCGCATCCGGTCAAGGCCCCGGCCAGCGGCATGCGCCGCCGCCGCGGTCTGTGGGAGCGGTTGCATCTGGACCCCTGGCTGCTGGGCATGCTGCTGCTGCTGATGGTCGCGGGGCTGGGCATCATTTACAGCGCCAGCGGGCAGCGTCTCGAGACGGTCACCGCCCAGGGCATCCGCCTCGCGGTGGCGCTGGGGGGGATGGTCGTGATTGCCCGGCTCTCCCCGGCGACCATGATGCGCTGGGCGCTGCCCGCCTACCTGCTGGGGGTGATCATGCTGGTGGCGGTGGAGCTGGTGGGCGACATGGGCATGGGCGCCCAGCGCTGGCTGGTGATCCCCGGCGTCATCCGCTTCCAGCCCTCGGAGTTGATGAAGCTCGCCATGCCGCTGATGGTGGCGGCCTACCTGAGCCGCCGCGAGCTGCCGCCGAGGCTTCGCGACCTGGCGGTGTGCGCGCTGATCATCGGCGGGCCGGTGGTGCTGATCGCCAGGCAACCGGATCTCGGCACCTCCCTGCTGGTGGGGGCCTCGGGTGTCTTCGTGGTGCTGCTGGCGGGGCTTTCCTGGCGCTTCATCGCCGGGCTGGGGGCGCTGGCCGCCGCCGCCCTGCCGCTGCTGTGGTTGAACATGCACGACTACCAGCGGCGCCGCGTGCTGACCTTCCTCGACCCCGACAGCGACCCTCTGGGCTCGGGATGGAACATCATCCAGTCGACCACCGCCATCGGCAGCGGCGGGGTGCTGGGCAAGGGCTGGCTCGAGGGCACCCAGTCGCAGCTGGAGTTCCTCCCTGAACGGCACACCGACTTCATCGTCGCGGTGCTCGGCGAGGAGTTCGGGCTGGTGGGCATGTTCGCCTTCCTGATGCTC
The DNA here is from genome assembly GCA_046540755.1 of Halomonas sp. Taxonomy (GTDB): domain Bacteria; phylum Pseudomonadota; class Gammaproteobacteria; order Pseudomonadales; family Halomonadaceae; genus Halomonas. The sequence goes on along the minus strand of JBKHEO010000101.1, from coordinate 3,058 downwards.
TACCTGCTGATCGTCTGCCGCGGTCTGTGGCTAGCCGCCGAGGCCCAGGAGACCTTCGGACGCCTGCTGGCGGGCAGCCTGATCCTGACCTTCTTCATCTATGTCTTCGTCAACGTGGGCATGGTCAGCGGCCTGCTGCCGGTGGTGGGCCTGCCGCTGCCGCTGGTCAGCTATGGCGGCACCTCCGGCGTGACCTTGATGGCCGGTTTCGGTATTCTCATGGCCATTCACGCCCACCGCCGATTGCTGCCGAGATAGCCAGGCAGGCGGGGCCGACAGGAGGAGGCCACACATGACGCCGTCATGCTTTCAGGGAAGGAGCGCGCGCCTGGCCGCGCTGGCCTGGGGGGCGCTGCTGGGCGCCTCGCCGCTGGCCGCCCAGGAGTTCGACCCGGAGCGTCATGCCGGCTCCCGGTCGCTGGTCGAGGAGGTGGCCGCCAGCGGCATCGACCGCGACTGGCTCACCGAGGCCATGCGAGAGGCTCGCTTCCGCCAGGAGGTGCTCGACGCCATGTCCGGCGCCGCCGAGCGCCGCCTGCGCTGGGACGAGTATCGCGCCATCTTCCTCGACGCCGAACGCATCCACGCCGGCGTCGCCTTCCTGGAGGCCCACGCCGATGCCTTCGCCCGCGCCGAGGCCGAGCATGGCATGCCCCAGGAGATCATCGCCGCCATCCTCGGGGTGGAGACCCGCTATGGGCGCATCACCGGCAACCACCGGGTGATCGACTCCCTGGCCACCCTGGCCTTTCACCACCCCTCCCGCGGCGACTTCTTCCGCCGCGAGCTCGGCGCCTTCCTGGAGATCGCCCACGAGCAGGAGGTCCCGGCGGACGAGCCCCAGGGCTCCTATGCTGGGGCCATGGGCTACCCGCAGTTCATCCCCACCAGCTATCGCGCCTACGCGGTGGACTTCGACGACGACGGCATGCGCGACCTCTGGACCAACCCGGTGGATGCCATCGGCAGCGTGGCCAACTACTTCGCCGAGCACGGCTGGCGCGAGGGGGAGCCTATCGTGCACGGCGCCGACGGGCCGGACACCCCCCCGGAGGGGATAGACTTCAATCGTGCGGCCCGCCCGCCGGCGACCCGCGCCGACGCGCTGCGTGAGGCCGGCATCGCGGTGCCGGACGATATCGACGACGATGCCCGTTTGCTGCCGGTGGCGGTGGAGGAGGGCGAGGGGAACTGGCACTACCGGCTCGGGGCGCACAACTTCTACGTGATCACCCGCTACAACCACAGCCACCTCTACGCTCTGGCGGTGGTCGAGCTGGCCGAGGCGATCGCCGCGGCGCGCGAGCTCGAGGCCCACTGGCTCGAGGCGGTGGACGGCGGCGACGACGAGGAGGCGCGCCCATGACCCTGCGTTGGTCCACGATCCTGCTGGTGGCGACCCTGGCCGGCTGTGCCGGCGGCGGCGGGCAGCCGCCCGCCGATGACGGCGAGCGCGCCGCCAAGGCGGGCGGGAGCGGTGGCGGGCGCTACGCCCTCGCCGGTGACGCCTATCCCCAGGAGCCGCCCGACGTCAGCGAGGTCCCCGATGCCGAGCCGCGCCACGAGCCGCGCTCCCGGGGCGGCAACCGCGAAAGCTACGAGGTGTGGGGCAAGACCTACCGCGTGCTGCCCGATGCCCGGGGCTATTCCCGCGAGGGCAAGGCCTCCTGGTATGGCGAGAAGTTTCACGGCTACGCCACCTCCAACGGCGAGATCTACGATATGTACAAGATGTCGGCGGCCCACCGCTCGCTGCCGCTGCCGACCTTCGCCCGCGTCACCAGCCTGGACAACGGGCGCTCGGTGATCGTGCGGGTCAACGACCGTGGCCCCTTCCACAGCGACCGCGAGATCGACCTCTCCTACGCCGCTGCGGCGCGTCTGGACATCCTCGACGATGGCACCGGCCGGGTGCGAGTCGAGGCGATCGATGTCGATCGCTGGCTGGCCGAGAATGGCGGCGGTGGCGGGGAGCAGGTGCGCCCCCCGGGCGTCTCCGACGCGGCCCGTGAAGGGGCCGAGCGGCTGGCCGCCTCCGCGCCCACCGCCGACGCGGCGGGGTCCGGGGCGTCGGCGGAGGCAGCGCCCGCCGAGGGCCGCCCTCGCTACCTGCAGGTGGCGGCACTGGGCTCCGCCGACGGCGCCCGGGCGCTCAGGGCGCGGTTGCAGGCCGAGCTCTCCCAGCCGGTGCGGGTGGCCGAGGCCGGCGGGTCCCATCGCGTCCAGGTCGGCCCGATCGCCCGCGCCGACCAGCTGGAGTCGGTCCGCGAGGCGCTCGGCCAGGCCGGTTTCCACGAGAGTTTCATCGTCAAGGAGGCCGAGTGATCGGCCTCGCCCCCTATCCCGAACGTCCTGACGAGAGTCGCCCCATGAAAGAGCTGTTCCCCTTGCGTCCCCGCCGCCTGCTGGCCTGCCTGGCGCTGCTGCTGGCCTGCCTGGCGCTGCTGTTCGCGCTTCCCGCGGCGTCCCAGGACGAGCCCACCCCGGACCCGGCACCCCTGCCGCAGACCCTGATCCCCTCGCCGCCGCAGCTGAAGGCCAGTTCCTGGATCCTGATGGACGCCGACAGCGGCCGGGTGCTGGCTGAGCATAACTCGGACGAGCGGCTGCCGCCGGCGAGCCTGACCAAGCTGATGACCGCCTATCTGGTGGAGCGCGAGCTCGACCGCGGCAATATCGCCATGGATGACACCGTGCCGGTCAGCGAGGAGGCGTGGCGCACCGGGGGCTCCAAGATGTTCATCGAGGTGGACAGCGAGGTCTCCATCCGCGACCTGCTCTACGGCATCATTATCCAGTCCGGGAACGATGCGAGCGTGGCGGTGGCCGAGCACCTGTCCGGCGGCGAGGCGCCCTTCGCCGACCTGATGAACCAGCACGTCGACCGCCTGGGGTTGACCAACACCAACTTCCGCAACGCCACCGGCCTGCCGGACGACGACCACTACTCCTCGGCCCGCGACCTGGCGCTGCTGTCGCGCCATATCATCCAGGACTACCCGGAGCACTACCGGATCTACGCCGAGAAGTACTTCACCTACAGCGATATCCGCCAGCC
>JBKHEO010000100.1:0-7666 GCA_046540755.1 Halomonas sp. | reverse complement strand
GTGGCAGACCGCGCACTGCTCCTGGTAGAGCGCCTCGCCGTTCTCGTAGCTCAGCTCCTCGGGTTTCTCCGGGGCCGGGAAGCCGCGCCCGTAGATGGGCTGGTCCGGATACATGGGGGCGCCCTTGGCCAGCCACTGGTGATAGGCGGAGAGCGCCAGCATGTCGTCGCTGCCGTACTCGGGCGGGGTGCCGTTCATGGAGTAGGCGAAGCAGCCGGCGATGCGCTCCTCGAGGTTGTTGACGTGGCCATTCTTGCCGCGGAAGTCCGGCAGGGTCACCGCCGCCGGCCACACCGGGGCGCTGAAGGGCTGGCGGCCTTCGCCCAGGTGGCAGCTGGAGCAGTTCATGTCGTTGAAGACGTTCTCGCCGCGCAGTTGCTGGGTATCGGTGAAGAGGTCATGGCCGCGCCGGATGACCGCCTTGGTCTCGGGACGCATGTCGGCCTCCTCGAGGTCCTCCATGGTCGGCGGCACGTGGACCAGCTCGCCCTCCTGGGGTGCCGGGTAGCCCATCTCCACCAGCGTGTCGTAGGGGTGCCCCTCGGTCTCGGCCCAGGCCACCAGGCTGGCACCGGCGGCAAGGGTCGCGCCGGCCAGAGCCAGCGTCTTGCTGCGAATCATCATCTCGTCTTCCCCCTTACTCGTCGGACGCCGGCTGGCTGGCCAGCCAGGCCGCCACGGCAGTGATATCCTCGTCGCTCATGCGCTGGGCGACGGCCCCCATCAGGTGCTGCGGGTCGTTGCCGCGCTCCTCGGTCTGCCAGGCACGCAGCTGGCTCTCGATATAGCCGGCGTGCTGGCCGGCGATGCCCGGGAAGGTGCCGCCCACGCCCTGGTTGCCGGGGCCATGGCAGCTCTTGCAGGAGACGATGTAGTCATCCCAGTCGCCCCGGGTGGCGAGCCGCTCGCCGCGCTCGAGCAGCGCCGCGTCGACGTCGCCGCCCTCGCCCTGGGTGGCCGGCAGCTGGCTGTAGTAGGCCGCCACGTCGGCGATCTGCTGGTCATCGAGCATGTTGGCAAAAGGCAGCATGGTGGCGTTCTCGCGCCGCCCCGCCTTGAAGTCGTGCAGCTGCTTGGCGAGGTACTCGGCGTCGAGACCCGCCAGGCGCGGCCAGGACTCGCCATCCGGCACGTTCTTGCCGCTGCCGTCGGCCTGGTGGCAGGCCACGCAGGTGCCCGCGGCCGCCTCGCCGCGCTCGGCGTCCCCCTCGAGCGCCAGGACCTGGCCGGCGGCCAGGCCGGCGCCCAGCAGCAGGCCGAGCCCGCTCGCGATCCTCTTGCTGGTCATCGGTATTCCCCTCTGGTGTCTTGGCTCTTGTGTATTGGCTCTTGTGTCATGACCCCTGGCGCGGGGCCTTCCTTCATGGCCCCTCCTGGGCCGTAGGGCTCGCCTGGACCGGGAAGGTCAGGCGAGCCTCCAGCCCGCCCCGCTCGGGGCGGACGAATGCCAGGTGGCCGTCGAAGCGCTCGGCGATGGCGACCACGATGGCCAGCCCCAGGCCGCTGCCGTGCTGCTTGCTGGCCCGCCAGAAGCGCCGTGGCATCTGCGCCAGGGCCTCGTCGTCGACCCCGGGCCCCTGGTCGATCACCCGGAAGGTGACGTCGCCCTCCGGCTCGCTTACGGCGTCGAGCGTCACCCGGCTGCCCTCGCCGCCGTGGTGCAGGGCGTTGTCCACCAGATTGCGCAGCGCGGTCACCGCCAGCTCCCGCGGCAGCGCCAGGGTCGCCTCGGGCCAGGCCTGGGGCAGCGCGAAGCGCGAGGTGGGCGCGCCGCTGTCGCGCAGCGCCAGGGCCACCACCTCGGCGGGGCGGCACAGGGTGCCGTCCTCGAAGGTCAGGCGCCCCTCCACCCGCGCCAGCATCAGCAACTGGTCGAGGATGCGCGCCAGTCTCTCGACGCCCTCCTCGGCGTGATCGACGGCCGCTCGCGCCGCCTCCCCCTCCACCCGGCCGGCCACCTGCAGGTGGGTCTTGATGGCGGTGAGGGGCGTGCGCAGCTCGTGGGCGGCGTCGTTGGTGAAGCGCTGCTCGCGCACGATGGCCTGCTGGATGCGGGCGAGCAGGCCGTTGAGCGTCTCCACCAGCGGGCGCAGCTCGGCGGGCACCCCGTAGGTGGCCACCGGCGCCAGGGCGTCCGGATGGCGCCGCGCCAGGGAGTCTCGCAGCCGCGCGATGGGCGCCAGGCCGCGTACCACCCCGATCCACAGCGCCACCAGGCTGCCCAGCATGGCCACCACGAAGGGCAGCGTGGCGGCCTTGATCACCTTGCCCAGCAGCAGGTCCCGCTCGTCCATGCGGTCGGCGGTGGTGATCACCAGGCCGTCGCGCTCGTAGGTGAACACCCGCCAGGACACGCCCTCCTCCTCGCGGTAGGCGTGCCCTCGCTCCCCCGCCGCCAGGATCGACTCCAGGTCGCTGTGGGTACGCGCCATGATCTCGCCGCGCGGCGAGTGCACCTGGCAGGCCAGCCCCTCGATGGGCGGGATCGACAGCGCCCCCGGATCGGCCTCCAGCCACACCTCCCGGGGCAGCTGGGCCATCAGCCCCGCCACCATGCGCGCCGACTGCGCCAGGCGCTGGTCCAGGGTGGCCACGAACTGCTCCTCCAGGTCGCGCAGCAGCCAGGCGGCGGCCAGTCCCCAGAGCAGTGCCAGGGTGACGCCCAGGGTCAGCAGCAGCCGCGTGCGCAGGCTCACCGGCGCGCCTCGCCGGCGGTGTCGCCCAGCGGCGGCCCCAGCCGGTAGCCCAGGCCGCGTACCGTCTCGATCACCTCGCCGCCGAGCTTGCGGCGCAGGTGGTGGATATGCACGTTGAGGGCGTTGCTCTCCACGTCCTCGCTCATGCCGTAGAGGCTGTCCTTGAGCTGGTCGGCCGAGAGCACGCTGCGCGGCGCCTGGAGGAAGGCCTCCAGCAGCACCAGCTCGCGGCGCGACAGCGCCACCGGCCGGCCGTGCAGGGTCACCTCCCGGGCCACCGGGTCGAGGCACAGGGCGCCGTGCTCGATGCGCGGGTGGGAGCGCCCGGCGGCGCGGCGCAGCAGCGCCTGCAGCCGCGCCACCAGCTCGTCGAGGTCGAAGGGCTTGACCAGGTAGTCGTCGGCGCCGCCCTGCAGCCCCGCCACCCGGTCGCTCACCGCGTCGCGGGCGGTGAGCACCAGCACCGGTGTGGTCACCCCGGCATCGCGCCACGCCGCGAGCAGGCCGAGGCCGTCGCCATCGGGCAGGCCGCGATCGAGGATCACCACGTCGCTGGCGACGCTCTCCAGGGCGCGGTGCGCCTCGGCAATGGTGGCCACGTGATCGACGGCATAGTCGTGCACGGCGAGCCCGGCGCGAATACCCGCGGCCACCAGGGCGTCATCCTCGATCAACAGTACGTGCATGGCGGGGTCCTCTCGTTGTGCGACATCCTGTCACGCCACCATTAAGCCGGCGTTAATGGTGATAGCGATATAAGCCGATGCCGGAGATCCAATGGTCGTAGACGACGACTCCCCCGCAGGCGGGGCCTGCGGGGGAGTCGCTTGATGCCGGTCAGTTCAGCCTCGGGCGGGAATCGCCCTGGCCAGGAACCAGCCGGCGACCATCGCCGCCAGCATGGCGACCAGCGGCAGGCTCAGCCCGGCGATGGAGGCGATGGCCGGCCCGGGGCAGTAGCCGGAGAGCCCCCAGCCGATGCCGAACAGCGCCGAGCCGCCGATCAGGCGGGCGTCCAGGTCCTGGCGGGTGGGCAGCTGGAAGCGCTCGCCGAACAGGGGATAGGAGCGCCTGAGCACCAGCCGGTAGCCGATGAAGTTGGTGACCACCGCGCCGCCCAGCACGAACATCAGGGTCGGGTCCCAGTCGCCGGCGAGGTCGAGGAAGCCCAGCACCCGCGCCGGGTCGGTCATGCCGGAGACGGCAAGTCCCAGGCCGAAGATCAGCCCGGCGATATAGCCCATCAGCGTCTTCATGCGCCACCTCCGATCAGGTGGCGAACCACGTAGACGGTGACGATGGCCGCCACCAGGAAGGTGACGGTCGCCACCATCGAGCGCACCGAGAGCCGCGACAGGCCGCAGACGCCGTGGCCGCTGGTGCAGCCGCTGCCCAGGCCGGTGCCCAGGCCCACCAGCAGGCCCGCGACCAGCATCGGCGCCACGCCGCCGGCGGGCTCGCCGACCACCTCGCCGGCGGCCCCCGCCACGTTGCCCAGGCCGCCGCCCAGCAGCATCAGCACGAGGGGGCCGCTGATCAGGCCGAGCACGAAGGTGAGGCGCCAGGCGCTGTCGCCCTTCGGGCGGGCGGTGATCAGAGTGCCGACGATGCCACTGATGCCGGCGATGCGGCCCAGGGTGGCCATCAGCCAGGTAGCGGACAGGCCGATCAGCACACCGCCGGCCAGCCCCTGCAGGGATGAACTCCAGTCCACGCTTTCTCTCCTCGATTCCCGGGACTTACATGGGTAGTTTCCAATACGCGGGGCCTACCCGGCGCCCTCGCGCTCCGTGATCACCATGGCCCTGTCGTCAGGGCATCCGCGGATGCGGCCCGGACGCGACGTCGAACGTCTCGCCCGGCGTGCTGCCCGTCTGCATCTCGGCGCAGCGACGCGACTCGCGGCCGTCGCCGACACCGCGCAACTCCTGCCAGGCGTCATAGGTGCTCAGGAAGACCTTGCCGGTCAACTCGTGACAGAACTCGGTGTGCTGCAGGCGATCCATCACCGGGCCCTTCACCTCGGCCAGGTGCAGCGCCACGCCGGAATCCTTGAGGCGCGCGTTGATCGCCTCCAGGCTCTCCAGCGCCGAGGCATCGATCACGTTGACCGCCTGGCAGGCCAGCACGATGTGCTCAAGGCCCGGCTGGCGGACCGCCAGCGACATCACGGTGTCCTCCAGGTAGCGGGCGTTGGCGAAGTAGAGGCTCTCGTCGACGCGAAGGATCGCCAGCCGCTCATCGGTCTCCACCGTGTGGCGGCGCACGTTGCGGAAGTGCTCGCTGCCGGGCACCCGCCCCACCACCGCGCTGTGCGGGCGACTGGTGCGGTACAGGTGAAGGCCGAGCGACAGTAGCACGCCGACCAGGATGCCGCTCTCCACGCCATGGACGAGGGTCAGCACCAGGGTCGCCAGCATGGCCACGCCATCGGCCCGGGAGTAGGCCCAGGTGCGCCGGATGGCGGGCAGGTCGATCAGGGTGCCCACCGCGACGATGATCGTGGCGGCAAGGGTCGCCTTGGGCAGGAAGCCCAGGGGCGTGGTCAGCGCCAGGGTGGCCACGGCAATGCCCAGGGCGGTGAAGGCACCGGCGAGTGGCGTGGCGGCACCGGCCTCGAAGTTGACCACCGACCGGGAGAAGCCGCCGGACACCGGCGAGCCGCCGCTCGTGCCCGCCCCGATATTGGCCAGCCCCAAGGCAATCAGCTCCTGGTTGGGATCGATCCGCTGGCGCCGCTTGGCGGCCAGGGTCTGGGCCACCGAGACCGACTCCACGAAGCCCACCAGGCTGATCAGCACCGCCGCCGGCAACAGGCTCGACCACAGCTCGGGATCCAGGCTCGGCAGGGCCAGGGACGGCAGGCTACTGGGCACCTCGCCGACCAGGGCCACACCCTGCTCCCCGAGGCCCAGCCCCCAGGCCAGCAGGGTGGTAACGACCACCGCCGAGACCGGGGCGGCCTTGGCCATCAGGTCGGCGAGCGTGGCCGACAGCCCCAGGCGCCGCAGCCCGCCCTTGAGATGGCGCCGGCACAGCAGCAGATAGACCCAGACCCCGCCACCGATGGCCAGGGTGATGACGTTGACTTCCCCGAGCGAGGCGATCAACGCCGAGCCCATCTCCACCAGGTTGTGGCCGGACGCCTCGACGCCCAGCACATGACGCAACTGGCTGGCGGCGATCAGGATGCCCGAGGCGGTGACGAAGCCCGAGATCACCGGGTGGCTGAGGAAGTTGGCGAGGAATCCCAGACGCAGCAGGCCCATGGCCACCAGCACCAGCCCGGACAACGCCGCCAGCACCAGGGCCGCCCCCACGTACTCCGCGCTGCCGGGAGTCGCGATGCCGGAGAGTGCCGAGGCGGTCATCAGCGAAGCCACCGCTACCGGGCCTACCGCCAGGGTGGCGCTGGTGCCGAAGAGGGCATAGATCACCAGCGGCAGCATGCTGGCATAGAGCCCCACCTCCGGCGGCAGGCCGGCCAGCAGGGCATAGGCCAGCGCCTGGGGCACCAGCATCAGGGTGACGATCACCGCCGCCACCAGGTCACGCGCCAGCACATCGCGCCGATAGCCGCGCAGCCAGCCGATCAGGGGAATCCAGCGTGAAGGAATCATCAGCCTCTCGCGGTCTGGGTATCTTCTCGATCGGCATGCCGGCGGGCCGGCTTGGCCAGCCACTCATGCCCCTTGAGCATGCCGTGCCAATACAGCCAGGGCAGTTGCTTGGCCTTGAGCCACCAGGCTCGCCGGGTCGCCCGGGTGCCGTCGTTGATCCAGCGCGGGAAGGTGGGCTGCAACTGGCCGCCGTAACCGAACTCGGCCAGCACGATGCGGCCCCGCTCCACGGTCAGCGGGCAGGAGCCATAGCCCAGATAGCCTGCCGGCAAGGGGGCATCCTCCAGGGAGGCCAGCAGGTTCTCGGCCACCACCGGGGCCTGCTTGCGCACGGCCGCCGCGGTCTTGGCATTGGCCGTGCCGCTGGCATCGCCCAGGCCGAACACCGCCGGGTAATGCACGTGCTGCAGCGTCTCGGGGTCGAGGTCCAGCCAGCCACCGGCATTGGCGAGCCCCGAGTCGGCGATAAAGGCCGGCGCCTTCTGCGGCGGCACCACGTGCAGCATGTCGAAGTCTCTCTCCACTTCGCGCTCGCCCTCGGCATCCTTCACGGCGAAGCGCGCCGTGCGCGAGGGGCCATCCACCGCCACCAGACGATGGCCGAAGGCCGTCTCGATCCCGTAGCGATCGATATAGCGCTGCAGGGCCGGCACGTAGTCGGCAACCCCGAACAGCGCCTCGCCGGTGTTGCAGAAGCTCACCTCGATCCCGCCCAGGCGTCCCCGGCGATGCCAGTGATCACAGGAGAGGTACATGGCCTTCTGCGGCGCGCCGGCGCACTTGATCGGCATGGCCGGCTGGGTGAACAGCGCCCTGCCCTTCTCCAGCGACTGCACCAGCGACCAGGTATAGGGCGCCAGATCGAAGCGGTAGTTGGAGGTCACGCCGTGCTGGCCGAGCGTGGCCTCCAGGCCTTCGATGGCGCCCCAGTCGACCACCAGCCCCGGCGCCACGATCAGGCGGGCATAGCCGAGCCGTCGACCGTCGCCCAGCACCACCTCCTTGCCCGCCGGCTCCACCCGCTCGGCATGGACCGCGTACCAACTCGCCTTGTCCGGGATGACGTCGGCCATGGGCCGCCGGGTAATGCCGGCAGAGAAGACGCCACCCCCCACCAGGGTCCAGCCGGGCTGGTAGCTGTGCATCTCGGCGGGCTCGACGATGGCGATGTCCAGATCGTCGCGGCGCTTGAGCAGGCTTGCGGTCACGGCGATTCCCGCCGCGCCGCCACCGATCACGACGACGTCGTGACGGCGAGACGAGGTAAGGGGGGTCGAATATGGCATGGCGTGCCTCCAGGGGTCGGATTGTATTGTCGTTGTCGTGTCAGCCGTCCTCAGGCGTCCTCAG
>JBKHEO010000099.1:0-7675 GCA_046540755.1 Halomonas sp. | reverse complement strand
CCGACCTGCTGCCCCTGGCGGCCGAGCGTGGCCTCAGGGTGGCCTTCAACCCGGCCCCCATGGACGACGCCGCGGCCGAGCTGCCCCTGGAGGGCTGCGCCCTGCTCTTCGTCAATCGTCCCGAGGCGGCCCGGCTCGCCGGGCTGGCTCCCGAGGTCGAGGCGGCGGCGCTCCTCGATGCCCTGGCCGCGCGCCTGCCGCGGACGGAGCTAGTGCTGACCCTGGGCGGGGAAGGCGCCTGGCACCAGCACGCCGGCGAGCGGCGCCACCAGCCGGCTCTGCCGGTGGCGGCGGTGGACACCACCGCCGCCGGCGACACCTTCATCGGGTACTACCTGGCGGCTCGCCAGGCCGGCCTTGCCATCGAGGCGTGCCTGCGGCGAGCCGCCACCGCCGCCGCCCTGGGCGTGCAGCGCCAGGGCGCGGCGGAGAGCATCCCCACCCTCGACGAGGTGGAGCACGCCCTGAGGCAGGGCCCCGAGGCGCCCCGGGCGCCGATCACCCCCGAAGCCCCCTGAACGCGGAGAGTGCCGTGACCCATTCCATCATCTTCGACACCGACCCCGGCGTGGACGACGCCCAGGCCATCGCCATCGCCCTGCGCCATCCCGACATCGAGCTGCTGGGCATGACCACCACCTACGGCAATGTCGACGTGGAGGTCGCCACCCGCAACGCCCTGCTGCTGGCCCAGCTGGCCGGGCGCGGCGACGTGCCGGTGGCCCAGGGCGCGGCGGGGCCCATGGTCAAGGCGCGTCACGCGCCGCCCGCCCATATCCACGGTGCCAACGGCCTGGGGGATATCGCCCTGCCCGAGGTCGAGGGGCAGGCCGATCCCCGCAGCGCGCCGCAGTTCATCGTCGATACCGTGAATGCGCGCCCCGGCGAGGTGACCCTGGTGGCGGTGGGCCCGGTGGGCAATCTGGCCGCGGCGCTGCAGCTCGACCCCGGCATCACCGAGCGGGTGAAGGGCGTGGTGATCATGGGGGGCTCGATCCGCGAGGGAGGTAACGTGACGCCGGTGGCCGAGGCCAACATGTTCAACGACCCCGACGCCGCGTCGCGGGTGCTCACCGCCGGCTGGCCACTGACCCTGGTAGGGCTCGACGTCACCCACCGCTGCGTGCTGACCCCGGCGCACATGGCGCGCATCGAGGCGGGCCAGGGGGAACTCGGCAAGGTGCTGGCCGGCAGCTACGCCTTCTACCGCGACTTCTACCACGACTTCCTGGGCATCGACGGCTGCTGCCCCCATGACAGCTGCGCACTGGCCTGGCTGCTGCGCCCGGAGCTCTTCACCACGCAGCGCGGCCACCTTACCGTGGCCACCGCGGGCGACGCCGAGGGACAGACGATCTTCGCCCCCGAGGGGCGCGGCTTCATCGAGGCGCGCTGGTCACGCACCCCGGCGGTGGCGGTATGCCTGGAGGTCGACGGCGAGGCCGTCAGCGACTGGATCGCCGACGTCCTCGCCTGAGGCTCAGACGGTGCGGAAGTCGTCCGGGGCGTGGGTCTCGAGCACCTCGAACTCCACATGGGTGACCCGGGCGTTCTCCGGCCCCTTCCAGAGCCACTCGGCGACCTCCTTCACGGCGTCGGGGCGGCCGCACAGCAGCACCTCCACGCGGCCGTCGGGGAGGTTGCGGGCATGGCCGGTGAGGCCGTGCTTGAGCGCCTGCTCCTGGGTGGCGCGGCGATACCAGACGCCCTGGACCTTGCCGGTCACCAGGGCCTTTACGCAGGTCGTCTCCATGGCGAACTCCTTGTCTCGGTGGCCGACTCCCTTTCTACCAGCCCGCCGCCCCGCTCGGCCACCCTGCGGCTTCCCTGCCGCGGCGGCTTGCTCTAGGCTTTAATCAGCCCCGCCCCTCGGCCACAAGCCATGCTTCGCGGGGCCTCGCCCTACCCGGGCCACCACAACGACAATCCTCACGAGGGAGAGACATGCCATGCCGGTCTTCAACCATCCGGAATTCGACCACCACCAGCAGATCGTCTTCGGTAGCGACGCGGCCAGTGGCCTGCGCGCCATCGTCGCCATCCACGACACCACCCGCGGGCCCGCCCTGGGCGGGCTGCGCATCTATCCCTACGCCAGCGAGGCGGAGGCGCTCACCGACGTGCTGCGGCTGTCGCGGGGGATGAGCTACAAGTCGGCCCTGGCCGATCTGCCCCTGGGCGGCGGCAAGGCGGTGATCATCGCCGACCCGCGCCGCGACAAGACCCCCGAGCTGCTGCGCGCCATGGGGCGTCTGGTGGACTCCCTGGGCGGGGCCTACATCACCGCCGAGGACTCCGGCTCCAGCGAGGCGGACATGCAGGTGATCGCCGAGGAGACCGGCCATGTGGGCGGTCTGCCGCGCCCCGGGGAATCCGGCGAGCCCTCCCCTTTCACCGCCTGGGGGGTGTTCTGTGCGCTGAAGAGCGCCGTGCGCCACGGACTCGGCCGCCGCGATCTCGAGGGGCTCCGGGTGGCTATCCAGGGCGTCGGGCATGTCGGCGAACACCTCGCCCGGCACCTGCATGCCGCCGGCGCCCGACTGGTAATGACCGATGTCGACCGCGAGGCGCTGGCCCACCTGGCCGAGGAGCTGGGCGCCGAGGCGGTGGCGCCGGAGGCGATCCTCGACGCCGAGGCGGACGTCTTCGCCCCCTGTGCCCTGGGAGCGGTCCTCGACGCCGAAGCAGTGGACAGGCTTCGCGCCCGGGTGGTGTGCGGCGCCGCCAACAACCAGCTGGCGACCCCCGACATCGCCGAGCGCCTGGTCGACCGCGGCATCCTCTATACGCCGGATTATGTCGCCAATGCCGGCGGAGTGATCGAGATCGCCTGGCAGCGCCGCGCCGACTACGACCGTCGGGCGGTGATGGCGCATATCGAGGGCATCGGCGCCACCCTGGACACCCTCTTCACCCGTGCCGGGCGCGAGGGCGTGAGCCCGGCGCATATCGCCGATGCCATGGCCAGGGAGCGCTTCGGACGGGGCTGAGGCGCGTACGACGAGGACAGGAGAGCGACCGGGGTCAGGTGTCGTGCCGCTCTCCTTCCACGGTCGGGGCATCGTGACCCCGAGGCGCCTCGGCGGCGGGCTCGGCTCTCGGTTGCCCCTGTTTCGGGTGCCCCCGCTCGAGCAGCTCGCGGTGGACCACCACGGCGGTGTTGCGCGGGATCAGCGGCCGGCCGCGTTCGGCCATATGGCAACGGGTAAAGGCGGCACCGAACAGCAGGATCAACGAGCTGTAGTAAACCCACAGCAGGATCATCACCACCGAGCCCGCCGCCCCGTAGGTGGAGGCGGTAGCGGTATGGGAGAGGTAGAGGGCGATCAGCGAGCGCCCCACCGCGAACAGCACCGCCGTGACCACGGCCCCCACCGCCACGTCCCGCCAGCCGAGCACCACGTCGGGCAGCACCTTGAAGATGGTAGCGAAGAGCGCGGCGATCACCACCAGCGAGACCAGGAACTCACCGCCGCTGGTCAGCAGGCCGACATAGGGCAGCAGGCTGTCGGCGGCCTGCAGGGTGGTGCGCACCATCACCCCCAGCACCAGCGACAACAGCATGATGAAGCCGAGGGCCAGCACCACGGTGAGCGAGAGCAGGCGATTCTTGATGAACACCAGGGCGCTGTTGGCGCTGGGGCGGGCGGTGACCCCCCACAGGGTGTTGAGGGAGAACTGCAACTGGGCGAACACGGTGGTGGCACCGACCACCAGGGCCCCGATGCCCAGCAGGCTGGGCAGCAGACCGGACTCCTCGATGCGCGATTGGGCCACGGCGGCCTCGATGGCGGCGGCGGCGTCCTGCCCCATGATGCCCTGCAGCTGGGCGACGATCTGGCCGTGGGCGGCCTCCTCCCCCAGCACCAAGCCGATCACGGTAACCGCGATGATCACCGTGGGAGCCAGCGAGAAAAGGGTGTAGAAGGCCAGCGACCCGGCGTAGCTGAAGGCATTGCGATCGAGCCACAGGCGCACGGCCCCGCGCAGCACCCGCCACCAGAACCCGGTCTCCTCGCAGATCCGTGCCGGTGACAGCTTCCTCGGATCGAACATCGGTGCCTCCACTTCCCTGTATCGCACCAGCATACCCGAAGCCCGGCGCGGGCGTCTTGTCGCGGTCCCGAGCGCGTTGCAAGCCCCTGTCGTCGCTACCATAATGGGTCGGTCATTTCCCAGCAGGTCTCCCCATGCCCCCGCGCCCGGACGCCCCCGCCGACTCCCCGGACTTCGACTGCCTGGTCTTCATCGGCCGCTTCCAGCCTCCCCATCTGGGCCACCTGGCGGTGATCCACGAGGCGCTCAAGCGCGCGCGCCAGGTGATCGTGCTGGTGGGCTCCTCCTGGCAGGCCCGCTCGCTGCGCAACCCCTGGCGCTTCGACGAGCGCCAGGCCATGCTGCGCAGCGCCTTCGACGACGAGGAGAACTCACGCCTCGCGGTGGTGCCGCTGCTCGACGCCCTCTACAACAACGACGTCTGGGTGCGCGACGTGCAGCGCAAGGTGCGCGACATCGCCAGCCCCCTGGGGGTGCGCCTGCCGCGTATCGGCCTGATCGGGGCGAGCCGCGGTCAGTCGAGCTACTACCTGTCGCTCTTCCCCCAGTGGGAGTCGGTCAGCGTGCCCCTGGTGGAGGGGATCTCGGCCAGCCAGATCCGCGAGCGGCTGTTCCGCTCCGCCTCCTCGGCCGGCGACTACCTGAGCACCGGCGCCTCCCACGACCTGCCACCCGGCGTGGTGGAGACCCTGCGCGGCTTCTGTCGGGGCGAGGGCTATCGCCAGCTGATCGAGGAGCAGGCGCTGCTGGACCAGTACCGCAGCGCCTGGGCCCAGGCGCCCTACCCGCCCATCTTCGTGACCGTCAACGCCGTGGTGGTGCAGTCCGGCCATGTGCTGCTGGTACGGCGCACCGCCGCCCCCGGCAAGGGGCTCTACGCCCTGCCCGGGGGCTTTATCAACCCCCACGAACGCCTGCTCGACGCCTGCCTTAGGGAGCTTCGCGAGCGGGTGCGGCTGAAGGTGCCGGAGCCGGTGCTGAAGGGGTCGCTGCGCGGCCAGCGGCTGTTCGACGAGCCCCATCGCAGCTGGCGGGGGCGCACCCTGGCGGAGGCCTTCTACTTCGCCCTGCGCCCGGAGCAGCAGCTGCCGCGGCTCAAGCCCGTGCAGGGCGGCGATCATGCACGCTGGGTAGCCCTGGCCGACCTCGACCCGGAGAGCCTCTTCGAGGACCACTTCTTCATCATCCAGGACTTCCTGGGGCTGCCTGCCGATTTCGGCTCCTAGCCCTGGAGGAAGTCGCGCGGGAGCTTCTGCATCTGCTTCCAGAGCTTCTCGACGCCGGGCTTGTGCACCAGCGAGCAGCGATAGAGGCGGATCTCCAGCGGGATATCCCACTTCTCGGCGCCGGCGCGGACCAGGCGGCGGTCCTTGAGCTCCTCGCGAATGCAGAAGTCCGGGATCCAGGCCATGCCCATGCCCTGCATCACCATGCCCTTGAGCCCCTCGGCCATGGCGGTCTCGTAGACGGTGCGCAGGCGCAGCCTCAGCGGGTCGTTCTTGAGCAGCATGCGCACGCTGCGCCCCAGGAAGGCGCCCTGGGTATAGGCGAGGTAAGGGATCGGATCCTCCGACTCCAGCGGGAAGCGCGGCTCGCCGCGGTCGTCCGGGAGGCACACCGGCACCATCTTCACCTGGCCGATGGAGAAGGAGGGAAAGACCTCGGCGTCGAGCTGCATGGTGGCGTGGGAGTCGTGGTAGGCGAGCATCAGGTCGCAGTTGCCCTCGCGCAGCACGTGGATCGCCTCGCCCACGTTCATCGCCACCAGGCGGGTGGGCAATTCCCCCACCCCCTGCTGCAGGCGCGAGATCCAGGGCGGGAAGAAGCTCAGCGCCAGGGAGTGCGCGGCGACGATATCCAGCGCCTCGTTGGCCATGGCCAGGCCGCGCAGGTGGCCCAGGCTCTCGTTGAGCTGCTCGACGAGGTTGCGGGCGGTGACCAGGAACAGCTGCCCCTCCGGGGTCAGCCCCACCGGGGTGGTGGAACGATCCACCAGGGTCGCCCCCACCGCCTGCTCCAGGGAGCGGATGCGGCGGCTGAAGGCCGGCTGGGTGACATGTCGCTGACGCGCCGAGGCGGAAAAGCTGCGCGTATTGGCCAGGGCAACGAAGTCCTCCAGCCACTTGGTCTCGAGGTTCACCGCGACTCCCGATCCGAGGTGGAATGGTGGCCGGTCCCGGGCCGGCCATCGCAAGAACTTAATATATCACTGAATCGGGGCCAGCAGGTAGGCGGCCCGGGAGACCAGCTTGCGCCATAGCGGCCGTGAGATCAGTTCCTCCAGGGTAATGCGCCGGCACTGGGCGAGGTCACGCTCCAGCATCAGCCTGACCTGGCCGGCGAAGCCGCGATCGGGCAGGAAGGCGGTGATCTCGAAGTTGAGCCGGAAGGAGCGGTTGTCGAGATTGACGGTGCCGACGCTGGCGGCGTCGTCGTCGATCAGCACCACCTTCTGGTGCAGGAAGCCGGGCTGGTAGCGGTAGACCTTGACCCCGGCGCGCAGCATGTCGGGCAGGAAGGAGAAGGCCGAGAGGAACACCAGCAGATGGTCGGGGTGCTCGGGGATCATGATCCGCACATCGACGCCGCGCATGGCCGCCAGGCGCAGGGCATCCTGGACGCCCTGGTCCGGCACGAAGTAGGGGCTGGTGACCCAGAAGCGCTCATGGGCGCTATGAATGGCATGCTGTACCAGCAGGCTGGCGGTCTCATGGCCGTCCGCCGGGCCCGAGGGCACGATCACCACGTTCTGGCACTCCTCGCAAGTGATACGCGGGGTCCAGTTCAGGGAGATGACTTCCCCTGTCGCCCAGTGCCAGTCTTCCCAGAAGGCCTCCTGGAGCCCCAGCACGCTGGGGCCGGTCAGCTTGAGGTGGGTATCGCGCCAGGGCCCGTGACGGGGATGCTCGCCCAGGTACTCCACGCCCACATTGAAGCCGCCGAGCCAGCCTTCGCGTCCGTCCACCACCGTCACCTTGCGATGGTTGCGGAAGTTGAGCTGGAAGCGGTGGCGGAAGCCCCGCGAGGAACGGAAGGCGCTGACCTCGACCCCGGCTTCCGCCAGATCACGCAGGTAGCCCTCGTTGAGCTGATGGCTGCCGATCTCGTCGTAGAGGAAGTAGACCCGTACCCCGCGCTCGGCGGCCTCCTGCAGGTGGCGCTTGAACTCCGCACCCAGGGCGTCGTTGCGCACGATGAAGAACTGCACCAGGGCGTACTCCTCGGCGCGCGCGATGCCCTCGAAGAGGCTGTCGAAGGTGTCACGACCGTCGATCAACAACTGGGCGCGATTGCCGCCGGTCATCGGCATGCGGGCCAGGTGCTCGACCGCCCGCACGTCGGGGTCCTGGTTGTTCGAGACGAAGGGCTCGATGCGGTCTCGATAGCGGGCCAGTACCTGGCGCAGCACGCTGTCGCGCTCTCCGCGGGCCGAGACGTAGCCGTAGAAGCGCGGGCGGCCAAAGATCCAGTAGGCGGGCACCGCCACATAGGGCAGCGTGATCAGGGAGAGGATCCAGGCGATCGCCCCCTGGGAGGTCCGGCTCGACATCAAGGCCAGCACCGCCGAGGCGAAGCCCAGCGCGTGGATAAGGAAGATGGCCAGGCCGATCAGCCAGGA
>JBKHEO010000098.1:0-7796 GCA_046540755.1 Halomonas sp. | reverse complement strand
GGGCCAGCCACCAGCCGGCGATCAGGAAGAGCAGCATGCCGGCGAGAACGGCCAGGAAGCTGGCTCCCAGGTCCAGGGCCACCCCCAGCACCGCAGGGGCCAGGCCGGTGGAGAAGACCATGCAGGCACTGAGGGTGGCGCGCACCCTGCCCAGGTGTTCGGCGCCCCAGCTGCGCACCAGCAGGCTGGTGGCGATCGGCTCCTGGGCGCCCATGGCGAGCCCGCCGCCCACCATCAACGCCCAGACCCCGACATCGCCCCCGACGCTTATCGCCAGCCCCAGCGCGACGGCGAAGGGCAGCAGGTAGAGCCGCGCCATAAGGGTGGGGCCCAGGCGGTCGACCCAGCGCCCGCCGAACAGGGCGCCGGGCAGCTTGGCCAGCCCCATGCCGGTGAGCGCCAGGGCGTAGACCCCGAGGCTCGAGCCCAGGCTCTCGGTCATTGCCGCCTGGTAGATGAAGAGCCCCGTCATGGTCACCGGCAGGATCATCAGCAGCGGCAGCAGTTGCCAGAAGCGTCGCTCGCGGAAGGGGCGTGGCCCCTCCCGTCGCTGGCCCCGGGCCGGCCGCCGGCCCGGGGCCGGTGGCCAGGGACCGCGCCACAGAGCGTAGGCCCACAGCGCCAAGAGGGTGAGCCCGAACAGCCACCATAGCTCTCGCCAGCCGAACCATACCAGCAGCGCCGCCATCAGCGGCGGCAGCGCCGTCTCGCCCAGCATCAGGCCGGTGCCCACCAGGCCCAGGGCCCGGCCACGCAGGGTGGTGAACTCGCGCCCGGCGAGGGTGTTGCCCAGGTGCGTCATCATGCCCTGGCCGCAGAAGCGCACCAGGCCCAGGCCGACAAGCCCCAGTCCCCACCAGGGGGCGGCGGTCAGCAGCAGGATGCCGGTGAGCAGCGCGGCGATGACGATCAGCGCGAAGCGGCGGGGCGGGATCCAGTCGATGCTGGGGCCCAGGCGCAGCACCGCGAAGCCCGCCACCAGGGTCACCGTGGCGTAGGCGGTACCGAACTGCCCGGCGGAGAGCCCGAGCTGGGCGCTGATGGGGGCCTGGAAGAGGCCGATGAAGAAGCTCTGGCCGAGGCTCGAGGTGAACATCGCCAGCATCGCGATGCCGATCAGGCCGCGGTGTTGCGTCAGCAGGGTGCGATAGCTCAAGGAGTCCTCCGTGACCGGGGAGAAGAGGCCGGCAGGCGCCATGATAGCAGCCCGGGTGCGGCGCGGCCGGGCGGGGCGGGCTCGCCCATCGACCCTGTGCGGCGAAGCGGCGATAATCGCGGGCGTCTTCCCACCCGTCAGGAGAACGCCCATGACCATCAACCGCTACGACACCAAGGCACGCATGAGCCGCGCCGTGATCCACAACGGCATCGCCTACCTGTGCGGCCAGGTGGCCGGGCCCGAGGCGCGCCACGGTGACATTACCGCCCAGACCGAGAGCATGCTGGCGCGCCTCGACGCCCTGCTCAGGGAGATCGGCAGCGACCGCGAGAACCTGCTGACCGCCACCCTCTACCTGAAGGATGGCCGCGACTTCGCCGCCATGAATGCGGTATGGGACGCCTGGGTGCCCACCGGCCATGCCCCGGCGCGTACCTGCGTCTGCGCCCCCATGCCCGCCGACGAGCTCAGGGTGGAGATCACCGTCACCGCCGCCCTCGGCGGCGACGACTACAGCTACTGAGCCGCTGGCCCCTCAACGGGCGCAGGGGTCCTCCAGCAGCGCCCCCTCGCTCGGCCGCAGCCGCCGCGAGAGGGCGTCCACCGCGATGTTGAGCCCCGCCGTGACCAGCAGCAGCAGGAAGGCGATGTCGAACATCAAGTAGTCGAAGGCCTCCTCGATGTAGAACCCCAGGGTGGCCACCCCCAGCATCCCCAGGATCGCCGTCTCGCGCAGGATCACTTCGGCGCGGTAGTAGAGCAGCGCCAGCAGTCCCGGGTAGAGCCGCGGCAGCAGCTCGTAGGCCAGCCGACCCGAGGCCGGCAGCCCCGGCATGCCGGGCGTCAGGGCGTCGGCGTGGCGCGCCACCAGGAAGGCGATCAGCGCGCCGTTGTGCAGCGCCAGGGCGAGCCAGGCGGGCAGCAGCGAGGGCCCCAGCAGCAGCAGGAAGAGGAAGGCCAGCATCAGTTCCGGCGTGGAGCGCAGCACCACCAGCAGGCCGTGGCCGACGAGCCGGGTGGCACGGTTGCCGAAGTGGCGGCAGGCCAGCGGCCACAGCGCCAGGGCCACCGCCAGCGCCCCCACGGTGCCCAGCAGCCCCAGCAGCAGGGTGTTGCCGATGGCCGGAGCGAGCGCCGGGGTCTCGGCGAACCAGGCGGCCAGGCCCGGCCCGTCGCCGGCCAGCAGTGCCGCCGGCCAGATGTCCTGGGAGACGAAGCGCCACAGCAGGGCGCCATCGACGCTCGGCCAGGGGCCCAGCAGCCAGGCGCCGCCGATCAGCAGCAGCGGCACCAGGCGCCGGTGGCTCCACCAGGGCAGGGCGGCGATCAAGAGGTAGAAGAGCCACAGCAGGGCCCCCGCCTCGTGGTAGCGCCCCTCGCGGAAGGCGGTCTCGAGATGGAAGCCCAGGGTCGGCAGCCCCACGAAGCCCAGCAGCACGCTGGCACGCAGCCCGCACTCGAAGCGGTAGCGGGTGTAGCTCGCCAACTGGGTCCAGGCCAGCGGCAGCTCCACGTAGAAGAGGCGCGACAGGCGCCCGCTGCCCGGCGGCAGGGCATCGCCCGGCGCGCTTGGCGTCTGCTCGAGGATCTCGGCGTAGACCTTGGCGAAGATGCCGGCGTAGGGGATCGCCAGGGCCGCCAGGGCGGTCAGCGCCGAGAGCCCGAACACCTGCAGGAAGAGCAGCGCCCAGAACAGCTCGTGGATGGCCCGCACGAAGGCGCAGCCGGCGCGCAGCAGGCGCGAGCGGGCGAAGAGCAGCGCCAGCGGGATGCCCAGCACCATGCCGGCCAGGGTGCCCCACAGCGCCACCGCCACGGTGAGGCCGATGGCGGTGAACGGCGACTCCAGGGAACCCCAGGCGGGCCAGGCCATGCCCAGCGCCATGCGGCCGAGCTCCCCCCAGGGATCCCGGGTGTGGATCGCCAGGTCGGCGAAGGGCAGCAGCAGCACCGCCAGCGCCACCAGCCCCAGGGTATGGCGGGCCAGCCGCAGTCCCGGGGTGGCCCCGCGCCACCAGTGGCGGCCGTGAGCGAGTCGCGGCGCGGGGAGTTCGCTCACGTCCCGCCCCGTGAACCGGTCAGCGTCGCCGAGCCAGGGCCCGGAGACGCCTCGGCGTCGGCCGGGCCGGGCGTGGCGTCGGGGTAGAGGGCATCGAGGTCGGCCAGGGACAGCGTGGCGGCCGGGGCGTCGATCACCAGGCGGCCGTCGCGCAGCCCCCAGACGCGATCGAAGCGCGACAGCGCCAGCTCGCGCTGGTGCAGCGCCACCACCGTGGTGGCATGGCGGGCGTCGATCAGGTCGAGCAGCCGCCGCGCCTGGTGGGGGTCGACGCTGGCCACCGGCTCGTCGCCCAGGAACAGCGCCCGCCCCTGGTATAGCGCCCGGGCGATGGCCACCCGCTGGCGCTGGCCGCCGGAGAGCCGCGCCACCGGGCGCCGCTCCAGGCCCTCCAGGCCCAGCAGGGCGCAGAGCGCGCCCACCTCTCGCCAGGCAGCGCGCAGCGGGCGCACCAGGTTCCAGAGGTTGGCCAGCGCCGAGCGCTCGGGCAGGCGACCCATGTAGACGTTGTGGTAGACGGCGAGCTGGGGCACCAGGCCGTGGTGCTGCGGGCACCAGGCCGCCTCGGGCCCCAAGCGGTCGCGCAGGGCGGCGAGCAGGGTCGACTTGCCGGCGCCGCTCTGGCCCAGCAGCGCCACCCGCTCCCCCGCATGGAGGCTGAGGGAGAGGCTCGGCAGCACCACCCGGTCAGCGTGGCCGAGATCCTCGCCGGCGAAGTGCAATATCGGTCGGCGGGTCGTGGCCTGGCGTTCCTCGCTCTCCATGGTGTCGGGCCCTCAGCGCAGCAGGCCGAGGTCCTCCGCGACCTCCTCGATGGGGGCGTAGAGGTCGTTGTCGGAGGGGATGAAGGCCTCGCGGGGGAAGGCGCCCAGCAGCTCGGGATCCTCCATCTCCAGGAAGGCGGCCTGCACCTCGTCGGAGAAGCCCTCGCCGAAGCGTTCGTCGGCGTCGCCGCGGATCGTCCAGTTATAGTCGGGGTACTCCGGGGTGGCCCAGATCACCGAGACCTTGTCGGTGTCCACGCGCCCCTCTTCCACCGCGCTCTCCCACACGGTGTAGTTCACCGCCCCCAGGTCCCAGGTGCCGGCCTCCACCAGGGCGATGGTGCGCGAGTGGTCCCCGGAGTAGCCGACCCGGGAGAAGAATTCTTCGGGGTCGGCGTCGTCGAAGCGCTCGCGGAAGAAGTGCTCCGGCATCAGCCGCCCGGAGGTGGAGGTGCGCGCGCCGAAGGTGAGGCTCATGCCCTCGATCGCCGTGGGGAGCTCGTCGGCCCGCTCGAGCCCGGTGGACTCGTGGGCGATGAAGTAGCTGACGAAGGCATCATCCTCGCTGCCCTGGGCAATGGCCCGGGAGTCCGGCACCAGGCGGCGGGCCTGTACCCCGGAGAGGCCACCGAACCAGGCCAGCTGCACCTGGTCGTTGCGGAAGGCGGTCACCGCCGCGGAGTAGGACTTCACCGGCACATACTCCACCTCCACGCCGAGGCGCTTCTCGAGGTAGGCGGCGACCGCCGAGAAGCGCTCCACCAGGCGCGCCTGGTCCTCGTCGGGGATCGCGGTGAAGCGGAAGGTCTCGGCGGCCGCGCCCTGGGCGGCGAACAGCGGCACGGCGAGGGTGGCGATGAGGGCGATTCGGCGCATGGTGTGGCTCCTGGGCGGGGTGGGGCGGGTATTGTTCCCCTCGGCGGCAGGGTATCGGGGAAGCCTAGCGTGAGCCGCTGGGGTAGCGCGTCTCCTTGAGGCTGTCCTTGATCTTCTTGAGATGGCCCAGGAAGTCCTCGCCGCGGCGCAGGGTCACCCCGGTGGCCAGCACGTCGATCAGCGCCAGCTGGATCATCCGCGAGGCCATCGGCATGAAGTGGTCGGTGTCCTCGTAGGTGGCGACCTCCAGGGTCTCGCTGCACTCCCGGGCCAGCGGCGAGTCCGGGGCGGTAATCCCCAGCACCACGGCGCCGCTCTCCCGGGCCAGTTGGGCGATGTCCACCAGTTCGCGGGTGCGCCCGGTCCAGGAGATGAGCACCACCACGTCGCCGGTGCGGCAGATGGAGGCCACCATGCGCTGCATCAGCACGTCGACGTAGGCGGTCACCGGCAGGTTGAAGCGGAAGAACTTGTGCTGGGCGTCCTGGGCCACGGCCCCGGAGGCGCCCAGGCCGAAGAAGTGGATCTGCTTGGCCTGGATCAGGTAGTCCACCATCCGCTCGATGCGCTTGGGGTCGGTCTGGCGGCGTGCCTCGTCCAGTGCGGCGATGGTGGCGCCGAAGATCTTCTGGGTGTACTCGCCGGCGTCGTCGTCGGGCTCCACCGCCTGGCTGACGTAGGGGGTGCCGCCGGCCAGGCTCTGGGCCAGCTTGATCTTGAAGTCGGGGTAGCCCTTGGCCTCGAAGCTGCGGCAGAAGCGGTTGACGGTGGGCTCGCTCACCGAGGCGGCCTGTGCCAGGGTGGCGATGCTCATGCCGGTGGCGGCGGCCGGGTCGGCCAGGATGACGTCGGCGACCTTGCGCTCCGAGCGGTTGAGGTCGTCGAGGCGCTGGCGGATGCGGTCGAGCAGGTCGTGACGGGCCATGATGTGGGGGCGTTCTCCAGAGGCTGGGGCGTTGAGAGGCGATGTGGTGATTTAACTACATGTGGGCGTTTATCCTAGCCTGCTCAGGGGAGCCAGGCCAGGGGAGCTCCACGCGGAGGCTTTGATTTGGTAAGTTTACACAAATAGGTTGCGATATCAGGCGTAGCGCAGTATTTTTTTGGTAAGTTAACAAAATGGGGGCGCAGATGAGCCAACGCAATCGCACCGGCCAAGCCGCCGGCACCGAGATCGACCTGGCGCTGTTCGGGGCGCTCGGCGACCTGGCCCAGCGCAAGCTGTTCCCGGCGCTCTTCCATCTGGAGCGCGAGGGGCTCCTCGACCCCGACACCCGCCTCCTCGGCCTGGCGCGTCAGGAGCTCGACGCCGACGCCTTCCGGGCCCGCATCGACAAGGCGCTCAGGACCTACATCAAGGCCCAGGAGCTCGACCGCGAGGCCCTGGCGCGCTTCCACGAGCGCCTCGACTACCGCCAGCTCGACTTCACCCAGCCCGAGGGCTATACGGCGATTCGCGAGTGGCGTCAGGACGCCGGCCGCCCCATGGTGGTCTACCTGTCGGTGGCGGCGAATATCTACGGCGACATCTGTCGGAACCTGGAGGCCGTTGGCTGCCTCGACGACGAGAGCCGGGTGGTGGTGGAGAAGCCGATCGGCTATGACCTCGCGTCCTCGGTGGAGATCAACGACGCCATCGGCGCCGTCTTCCCCGAGACGCGTGTTTATCGCATCGACCACTACCTGGGCAAGGAGACGGTGCAGAACCTGATCGCGCTGCGCTTCGCCAACCCGCTATTCGGCACCCAGTGGAACCAGAACCACATCTCCCACGTGGAGATCACCGTGGCCGAGAAGGTGGGCATCGAGGGGCGCTGGGGCTACTTCGACGACGCCGGCCAGCTGCGCGACATGGTGCAGAACCACCTGCTGCAGCTGGTCTGCCTGATCGCCATGGACCCGCCCGCCAACCTCGATGCCGACGCCATCCGCGACGAGAAGGTCAAGGTGCTCAAGGCGCTCAAGCCCTTCACCGATGACATGCTGGGGCGCGACGTGGTGCGCGGCCAGTACACCGCCGGCACCATCGACGGCAGGTCGGTGCCCGGCTATCTCGAGGAGGAGGGCGCCAACACCGAGAGCCACACCGAGTCCTTCGTGGCCATGAAGACCGGCGTGGCCAACTGGCGCTGGGCCGGGGTGCCCTTCTACCTGCGCACCGGCAAGCGCATGCCGGAGAAGCTCTCGCAGATCGTCATCCACTTCCGCCAGCAGCCCCACTACATCTTCGACCCGGACCAGCGCGACCTGGCCGCCAACAAGCTGGTGATCCGCCTGCAGCCGGAGGAGGGCATCGCCCTGGAGGTGCTGACCAAGGACAGCGGCCTGGACAAGGGCATGCGCCTGCGCCGCGGCCCGCTGCACCTGGATTTCAACAGCGCCTTCCCCAAGACCCGCATCCCCGACGCCTACGAGCGCCTGCTGCTCGAGGTAATGAAGGGCCAGCAGTACCTCTTCGTGCGACGCGACGAGGTGGAGCACGCCTGGCAATGGTGCGATAACCTGATCGCTGCCTGGGAGGATCGCGACGAGCCGCCGCGCCGCTACCCCGCCGGCTCCTGGGGGCCGGTGGCCTCCATCGCCATGATCACCCAGGACGGGCGCAGCTGGTACGAGGATTACTGAGAGAGAGCCAAGATGAGCGACGATTCCCGAAAGCGCCTGGCCGCCCAGCTGGCCGAGGCGGTGGCCGAGGCGCTGCGCGCCGACCTGGCAACCCAGGAGCGCGCCCTGCTGGTGCTCTCCGGGGGCTCCACGCCGGTGCCCTTCTTCCAGGCCCTGGCAACCCGGGAGCTGCCCTGGGAGCGCGTCCAGGTGACCCTGGCCGACGAGCGCTGGGTGGCCAATGAGGCCGCCGACAGCAATGCTCGCCTGGTACGCGACCACCTGCTGCAGGGCCCCGCGGCGCAGGCCACCTTCGTGCCGCTGACCACCGCCG
>JBKHEO010000097.1:0-7846 GCA_046540755.1 Halomonas sp. | reverse complement strand
TGCCCATCGTCAAGCTGCGCGACGCCGGCATGGCGGAGCCGATCGGCGACTACGTACGCTATGGCATCCTCCATTTCCAGCGCGACTTCGACCGCTACCGCCGCCAGCAGCACGCCAGGCAGTGGCGCGAGCATGCCCCGGTCGACAAGGCCGACTGGCCGGTGGGGGTGCTGGGGCTCGGCGCCATCGGCTCGAAGGTGGCGGCCAGAATCGCCGCCGACGGCTTCCCGGTGCATGGCTGGAGCCGCTCGCCGAAGACCCTCGAAGGCATCACCTGCCACCACGGCGACGCGGGCCTCGCGGCACTGCTTGGCCAGGTCAACACCCTGGTGCTGCTGCTGCCCGACACCCCGGCCACCCGGCACATCGTCGATGCCGAGGCCCTCGCCCGGCTGCCCGAGGGCGCCAGCCTGATCAACCCGGGGCGCGGCACCCTGATCGACGAGGCGGCGCTGCTCGCCGCCCTGGGCCCGGCCGATGCCCTCGGAAACGCGGGGCGACTGCGCGGCGCGCTGCTCGACGCCTTCCCCGAGGAGCCGCTGCCCGCAGCGAGCCCGTTGTGGGCCCACCCGCGGGTGTGGATCACCCCCCATATGGCCGGGCCCACCCCGCTCGGGGCGGCGCTGGACCAGGTGGCCGAAGCGCTGCGCGCCTTCGCGGCCGGCGAGCCCCAGGACACGGTGGACCCCGATGCCGGTTACTGAGCCCCGCCCCTACAACAGGCACCGCTTAGGGCTTACCCTGAAGGCAGGTGAACCCGACAACCTCCGAGGAGGTGTGCGATGAGCATGAACGTGGACTATGGCCCCGGCGATGCCCTGCTGGTGGTGGACATGCAGAACGACTTCTGCGAGGGGGGCGCCCTGGCGGTGGCCGGCGGCAACGCCCTGGTGGCGGGCATCAATGCCGAGATGCGTGCGGCACGGGCAGCCGGCGCCCTGGTGGTGGCCTCTCGGGACTGGCACCCCATCGACCATGTGAGCTTCCAGCATCGCGGCGGCCCCTGGCCGGTGCACTGCGTGCAGGATACCGAGGGAGCCGCCTTTCACCCCGGGCTAGCGCTGGATGCCGATACCATCCGCGTCAGCAAGGCCACCGCCTTCGACGCCGATGCCTACTCTGCCTTCGACGGCACCGGTCTCGGCGGCTACCTGAAGGAGAAGGGCATCGAGCGGGTGATCGTCTGCGGCCTGGCCCTCGATGTCTGTGTCCGTGCCACGGTACTGGAAGCGCGGCGCGAAGGCTTCAAGACCCTGCTGCTGGAGGGCCTCAGTGCCGCGGTGGACCCCGATGCCACCGCCGAATGCCGGCGCGAGTTCACCGATGCCGGTGCCGAGGTGCGCGCATGAAGGCTCCGATCTCGCCACGGGTGGACGACGACGAGCTCGCCCTGCTCACCGACCTCTACCAGCTGACCATGACCCAGGCCTACTGGAAGGAGGCGATGCAGGAAGGGGCCACCTTCAGCCTCTTCTTCCGCAAGATGCCGCCGAACCGGCGCTTCATGCTCGCCTGCGGCCAGCAGCATGCCGCCGCCCTGCTCAGCCGGCTGCGATTCGGCGATACGGCGCTCGAGCGGCTGGCCGGCACCGGCCTGTTCGACGATGCCTTCCTCGACTGGCTGGCCGACTGGTCCTTCGAGGGCGACATCTGGACGCTGCCCGAGGGCACCCCGGTGTTCGAGAACGAGCCCTTCATGGAGGTGGAGGCCCCCATCGCCGAGGCGCAGTTGCTCGAGAGCCTGGTGATGAACCTGGTGCAGCTGGAAACGGTGCTCGCCTCCAAGGCGGTGCGCATCGTGATGGCCGCCCAGGGCCGACCGGTGGTGGACTTCGGCATGCGCCGCATGCACGGCGTGGACGCCGCGGTGCGCGGGGTCCGGGCCTACCGCAGCGCGGGGCTGTCCGGTACCAGCAACGTGCTGGGCGGCCTGCGCCACGACCTGGCGATCAACGGCACCATGGCCCACAGCTATATCCTCGCCCATGACGACGAGCGGGAAGCCTTTCGTGCCTTTGCCCGCCACTACCCCGGCACCACCCTGCTGGTGGATACCCACGACACCCTGGAAGGGGTGCGCAAGGTAATCCAGATCATGGACGAGGAACCCGAGGTCGGCGTCAAGGCCATCCGGCTCGACTCCGGCGACCTGGGCGAGCTGGCCAAGGGCGCACGCGCCCTGCTCGACGCGGCGGGCCTCGGTGAGATCACCATCGTCGCCAGCAGCGGCCTCGACGAGCACCAGATAGAGGCGCTGCTCGAGGATGGCGCCCCCATCGATGCCTTCGGCGTCGGCACCCAGATGGGCGTATCGGCGGATGCCCCGGTGATCGACCTCTCCTACAAGCTGGTGGAGTACGCCGGGACGCCGCGGGTCAAGCACTCGCCCGGCAAGATCAACCTGCCCTGCCGCAAGCAGATCTATCGCCGCCTGGACGCCGATGGCGCCTATGTCGGCGATGTCATCGCCCTGCGTGACGAGGCTGGCATCGACGGGGAGCCGCTGCTGCGACCGCTGGTCCGGGCGGGACGGCTCGACGTTGCCGAGATGGCCAGGGCCGATGAGGCCAGGGAGCGGGTGCGGGACAGCCTGGCGCGCATGCCGCCTGCCTTGCGCCGGCTCGCCCCGGGCGACGGTGGTTACCCGGTCGAGCTGAGTCCCGGGCTCGAGGCCCTCGTCAAGCGCTTATGACGCCGTCCGTCACGGCAGGCAGAGGGTGCCGCAAGGGGGCACGCCGGAACCCGCGCCCGTCCCGCGGGTCCACCGCTCCGTCACGCCCCTGTGAGAGCGACATGCCATGCCCCTCAGACGCCTGCTGATCTCCCTGCTGCTCTGGCTGCCGCTCATCGGCGCGGCCCAGGCACCGGCGGCTACGGATCCCGCCCATCGCAGGGCGCTGCCGGCGACCGAGGATACCCTCCGGGTGGCCCCCCGACCCTTCGACGCTCGCTATCGCCTGGAGATCAAGGGCTGGCCGAGGGCCTACATCGACCACCGCCTCAGCCGGGAGGGCCACACCTGGGAGAGCCGGATGGAGACCGGCATCCGCATCGGCCGGGGCAGCGAGCGCAGCCGCTTCCTGCTGCGGGAGGGACGGGTCCGTTCGCTCTACTACGCCAGCGGCTACTCGCTGCTGGGGGTCGGCGACAGCTACCGGCTCGACGCCGAGACCCTGGCGGCGCATCCGGATCGCCAGACCGCACTCTTCGCGCTATCGCGCCGGGTGATCGACGGCGACTGCGCCGCGGCGCCCTGCCCCATCACCTACCTGGACCACAAGGGCCGCGAGGAGGCCCTCGAGGCCCGCGCCCTGGGCGAGCACGCGGTGACCCTGCCGGCCGGGACCTTCGAGGCGATCCGCGTCGAGGCGATGGAGACCGACAAGCCCGACCGCCGCCTGGTGTTTCATTTCCACCCCCAGTTACCCGGCCTGCTGCTCTCGGCCGACTACCATCGCGGCGGCGAGCATCGCAGCCAGCTCGCGCTCAGCGAACTGAACGTGCTGGAGTAGCCCCCGCTTGGGAAGGGCCCCGGCGGCTGCTAGAATCGCCGCTTTTCTTGCGCCGCCCGGCGGCGCCCGTCGAGAAGGGACTCTCCATGCTGAGCGGCCTGGTGATCGTGCTGCTGCCGCTGGTGCTGGGCTACCTGGTGCCGGTTCGCCACCCCGCCGTGCTGGCGGCGATAAACCACGGGGTCAACGCTTCGGTCTACGTGATCCTGCTGCTGATGGGGATCGGCCTGGCCGGGCTCGACGACCTCGGCGGGCAGCTGTCGCGCATGGGCGGCCAGGCACTGACGCTGTTCCTGGCCACCTCGGCCTGCAACCTGGCCGGGCTGTGGTGGCTCTCGCGCCGCCTGCGCCTCGCCGCCGACCCGCGGCGCGCGGTGCCTGGCGCCCCCACCAGCAAGCTTGCCGCCATGGCCGGCTCCCTGGCCCTGGTCGGCGTGGTGCTGCTGGGCGTGGCGCTGGGCCTGGCCGCCGCGCGGCTCGTCTCGGCACCGATCCACGCCGGCGCCGAGACCCTGGCCGAGGGGGTGCTCTACATCCTGCTGGCATTGATTGGCTGCCAGCTGCGCAACTCCGGCATGCCGCTGCGCCAGATCCTGCTCAATCGCCACGGCCTGGCCATCGCCACCACCCTGGCCGCCACCTCGCTGGCGGGGGGACTGATCGCCGCGCCCCTGCTCGAGCTGCGCTGGAACGAGGGGCTTGCCCTGGCCGCGGGGTTCGGCTGGTACTCGCTGTCGGGGATCCTGGTGGGCGACGCCCTGGGACCCGCGCTGGGGGCGGTGGCCTTCTTCAACGACCTGACCCGGGAGCTGGTCGCCTTCGTGCTGATCCCGCTGATGATCCGCCGCCACGCGGCCCTGGCCATCGGCTACGGCGGCGCCACTGCCATGGACTTCACCCTGCCGGTGATCCAGCAGCATGGTGGCGTGGGCTGCGTCCCGGTAGCGGTGGTGTCGGGCTTCCTGCTCTCGCTGCTCTCGCCGCCGCTGATCCTCTTCCTGCTGACGCTGTGAGCCCCTTGCACGCGACTTGCACATTCGCTGACCATTGGCTGCATCGCCGGGGGCGACCCTGGCGGCCCACCCTGCTCGCGGCGAGACGCCCATGCGCCTGACCCTGCCCCGTCCCGCCATCTCACGGCTGGGCATCAAGCTGTTCGCGGTGATCCTGGTGGTCAACGTGGCCATCTCCGGGCTGGTGTTCCTGGGGGTGTCGCGCAGCCTGGACCAGGGGTTCATCGACTACCTCGACCAGACCCAGACCCGGCGCGCCGAGACCCTGGCCGCCGGGCTTGCCGAGGAGTGGGCACGCCGCGGCGACTGGCAGTGGCTGCGCGACTCGCCGCGCGCCTGGCACCGCCTGGTGCGCCACCAGCTATGGCCGGGAGCCGGCCCCGCACCGGTGGGCATCGAGCGCCAGCTGGGCGACCCCAGGGACTTCGTGCTCCACGACGCCGAAGGACTGCCGGTGATCGGCCTGCCGCCGGACGACGATGAGGAAGCGGCCAGCCTTCGCTGGCTGCCCATCGAGCACCGGGACGAGCGAGTCGGCACCCTGGGCTATCGCCCGCCGGAGCAACTGATGGCGCGCATGGAGCGCATCTTCCTCAGCCGCCAGCAGCGCAACCTGGGGATCATCGTCGGCGCCCTGGGCCTGGCCTCGCTGCTGCTGGCCGGCGGGCTCTCCTGGTGGCTGGGGCGGCGCACCCGCGGCATGGCGCTGGCCACCCGCCGCCTGACCGAGGGCGACTACGGCACCCGGCTGACGGAGCGGGGCCGCGACGAACTCTCGCGGCTCTCCCGCGACTTCAACGTGCTCGCCGCCACCCTGGAGGCGAGCCGCGAGGCGCGCAGCCGCTGGGTTTCCGACATCGCCCATGAGCTGCGCACCCCGCTTTCCGTGCTGCGCGGCGAGATCGAGGCGATGCAGGACGGCATCCGCGCGCTGGACCAGGACAGCCTGCACTCCCTCTCCCAGGAGGTCGGGCAGCTGGAGCGCCTGGTGGCCGACCTGCGCCTGCTCTCCCAGAGCGATGCCGGGGCCCTGGAGGTGCAGCTCGCCCCCCTCGACCTGGCCGAGAGCCTGAACCACCGCCTGGAGGAGGCCGGCGGCTGGCTGGCCGACAGTGGCATCGCCCTGGAACAGGCGATCCGGGGCCCCGCCTGGATCCGCGGCGACGCCAGCCGCCTGCGCCAGCTGTGGAGCAACCTGCTCGACAACACCTGCGCCTACACCCAGGCCCCCGGGCGACTGCGCGTCGCCCTGGGACGCGACGCCGGTGACCTGGTGGTGACCTGGGAGGACAGTGCCCCGGGGGTGCCCGCCGAGCTCCTGCCACGCCTCACCGAGCGCCTCTACCGGGTCGAGGGCTCGCGCAGCCGCGCCAGCGGCGGCAGCGGCCTGGGGCTCTCCATCGCCATTGCCCTGGTCAAGGCCCACGGCGGCGAGATGAGTGCTGCCGCCTCGCCGCTGGGTGGGCTACGCTGGACCCTGCGCTTCCCCCCACTCGATGACATCACGCTCAGGGAGGAGACCCCGTGACCCGCACCGAACAGCCGCCGCGCGTCCTGATCGTCGAGGACGAACCCAAGATCGCCCGCCTGGTGGCCGACTACCTGGCCGGCAGCGGCTTCGAGCCCCATCACCTGGACCACGGCGATGCCGTGATCCCCTGGCTGGCGGAGACCCGCCAGGCCGGCGAGGGACCGGCCCTGGTGCTGCTCGACCTGATGCTGCCCGGCACTGACGGCCTGACCCTGTGTCGCGAGATCCGCCAGCGCTGGCCGGCGCTGCCGGTGATCATGCTCACCGCCCGGGTCGAGGAGGTCGACCGCCTGCTGGGCCTGGAGCTGGGCGCCGACGACTACATCTGCAAGCCGTTCAGCCCCCGCGAGGTGGTGGCCCGGGTCAAGGCGGTGCTGCGCCGCAGCCGGCTGGCCGGCGAGCCCGACCCCGCCGCCAGCGACCTGGTGCTCGACGAGGAGGGCTGGCGGGCCCTGGCCGACGGCCACGACCTCGGCCTCACCGCCGTGGAGTTCCAGCTGCTCAAGGTGATGATGCACGCCCCGGGGCGTATCTTCTCCCGCGACCAGCTGATGGACCACATGTACCGCGACCACCGCATCGTCTCCGAGCGCACCGTGGACAGCCACGTGAAGAAGCTGCGCCGCAAGATCGCCGAGGTGTGGCCGGAACGCGAGGTGATCCGCTCGGTCTACGGTGTGGGCTACAAGTACCAGCCGGAGGCCTGAGCCTGCACCACCTTTGCACCCTGGCTGCATCGACCTTGCACGCCGGAGGCAGACAGTGACAGTCGTCAACCCGAGCCCCGAAGGAGCTTCCCCATGCAGACCCGATTCCCGCGCAAGATCCTCGCCCCCGCCCTGCTCGCCCTGGCCATCGCCCCGCTGGCGCTCTCGGCCACCGCCGCCCCCGGCGCCGGCAAGGGGGCCGAGGAGCATGAGCAGTGGCTCGAGGCCCGTGCCGAGCACCAGGCCGAGAAGCGTGCCGAACTCTTCGAGCGGGCCGATATCGATGCCGAGACCCGCGAGGCCCTGGAGACCGCCAGCCGCGAGCACCGCGAGGCCATGGCCGAGCTACGCCGGGAGCATCGCGAGCGCATGGACGAGCTGCTCAGCGACGAGCAGCGCGAGGCCCTGCAGGCGGCCCGCCGCGAGATGCACGAGGAGTACCACGCCGGGAAGCGCCGGCATCACGCCACCACCCTGCAGCAGCGCATGACCGAGATGGTGGATGGCTGGGGCCTCTCCGACGAGGAGCGCGACGCCCTGAGCGAACTGCGCCGGGAGCACTATGCGGCGATGGCCGAGCTGCGCGATCGCGACTTCGATTCCCGCGGGGAGCGCCGCGAGGCCTTCCAGGCGCTGCGCGACGAGCATCGCGAGGCGCTGTCGGAGCTGCTCAGCGTGGAGCAGATCGAGGAGATGGAGCGGGTCGCCCGCGAGGCCTACGGCAAGGGCAGGAAGGGCGACAAGGGTGACAAGGGCGACGGCCAGGGGCGCGACGACTGACCCCGGGCCTTCCCGTCCCGCCATCCACGACGCCCGGCCGCCACCGGGCGTCGTCGTGTCGGGCCCTTGCCTGCGACCTAGGCCGTCTTATGAGGCTCTCGCCGGCGCCCTCAGCGTCGGCTCGCGCTTCAACGCCTCCGGGCCCACCGCCGCCTTCGTGGTGATCCTCTTCCCCATCGTCACCAGCCACGGCATCGGCGGGCTGCTGATCGCCACCCTGATGGCCACCCTGATCCTGTGGGCACGCCTGCGCCGCGCCGACCAGGCACCGCCCTGGCTGTCGCGCTGGTGCCGGCGTCTCGA
>JBKHEO010000096.1:0-7968 GCA_046540755.1 Halomonas sp. | reverse complement strand
GGCGCACCAAGAACAACCCGGTGCTGATCGGCGAGCCCGGCGTCGGCAAGACCGCCATCGTCGAGGGCCTGGCCCAGCGCATCGTCGACGGCGAGGTGCCGGAGGGGCTCAAGGACAAGCGCGTGCTGTCGCTGGACATGGGCGCGCTGCTGGCCGGGGCCAAGTTCCGCGGCGAGTTCGAGGAGCGCCTTAAGGCGGTACTCAAGGAGCTGGCCGAGGAGGAGGGTCGGGTGATCCTCTTCATCGACGAGCTGCACACCATGGTGGGCGCCGGCAAGGCCGAGGGCGCCATGGACGCCGGCAACATGCTCAAGCCGGCCCTGGCCCGCGGCGAGCTGCACTGCGTGGGCGCCACCACCCTCGACGAGTACCGCCAGCACATCGAGAAGGACGCCGCCCTGGAGCGCCGCTTCCAGAAGGTGCTGGTGGACGAGCCCAGCGAGGAGGACACCGTGGCGATCCTGCGCGGACTCAAGGAGCGCTACGAGGTGCACCACGGCGTCGACATCACCGACGGCGCCATCATCGCCGCAGCCAAGCTCTCCACCCGCTACATCACCGACCGCCAGCTGCCCGACAAGGCGATCGACCTGATCGACGAGGCCTCCTCGCGCATCCGCATGGAGCTCGACTCCAAGCCGGAGGAGATGGACCGCCTCGACCGCCGGCTGATCCAGCTGAAGATGGAGCGCGAGCACCTCAAGAAGGAGACCGACGAGGCCTCGAAGAAGCGCCTCGACAGCCTGCAGGAGCAGATCGACGAGCTCGAGCGCGAGTACGCCGACCTCGACGAGATCTGGAAGGCCGAGAAGGCCAGCATCCAGGGGGCGGCACAGTTCAAGGATGAGCTCGACCGCGCCCGCGTCGAGCTGGAGCAGGCGCGCCGCCAGGGCGACCTGGGGCGCATGTCCGAGCTGCAGTACGGGGTGATTCCCGACCTCGAGCGCAAGATCAGCGAGGCCGGCGAGGCGGAGGCCGACACCTCGAAGCACACCCTGCTGCGCTCCAACGTCACCGAGGAGGAGATCGCCGAGGTGGTCTCCCGCTGGACCGGCATCCCGGTCGCCAAGATGCTCGAGGGCGAGCGCGACAAGCTGCTGCGCATGGAGGAGGCGCTCCATGAGCGGGTGATCGGCCAGGAGGAGGCGGTCACCGCGGTGGCCAACGCCGTGCGCCGCTCCCGCGCGGGCCTCGCCGACCCCAACCGGCCCAACGGCTCCTTCCTGTTCCTCGGCCCCACCGGGGTGGGCAAGACCGAGCTTTGCAAGGCGCTGGCCAACTTCCTCTTCGATACCGAGGAGGCGATGGTGCGCATCGACATGTCGGAGTTCATGGAGAAGCACTCCGTGGCGCGGCTGATCGGCGCCCCTCCCGGCTACGTGGGCTACGAGGAGGGCGGCTACCTGACCGAGGCGGTGCGCCGCAAGCCCTACTCGGTGCTGCTGCTCGACGAGGTGGAGAAGGCCCACCCGGACGTCTTCAACATCCTGCTGCAGGTGCTGGAGGATGGCCGCCTCACCGATGGCCAGGGGCGCACCGTGGACTTCCGCAACACGGTGATCGTGATGACCTCCAACATGGGCTCGGACATCATCCAGCGCATGGGCGCCGACGACACCCACTACGGGGAGATGAAGAACGCGGTGATGGAGGTGGTGGGCAACCACTTCCGCCCCGAGTTGATCAACCGCATCGACGAGGTGGTGGTGTTCCACGCCCTGGCCCAGGAGCAGATCCAGGCCATCGCCGGCATCCAGCTCGACCGCCTGCGTACCCGCCTGGCCGAGCACGAGCTTCGGCTCGAGGTCAGCGACGAGGCCATGGCCCAGCTCGCCGTGGTGGGCTTCGACCCGGTGTTCGGCGCCCGGCCGCTCAAGCGGGCGATCCAGGCGCGCATCGAGAACCCCCTGGCCCAGGACCTGCTGGCCGGCAAGTTCTCGCCGGGGGACGTCATCCGCGTCGAGGCCGAGGAGGGGCGTCTGGTTTTCCGGACCGCCTGAGAATGCGACATGCGTGTCATCGCCGACAAGCCGTTACGCAGATCGTCGGATGCTGCGCCGCATGCGAACTACACTGAGTGTTAGGTTGCGTCCTGTAACCCCCTTGCCCGCCCGGCATCTCGCCCGGCGGGCTTTTTTCGCCTCAGCGCCTGCCCTCCGCGGTTGACACTCTTGCCGCGCTAATGGAATCTTCGTCGTTATCCTGATTGCGGGCGCGGACCCAGCGGGCAACCCCCCATCTCCGCGTGACGGGTAGGCCGCACGGCCTCTACCCGCCGAAGGACGTTCGGCTCCGGGCCAACCGCCCGAGTCGACCAATGCCCCGACGCGGCGAACCGCCGCATGAGAGTGCAGGCCCCAACAGGGCTTCTTGCCAGGGTTTGGCATCAGGTGCCGGCGAGGCCGGCAGCGGCATACCGCCGCACTCGACACCGCGCGCACGGGCGCGGTTCGCACTCGAGACCTCCAGGGGAGAAACACACGTGGAATTACTTTCCGGCGCGGATATGATCGCCCGCTTCCTGCAGGATGAGGGCGTCGAATACATCTACGGCTATCCCGGTGGGGCGGCGCTGCACATCTACGACGCCCTCTTTCGCCAGGACCAGGTCAAGCACATCCTGGTACGCCACGAGCAGGCCGCCACCCACGCCGCCGACGGCTACGCGCGCGCCTCGGGCAAGCCCGGCGTGGTGCTGGTGACCTCCGGCCCCGGCGCCACCAACGCCGTCACCGGCATCGCCACCGCCTACATGGACTCGATCCCGATGGTGGTGCTGTGCGGCCAGGTGATGAGCCACCTGATCGGCGACGATGCCTTCCAGGAGACCGACATCATCGGCGTGACCCGGCCCATCGTGAAGCATAGCTTCTCGATCCGTCACCCCAGCGAGATACCCGAGGTCCTCAAGAAGGCCTTCTATCTCGCCTCCACCGGCCGCCCCGGCCCGGTGGTGGTGGACATTCCCAAGGACATGACCGCGCCCACCGAGCGCTACGAGTACGTCTACCCGAAGAAGGTCAAGATGCGCTCGTACAACCCGGTCAGCCGCGGCCATACCGGCCAGATCAAGAAGGCCGTGGAGATGATGCTCAAGGCCAAGCGTCCGGTGTTCTACACCGGCGGCGGCGTGGTCACCGGGCGGGCCAGCGAGGGGCTGACCGATCTGGTCAAGCGCCTGGGCTACCCCATCACCACCACCCTGATGGGCATCGGTTCCTACCCCCAGAGCGACCGCCAGTGCCTGGGCTGGCTGGGCATGCACGGCTCCTATGAGTCCAACATGGCCATGCACCATGCCGACCTGGTGATCGCCATCGGTGCACGCTTCGACGACCGCGTCACCAACAACACCTCCAAGTTCTGCCCCACCGCCAAGGTGATCCACGTCGACATCGACCCCAGCTCGGTCTCCAAGACGGTGCGGGCCGACGTGCCCATCGTGGGGCCGGCGGGCAGCGTGATCAGCGAGATGATCAGCCTGGTGCAGGGCAAGGAGCCGGCCAATCCCGAGGCCCTAGCGGAGTGGTGGCAGAAGATCGACGGCTGGCGCGATGAGCGTGCGGGCAAGCTCTACGAGCCCTCACGGCCCGGCGAGGCGATCAAGCCCCAGCAGGTGATCGAGTCGCTGTGCCGTGCCACCCGCGGCGAGGCCTACGTGACCACCGACGTGGGTCAGCACCAGATGTTCGCGGCCCAGTACTACAAGTTCGACAAGCCCAACCGCTTCATCACCTCCGGGGGGCTTGGCACCATGGGCTTCGGCTTCCCGGCGGCCATGGGCATCAAGCACCACTTCCCCGAGGAGCAGGTGGTCTGCGTCACCGGCGAGGGCAGCTTCCAGATGATGATGCAGGAGCTCTCCACCTGTAAGCAGTTCGGCGGCGGGGTGAAGATCCTCAACCTCAACAACGCCTCCCTGGGCATGGTGCGCCAGTGGCAGGACCTCAACTACAAGTCCCGGCATGCGCACTCCTACATGGAGTCGTTGCCGGACTTCCAGAAGCTGATCGAGTCGTATGGCTTCACCGCGCTGAAGGTCGAGACCCTCGACGAGCTCGAGCCGGCCATGGAGCGTCTCCTGGCCGACAGGCACGAGCTGGTGTTCCTCGACGTGGCGGTCGACCCGCACGAGCACGTCTATCCGATGCAGGTGCCCCTGGGCGCCATGCGTGACATGCTGCTTTCCAAGACGGAGCGGACCTGATGCGCCATATCATCTCGATTCTGATGGAAAACGAACCGGGCGCCCTGTCTCGCGTGGTGGGGCTCTTCTCGCAGCGCAACTTCAATATCGAGACGCTGAACGTGGCGCCCACCGAGGATCCCACCCTGTCGCGGCTGACAGTGACCACCGTCGGGGATGACCGAGTGATCGAGCAGATCACCAAGCACCTCAACAAGCTGATCGATGTGGTCAAGCTGGTGGACCTCACCGAGGGCAACCATATCGAGCGCGAGCTGATGCTGGTGAAGGTCAAGGCGCTGGGCTCGACCCGCGACGAGGTCAAGCGTACCGCCGACATCTTCCGCGCGCAGATCGTCGACGTCACGCCGAGCCTGTTCACGGTGCAGATCACCGGAGACGCCGGCAAGCTGGACGCCTTCCTCCAGGCCATGGAGCCGGTGGGGGTGCTGGAGGTGGCGCGCACCGGGGTCTCCGGGATCGCCCGCGGGGACAAGGTGCTGTCGCTCTGACCTCCTGCCGACCGGTCGTTGAAGCCAGAGGCCGCCCTTCGGGGCGGCCTTGCTGCGTCTGGGCCCGGCTCAGCGCTCCACCACCTCGTCCCAGAGCGCGCGGATCAGGGGGCTCCTCAGGCGCCGCTCCAGCACGCAGAGGCCGACGTCGTAGTGGGGCAGCTCCGGCTTCACCGGCAGGATGCGCACCCGCTCCCGCAGCGGGCTGTTGTCCAGCACGATCTTCGGCACCACGCCGATGCCGAAGCCCAGCCCCACCATGCTGACGATCGCTTCATGGCCGGCCACCTGGGCGTAGATCCGCGGCGCCACCCCCAGCGCCCGGAACCAGGTGTCGGCGTAGCTGCGTGACAGCCCCGCCTCGGAGAGGATCATCGGCACCTCGCGCCACTGCTCGGCGCGGGGCGACTCCGGGGTGGGCGGGAGCCAGTCCGGCGTCTCCCGGGGGGCGATGAACACCAGCGGCGCCCGGGTCAGCGACTTGAAGGCCAGCGCCTCAGGGGTCTGGCGCGGCCGCGGGGTGATCGCCATGTCCTCGTCGCCGGCCAGCACCCGGTGCATCGCCTCGGCCGGATCACCGGTATGCAGCTTGAGCTCGATGCCGGGGTGGCGGTTGCGGAACTCGCTGAGCAGCTCGTAGAGAAAGCTGTAGCTGGCGGTGACCGAGCAGTAGACGCTGATCTCGCCGGTGAGGCGTCGCGCCTCGCTCATCAGCGACTGGCGCAGCTCCTCCCAGCGCTCCAGGGTCTCACGGGCGAAGTGCAGGAAGGTCTCGCCCTGGCGGGTCAGGGCGACATGGCGGTTGTCGCGCTCGAACAGCATCACCCCCAGGCTCTCCTCCAGCTGGCGGATGGTGCGGGAGAGGGTGGAGGGGCTGACGTGGCACGCCTCGCTGGCGCGGCCGAAGTGCAGGGTGTCGGCCAGGGCGAGGAACTGGATGAGGGGGCGCATGTCCATGGCGGCATTATTTCATATGGCGGCATGTGATGTTGCAAATATCGCGTTTTACGCAACGGAAGGGCTGGCGTAAGGTGAAGGCCAAGCACGAACCCAA
The DNA here is from genome assembly GCA_046540755.1 of Halomonas sp. Lineage (GTDB taxonomy): Bacteria > Pseudomonadota > Gammaproteobacteria > Pseudomonadales > Halomonadaceae > Halomonas. The sequence continues at coordinate 2,216 of JBKHEO010000096.1, read as the reverse complement.
CCCCGCGGTAGACGGGGCGGGTGGTCATCGACGCTGACACGACACCTTATCCCCCATTCCAGGAGCACGATATGCGCGTTTACTACGACAAGGACTGCGACCTCTCCCTTATCCAGGGCAAGAAGGTCACCATCGTGGGCTACGGTTCCCAGGGCCATGCCCACGCCAACAACCTCAAGGAGTCCGGCGTCGACGTCACCGTCGCCCTGCGTCAAGGCTCCTCCTCCGCGGCCAAGGCCGAGGCCGCCGGCCTCAAGGTCGCCTCCGTGGAGGAGGCGTGCAAGAGCGCCGATGTGGTGATGATCCTGGCCCCGGACGAGAACCAGAAGGCAATCTACGAGAACCAGGTGGCCCCCAACCTCAAGGAGGGCGCGACCCTGGCCTTCGCCCACGGCTTCAACATCCACTACAACCAGATCGAGCCGCGCCAAGACCTGGACGTGGTGATGATCGCCCCCAAGGCCCCGGGCCACACCGTGCGCTCCGAGTTCGTGCGCGGCGGCGGCATCCCCGACCTGATCGCCATCCACCAGGACGCCACCGGCACCGCCAAGGAGCTCTCGCTCTCCTACGCGGCGGCCATCGGTGGCGGGCGCAGCGGCATCATCGAAACCACCTTCAAGGACGAGACCGAGACCGACCTCTTCGGCGAGCAGGCCGTGCTGTGCGGCGGCGCCGTGGAGCTGGTCAAGGCCGGCTTCGAGACCCTCACCGAGGCGGGCTACGCCCCGGAGATGGCCTACTTCGAGTGCCTGCACGAGCTCAAGCTGATCGTCGACCTGATGTACGAGGGCGGCATCGCCAACATGAACTACTCCATCTCCAACAACGCGGAGTATGGCGAGTACGTGACCGGCACCGAGGTGATCAACGAGCAGTCCCGCGCCGCCATGCGCAATGCCCTGAAGCGCATCCAGACCGGCGAGTACGCCAAGATGTTCATCAACGAGGGCAACAGCAACTACCCCTCCATGACCGCGCGTCGTCGCCTGAACGCCGAACACGAGATCGAGCAGGTGGGTGCCAAGCTGCGCGGCATGATGCCCTGGATCGCCGCCAACCAGCTGGTGGACAAGAGCAAGAACTGATCGGGTCGACGACTCGGGAAGAGGGCCAGGGGCGCGGGCAACCGCGCCCCTGGTCGTTTCCTGGCGGCGTCCAGCGGCGTGATGCGTTTTGCGCCCATGGGTGGTCGTGCAAGAATGATCGCCATGATTTCCAGGCAACGGACGAGACGATGAGTCAGGACCCCCGCAGCAACGAGCACGACGCCTCGCCCCATGGCGAGGGTGCGGCCCCGGACGAGGCCGCCCCGCCGGAGGAGGACCTGGCGTCGGTCTTCCTGCGCGAGACCGAGGTGATCGAGGAGGCGGAGGAGGACGGCCGCACCGTCAGGCGCAAGGGCATCTACCTGCTGCCCAACCTCTTCACCACCTCGGCGCTGTTCGCCGGCTTCTTCGCGGTGGTGGCCGGGATCAACGGCGACTTCACCGCCGCCTCGGTGGCGATCTTCATCGCCATGGTGCTCGACGGCCTCGATGGCCGGGTGGCACGGCTGACCAACACCCAGAGCGCCTTTGGCGCCGAGTACGACAGCCTCTCCGACATGCTCTCCTTCGGGGTGGCGCCGGCGCTGGTGGCCTTCACCTGGATCCTCCAGGACATCGGCAAGACCGGCTGGGTGGTGGCCTTCCTCTACGTGGCCTGCGCCGCCCTGCGCCTGGCACGCTTCAATGTGCAGATCGGCAGCGTCGACAAGAAGTGGTTCATCGGCCTGCCGAGCCCCTCGGCGGCGGCGCTGGTGGCGGCCAGTGTGTGGACCTTCCACAGCTTCGATGCCGAGGCCTTCGGCTTCAAGCTGCTGATGCTGGGCATCGTCGGGGCCGCCGGCGTGCTGATGGTCAGCAATATCCGCTACTACAGCTTCAAGGATATCGACCTCAAGGGGCCGGTGCCCTTCGTGGTGCTGTTGGCCATCGTGCTGGGCTTCGTGGTGATCAGTCTGGAGCCCTCGGTGATGCTGCTGTTGCTGTTCGGGGCCTACGTGCTCTCCGGCCCGCTGATGGCGACGATGCGCAAGCTCAAGCGCCAGCCCGCGCCCTGAGGGCTTCCTTCAGACACACCGATGACGCCCGCCTCGTGCGGGCGTTGTCTTTCCCGACACTTTTTTCCCGCAGGGGCTTGCGCCGGCGCTCGCGGGCCCGTAAAGTACGCAT
>JBKHEO010000095.1:0-8186 GCA_046540755.1 Halomonas sp. | reverse complement strand
ACCGTCGACTTCGACGCCGATGGCGTCCAGCACGGCTTCCTCAAGCTGCCCATCTCGGTGGACGACTCCGCCTGGGGGGCGGTGATGATCCCGGTCACCGTGGTCAAGAACGGCGAGGGCCCCACCGCGCTGCTCACCGGCGGCAACCATGGCGACGAGTACGAGGGGATCACCGCGCTGCTCAAGCTGTCGAGCCGGCTCAGGGCCGAGGAGGTCAGCGGCCGGGTGATCATGGTGCCGTGCATGAACACCCCGGCGGTGATGGCCGGCAAGCGCACCTCGGGGCTCGATGGCGGCAACCTCAACCGCAGCTTCCCCGGCGACCCCGACGGCACGGTGACCGAGAGGATCGCCGACTACTTCACCCGGGTGATGGTGCCGATGTGCGACGTGGTGCTCGACCTCCACTCCGGGGGGCGCACCCTGGACATCATCCCCTTCGGCGCCTCCCACGTGCTAGACGACCCCGAGCAGCAGCGCCAGGCGCTGGAGGGCGCCAAGGCCTTCGGCGCCCCCTACGCCATGATGATGTTCGAGCTCGACGCCGCCGCGCTCTTCGACACCGCGGTGGAGAGTCAGGGCAAGGTCTTCGTGGCCACCGAACTGGGCGGTGGCGGCACCTCCACCCCCGAGAGCCTGGCGATCACCGAGCGAGGCGTGCGCAACTTCCTGGTCCACTACGGCCTGCTCCAGGGCGAGGTGGAGATGCCCGCCGAGCCCCAGGTCTACCTCGACATGCCCGATGCCAGCTGCTACGTGCAGAGCGAGCACGCCGGCGTGCTGGAGCTCTGCTTCGCCCTGGGCGAGCGGGTCGAGGCGGGCGAGGTGGTGGCCCGGGTCTACGACATGACCCGCAGCGGCACCGCCCCGGTGGAGTACCGGGCGGCGCGCAGCGGCGTGCTGGCGGCACGGCGCCACCCGGCACGGGTCAACATGGGCGACACCATCGCGGTGATCGCCGATATCGTCGACTCCTTGTGATGAGGATGCCGGCAGCACGATGAAACTCGACCGCTACGACCTGAAGATCCTCGAGATCCTCTCCCGCGACGGCCGCATCACCAAGTCGAAGCTGGCCGAGGCGATCAACCTCTCGGTCAGCCCCTGCTGGGAGCGGGTGCGCCGGCTGGAGAAGGCCGGCATCATCGAGGGCTACAGCGCCCGCATCAACGCCGCGGCGCTGGTGCGGCGAACCCCGGTATGGGTGCAGATCGAGCTCAAGGCCCACCATGCCGAGAGCTTCGCCCGCTTCGAGGCGTTGGTGCTGGAGACCCCCGAAGTTACCGAGTGCGTCGCCGTGGGCGGCGGCGTCGACTACCTGATCAAGGTGGAGGCCGACTCCATCGACGCCTACCAGCGCCTGATCGATGCCTGGCTCACCGGCGATGCCGGCATCGAGCGCTACTTCACCTATATCGTCACCAAGACCGTCAAGCGCCCCGCGCCGGGCTTCTCCCGCGACGACTTCGTCGGCTGAGCCGCGCCGTCAGCGAGAGTAGAGCGTTGAAGTTGGCTGGACGATCGCTGGCTAAGCTGGTAACTAATAGGGTGGGCGAAAGCCCACCGGCCGGGCGATCTCTCCGGCACCGCAGTGCCGGATCAGATGCAGTGCCCACGCAATACCTGGATCGCCTGACGAGAGACGACGATGTCCTATTTCACTATCGCCGGGGTGCAGATGAATGCCCTGCACCACGGCGACAACACCGAGGCCATGCGCCACCGGGTCGATGTGCTGATGAGCCGCTTTCCCCAGGTGCAGATGGTCCTGTTCAGCGAGCTGATGCCCCTGGGGGCCTCGCCGCACCACGCCCACCGGATGCCCAGCCACGCCGAGCAGCTGTTCTGCCACATGGCCGAACAGCACCGCATCTGGTTGATCCCGGGCTCGATGTTCGAACGGACCGACGACGGCATCTTCAACACCCTGTCGGTGATCAACCCCCACGGCCATGTGGTGGCCCGCTACCGCAAGATGTTCCCCTTCCGGCCCTACGAGGCGGGGGTGGAGAGCGGCAGCGAGTTCGTGGTCTTCGACGTGCCCAACGTGGCCCGCTTCGGGGTGTCGATCTGCTACGACATGTGGTTTCCCGAGACCACCCGCACCCTCGCCGCCATGGGCGCCGAGGTGATCCTGCATCCCACCATGACCGACACCATCGACCGCGACATCGAGCTCTCCATCGCGCGCACCAACGCCGCGGTCAACCAGTGCTACTTCTTCGACATCAACGGCGGCGGCGCCCTGGGCAACGGCCGCTCCATCGTGGTGGGCCCCTCCGGCGACGTGATCCACCAGGCGGGCACCGGCGAGGAGGTGATGCCCATCGAGGTGGACATCAACCGGGTACGCCGCGAGCGCGAGACCGGCCTGCGTGGCCTCGGCCAGCCGCTCAAGAGCTTCCGCGACCGCCGCGTCGACTTCACCCTCTATCGCAGCGAGAACGGCTCCACGCCCTTCCTCGATACCCTGGGCCCGCTGCAGAAGCCCCAGCGCGCCAATATCGAAGAGTACTGAATCGAAGAGCACCCTAGACGCCCACCCTGGAGTGTCATCCCATGCTGGAGTCCGTGAAGCGAATCCTGTGTCGTCTGTTGGGCCGCGGGGACTCCGGGGCCTGCCCCTCGCCTCGAGACGCCGCGGCGGCCGACGCCACCCTATCCGCCACCGATGGAGCGACCACAATGAAAAAGATCACCAGCATCGCCGACGTCCGCCGCCACTTCCTCGCCAACAAGGAGCCGATCTACTTCATCTCGGCGACCAACTTCAACCTGCTGGGTATCGGCGACTGGGTGGGCAACTTCAGGCATATCAACTACATCGACTGCTTCGAGGGGCAGCAGCGCAACGTCTTCGTGCCCAAGGAGAAGTTCCCCCGCGACTTCGAGAGCATCGAGGACATCAACAACTACCTCCTCGAGCACAAGGAGGTGATCGACTTCATCCAGTCGCGGGCCTCCGGCGAGCACGCCGGCACCGCCGCCTTCCTGATGTTCGACGAGCACACCGAGGAGGTGTGCGAGCAGCTTGGTCTGCGCATCGCCTTCCCGCCGGCGGGGCTGCGAAGCCGCATGGACAACAAGATCGAGACGGTGCGCATCGGCAACAAGGCCGGCGTGCCCAGCGTGCCCAACGTGCTCGCCAGGGTGGGCAGCTACCGGGAGCTGCTCGAGGTGAGCCGCGACCTGGGGGACGACCTGGTGGTGCAGACCGCCTTCGGCGACTCCGGCCATACCACCTTCTTCATCGCCAGCGAGGATGACTACTACAAGCACGCCGAGGAGATCGAGGCCGAGCCCGAGGTCAAGATCATGAAGCGCATCAACTGCCGCGGCTCGGCCATCGAGGCCTGCGCCACCCGCTGCGGCACCGTGGTGGGCCCGCTGATGACGGAGCTGGTCGGCTTCAAGACCCTGACCCCCTACAAGGGCGGCTGGTGCGGCAACGAGATGTTCGCCGGCGCCTTTACCCAGGAGATCCGCGACAAGGCACGGGAGTACACCTTCCGGTTCGGCGAAGCGCTGCGCGAGGAGGGCTATCGCGGCTACTTCGAGCTCGACTTCCTGATCGACATGGACAACGGCGAGGTCTACCTGGGCGAGCTCAACCCGCGGGTCACCGGGGCCAGCTCGCTGACCAACGTGGCCGCCTTCGCCCACTCCGATATTCCGCTGTTCCTGTTCCACCTGCTGGAGTTCTCCGATGTCGACTTCGACCTCGACATCAACGAGATCAACGAGCGCTGGTCGCATCCCGACAGCGTCGACAGCTGGAGCCAGCTGGTGATCAAGCACACCGACGAGAGCGTCGACCTGCTCACCGCCGCACCGCGCACCGGGGTGTGGAAGATGGCCGACGACGGCAGCATCGCCTACGACCACTACAGCTACCACCCCCACGCCGCCGAGAACGAGCAGGAGGGCTTCTTCCTGCGCATCAGCGGGGCCGGCGACTTCCGCTACGAGGGGGCCGACCTCGGCATCCTGATCACCCGCGGGCGGCTGATGGATGAGGACTTCCAGCTCAACGAGCGGGCCAAGGCGTGGATCGACGGCATCCGCGGTCAGTATGCCGGGCAGTCGCTGCAGGACCCGGTGGTGGAAGAGGTCGCCGTGAGCCACGCCGTGGGCGGCGGCAACTTCAAGATCCTCTGAGCACGGCGTGTCCGTGGCGATGGATGACAAGACGCTGCACTTCCGCAGCCTGAGCGAGCCGCTCCCGGGCCCCAAGTGGCGGGCGCTGTTCGACGCCCACTGGTCGGCCTACGAGGCCTGGTACCTGGCCGAGGGCGAGCGCGAGCGCCCCGGCTACCTGGCCTGCCTCAACGCCCTGCGCCGCCACATGCCGGAACTGCTGCCCACCTACCGCACCCTGTGCGACCTGGCGGGCGGCGGGGACCTCGCTGCGCGCTTCCTCAGCCTCTATCAGCCGCCGCCCTACATCACCGGCTGCTCCCAGGCGGTGCTGGCGCGGCCGGGGGACACCCTGCTGGCGCGCAACTACGACTACCCGCCGGAGCTGTGCGAGGGCACCATCCTCCATACCCGCTGGAACGAGCGGCGGGTGATCGCCATGACCGACTGCCTGTGGGGGGTGCTCGACGGCATGAACGACCGGGGGCTGGCCGTGTCGCTGGCCTTCGGCGGGCGCAAGGCGGTGGGCGACGGCTTCGGCGCGCCGATCATCCTGCGCTACCTGCTGGAGTTCTGCGACACGGTGCCCGAGGCCGCCGAGGTGCTGGCCCGGGTCCCCACCCATATGGCCTACAACATCACCCTGGCCGATGCCGCCGGACGCTACGTGACGGCGATGATCGGCCCGGACCGGCGTGCGAGCATCCGTCGGGTGCCGGTGGCCACCAACCACCAGAAGAAGATCGAGTGGTACGCCCACGCCCTGGCCTCGGAGACCCTGATCCGCGAGCGCCAGCTCTCCATCCTGTTGGACGACGAGGCCACCGACGCGGCGCGCCTCGAGGCCGCCTTCAAGGCCCCCCCGCTGTTCCGCCACGACTACCGCCGGGGGCTGGGCACCATCTACACCGCCTTCTACCGGCCCGGCGAGGGACGGGTGCGCTACCACTGGCCGGGCCTCGACCTGGAGCTGGGCTTCGACCGCTTCCCCGAGGAGTGGATCACCGTGCGCTACGGCGTGCGCGAGCGGTTCAGCGGCTGACCGCACAATAACCCGATCATGGAAGGGTATCGCCATGCATGAGAGCCATACCGAAACGCCCTATACCGCCCTGGGCTTCTATCACAAGATCTCCCATCTGCGTGCCGATACCTGGAACGCCCTCAAGCGCGACCTGGGGCAGCTGGCCCGCCAGGAGGCGGGCAGCCCCCGTGCGCGGACCCTGGTCAAGGCGGTGGACGTCAAGCTGACCCGCCTGGAGATCATCGAGGACTACCACGCCTTTCCCTCCAAGGAGGACTTCCGCCATCTCTGGTCGCTGTTCGACCGCGAGGAGTACAGCCTGCTGGAGAAGGTGGTCAAGCGCCTGGTGCGGGCGCTGATCAGCGAGTCCTACCGCCGCCGCCACGTCGATCTCTCCGAGACCGACGCCGACGCCGAGGACCTGGAGACCCTCGATGCCCTGGCACAGCTGCGCCGCGGGCACCCGGCATCGAACAGCTCCGCCCAGCCCTACTTCGAGCTGCTGATCGTCGACAACCTCTCCACCCAGGAGGAGGAGGTGGTGCGCGAGGCCTTCCACAACATGCGCCGCCCCGAGGATCGCTTCGTCTACGACGTGGTCACGGTGAGAAGCTTCGAGGACGCCCTGATCGCGGTGCTGGTCAATCCCAACATCCAGGCCTGCCTGATCCGCTACGAGTTCCCCTACAAGTCCAAGTACAACCTCAGCGCCCTGCGCAACTACCTCGAAGGCCTCTCGGAGCAGGAGCTGGAGAACCAGTCCGAGGCCGAGCGCAGCATCCTGCTCAGCTCGATGATCCACGAGCTGCGCCCGGAGATCGACCAGTTCCTGGTCACCAGCGGCGACGTCGAGGCCACGGCGAGCCGCGATATCCGCCACTTCAACCGGATCTTCTATCGCGAGACCGACTACATCGAGCAGCACCACACCATCCTGCGCGCCATCAACAACCGCTACCGCACCCCCTTCTTCGATGCCCTGCGCGAGTACAGCAAGAAGCCCACCGGGGTCTTCCACGCCATGCCCATCTCGCGGGGCAAGTCGGTGACCCGCTCCCACTGGGCGGGCCACATGATCGACTTCTACGGCATCAACATCTTCCTGGCCGAGACCTCGGCCACCTCCGGCGGGCTCGACTCCCTGCTGCAGCCCTATGGCCCGATCAAGAAGGCCCAGGAGTATGCCGCCCGCGCCTTCGGGGCGCGCCAGAGCTTCTTCGTCACCAACGGCACCTCCACCGCCAACAAGATCGTGGTGCAGGCGCTGGTCAAGCCCCGCGACATCGTGCTGATCGACCGCGACTGCCACAAGTCGCACCACTACGGCATGGTGCTGGCCGGTGCCCACGTCAGCTACCTGGACTCCTACCCCCTCGACGACTACTCCATGTACGGCGCGGTCCCGCTGCACGAGATCAAGAAGACCCTGCTCGCCTACAAGCGCGCCGGCGAGCTCGACAAGGTCAAGATGCTGCTGCTCACCAACTGCACCTTCGACGGTATCGTCTACAACGTGCGCCGGGTGATGGAGGAGTGCCTGGCGATCAAGCCCGACCTGGTGTTCCTGTGGGACGAGGCGTGGTTCGCCTTCGCCGGCTTCAACCCCACCTACCGGCCGCGCACTGCCATGCACGCCGCCCGTACCCTGCGCGACCGCTACCGCAGCGAGGTCTACCGCGAGGAGTACGCGGCCTGGAAGGCCGAATTTGACCAGCTCGACCCGGACGACGACGCCACCTGGCTGGAGCGACGCCTGCTGCCGGATCCCGACGCGGTGCGTATCCGTGCCTACGCCACCCACTCCACCCACAAGACCCTGACCTCGCTGCGCCAGGGCTCGATGATCCACGTCTATGACCAGGAGTTCCGGCAGCGCGTGGAGGCTCCCTTCCACGAGGCCTACATGACCCATACCTCCACCTCGCCCAACTACCAGATCCTGGCCTCGCTGGACGTGGGGCGGATGCAGGCGGAGATGGAGGGCTTCGAGCTGGTCCACGCCCAGGTGGAGGCGGCGCTCTCGCTGCGCGAGCAGCTCTATACCCATCCGCTGCTGCAGAAGTATTTCCGGGTGCTGATCAACAAGGACATGGTGCCGCTGGAATACCGTCAGTCCGGGGTCGATACCTTCTACGACCCGGCGACCGGCTGGAACAAGATGGAGGAGGCCTGGGCCAACGACGAGTTCGTCGTCGACCCCAGCCGCATCACCATCGCCATCGGCGCCACCGGCATCGATGGCGATACCTTCAAGAACGAGTACCTGATGAACAAGTACGGCATCCAGATCAACAAGACCTCGCGCAATACCGTGCTGTTCATGACCAACATCGGTACCACCCGCGGCTCCATCGCCTACCTGCTCGACGTGCTGATCAAGCTGGCCAAGGAGTTCGAGGCGCGCTGGGAGGAGAGCAGCCGGCCGGAGCGCAAGATCATCGAGCACCGCGTGCACTCGCTGACCAAGGAGCTGCCGCCTCTGCCCGACTTCAGCCGTTTCCACGACGCCTTCCGCCAGTGCGTCGAGACGCCCCAGGGGGATATCCGCCGCGCCTATTTCCTGGCCTACGACGAGGAGAACACCGAGTACCTGCGCTTCGACAACGGCGCGCTCCAGGCCGCGATGCGCGAGGGCCGCGATGTGGTCTCGGCGAGCTTCGTGATCCCCTACCCGCCGGGCTTCCCGGTGCTGGTGCCGGGGCAGGTGGTCAGCGCGGAGATCCTCGCCTTCCTGCAGGCCCTGGACGTCACCGAGATCCACGGCTACCGGCCGGAGCTGGGCCTGCTGGTGTTCACCGAGGACGCGCTGGTGAATCCCGCAGCGGGCTGAGCGCCCCATCCGAACGGGGCGGCCCCGACAGAAAAACTTCGCGTCACGCCGGCGAGGACGAAAAAAAGCCCATTCGCCCCGCCGGCTAACGAAAACTCCCCCTGCCTCATCTCCCCTACCATGTCACCATCGAGCCGCCCGCAGGCGGCTCGCCCGTTTTATCTTTCTTCTCGGCGCCCGAAGCCGCGCCGGAAC
>JBKHEO010000094.1:0-8408 GCA_046540755.1 Halomonas sp. | reverse complement strand
CTCATCTATCGGCCCCCAGGTGCCATTTTCCCGCCACCCTATCCGGGTGAACGTCTTGCGCCGTTCCTGAACGTCCTTGATGGCGGCCTCGACGTCATACAGCGGGTCTTCCAGGGCATTGACGGGGCGGAACACGACCTTGCCCGGCGGGGCGCCGTCGCGGTTGATGTGCTTGCGGATGCTCGAGACATCTTCCGTGCTGATCAGCGCCGGTGAGTCCGAGACCGGATTCTTCTGGGTGACCAGGCGGCCCTCGTAGTCCCAGCAGCGCTGCGGTACCTGGGAAACGGACCAGCTGCGGCCTTGCCACTCCGCGACTCTGCCGTCATCCACCAGCCTGAGGCTCTCCAGCGGCACTAGCGCGGCGATCCGCCGGGTATTGATCACGATGCCGGTATTGCCCATGCGAACCAAGCCTTCATATCGACCGGCCTCAAACGCTTTTCTCACATGCCTGGGTTTATCGGTCGACTCCAGCTCCCCCTGGCCGCACAGGTGCAGGGTGCCATTGTCGTCGACCTGCTTGATGACCCAGGCCTTGATCGGTGTCTTCTTGAAGAGGTTGCGAATCATGTGGGGGATGGTGGCTTCCAGGTCGGTGGGCGAGGGTATCATGGCGCACTGCATGGCACCCGAGGGCACTATCACCTCACCTTTTTGCTGAGGAAAGAGCTGCCGCTGTTGCGACGATAACCAGCTTCTGCGCCCTAACATGATAGGCCATGGGGTTACCCACGTCACTGGCGTGTAGGTCGAGCCCTGTGGTGAGCAATATGTCCTGTGGGGTGTCTGGGCGGCAGGGCGAGTCGCTTAGCACTCGGGTCGGCCGGACTCGACGCGGACCCTGCCTACATTGCTGACGATGACGCTGGCGCCTTCCTCATGGCGGCCGCACAGGCGGAAGGTGCCGTTGTGCCCACCCGAGCGTCCCAAGGCCTTGTAGCGCACCGGACGGTCATCGTTGCGGTAGGTGAGTGATGGAAGGCGACTCTTGCCGAAGGTGCGCAGCAGCGCATCCCCCGGCTCGCCTCGACCCTCGAAGATGGCCAGCGTGGCCCGCCAGGCATCGCCTTCGGCATTGTCACTGATCTGGCATTGAGTCATGTCGAGGGTAGGGCAGAGGGTGACGGTGGCGCGGCGGGTAATGGCCGCGCTGCGGGTCTTGACCAGCGCCGACTTGATCCGCATCACCTCGGCGGCGACCTCGTTGCGCGCGGTGAGCCGCTGGAAGCTGGGAATCGCCCAGGTGAAGAGGATGGCGGCGACGGCGATGGCGACGATCAGCTCGATCAGCGTCAGGCCGGCATGGCGGCGGCGTGCGCCGCAGCAGGACAGGGTTGCAAGGCGCATGAGCCCTCCCGGAGGTGTCTCCTTGCTCGGTGGGTGGTTCTTTCACCCTAGCCAAGCCTCCGGGTCCGGTCGTCCGCGATTTTCGACAGCCGATGTAGGCGAAAACCGCCACGCATATGCGTGATGCGCGATGGATCAGTCGCGGCGGTCGTCCGGGTCGCCATCCTCGTGCTGTTGCTTCTGCTCCTGCAGGTAGCGGTCGCGGTGGGCGCCGGAGCAGAACCACTCGCCCTTCTCGCGCAGGGCTTCCGCCTCGGGCACGTGGACCCGGCACCAGGCGCAGCGCACCATCTGGCCGCCCTCTGGGCCTTCACGATCCCCCTCCAACAGCTGCTCGCGGTCCAGCTTCCACTCCCGATACATGCGGTAGAGCTTGAGGCCGGCGAAGAACAGCACGGCGAAGATGATCAGGCGAATAATCAGGAGGTTCATCCGGTGGCTCCCAGGTGGGGTGGTCGGCTTTGCCAGTCGGCCGCCCATGCGGGACAATGAGGGCATCCATCGATTCTCGAGAGATTTCCCGACCCATGCAAGACCTGACGCTGGTGATGGCACAGCTGGACCCCCTGGTGGGGGACATTCCCGGCAACACCGAACGCGCCATCGAGGCGGTGCGCGAGGCGCGCATCGAGCATGGCGCCGACATCGTGGTGCTGCCCGAGCTGTTCCTGACCGGCTATCCGCCGGAGGACCTGCTGCTGCGCCCCTCCATGGAGACCCGCCTGCGTGCGGCGCGCACCCGCATGGCCGAGAAGGTGGTGCGCGACGTGCTGGTGATCGTCGGCTATCCCGGTCGTCGCGAGGGGCGTATCTGGAACCTGGCCGGCGCCCTCTACAGCGGCGAATGGCTGGGGGAATACGCCAAGCAGGCGCTGCCCAACTACGAGGTGTTCGACGAGCAGCGCTACTTCGCCCGCGGCAGCGAGCCGCTGGTGCTCGACCACGGGGGGGTGAAGCTGGGCCTGCTGATCTGCGAGGACCTGTGGGAGGAGGGGCCGGCACGCCAGGCGCGCGAGGCCGGCGCCGATATCCTGGTCAGCCTCAACGCCTCGCCCTTCCACCAGGACAAGCCCGCCGAGCGGCTGCGGCTGCTGGAGGAGCGCGCCGCGGCGGTGGAGCGGCCCATCGTCTACGTCAACCAGATCGGCGGCCAGGACGAGCTGGTGTTCGACGGCGGCTCGGCCTGCGTGGATGCCGCCGGGGAGCTGCGGGTGCAGGCGCCCCACTGGGCGGTGGGCCTGATGCCGGTGCAGTTCCTCGAGCAGCGGGGCGCCTGGGTGCCCCAGGCGGGGGAGACCGAGCCCGAGGTGCCGGCGGAGGAGAACCTCTACTGCGCCCTGGTCACGGGGCTTCGCGACTATGTCAACAAGAGCGGCTTCGAGGGGGTGGTGCTGGGGCTCTCCGGCGGCATCGACTCGGCGCTGTCGCTGGCGATCGCGGTGGATGCCCTGGGGCCGCAGCGGGTCCAGGCGGTGATGATGCCCTATCACTACACCGCGGATATCTCGAAGGAGGACGCCGCGGAGCAGGCCGAGATGCTCGGCGTGCACTACGAGGTGCTGCCCATCGAATCCATGGTGGAGGCCTTCATGACCACGCTTGCCGGGGTCTTCGAGGGCACCGAGCGCGACACCACCGAGGAGAACCTGCAGTCGCGCTGTCGCGGCGTGCTGCTGATGGCGATCTCCAACAAGAAGGGCCTGATGGTGCTGACCACCGGCAACAAGAGCGAGATGGCGGTGGGCTACGCCACCCTCTACGGCGACATGGTGGGCGGCTACAACGCCATCAAGGACGTCTACAAGACCTGGGTCTACCGCCTGGCGCGCTGGCGCAACACCCAGTCGCCGGCGATCCCCGAGCGGGTGATCGAGCGCCCGCCCTCGGCGGAGCTGGCGCCGGACCAGCAGGACAGTGACTCGCTGCCCGACTACGACACCCTGGATGCCATCCTGGTGCGCTACATCGAGGGCGACATGAGCGCCGAGGCGATCATCGAGGCGGGTTTCGACCACGACGACGTCTATCGAGTGGTGACGCTGGTGGACCGCTGCGAGTACAAGCGCCGCCAGGCGCCGGTGGGCGTGCGGGTGACCCGTCGCGGCTTCGGGCGCGACCGCCGCTACCCCATCGTCAACGGCTGGCAACCGGGAGAATAACCGCTGCCAGGCCGCAAGCGTCAAGCGGCCAAGCCGCAAGGCCACGGTCCGCGTAGGTTAAGGCGATTCACGAGACACCCCAGCGGGCCAGCCCGGTGGGGTGTCTCGTTATTTGTGGCCTGCCCCGCCTACGCGTGGCCGCGAGACTCCAAGGCCGCGCGGCGTCGCCAGGTATTGCGCCCGTTCGCCTTGGCGCGATACATGGCGGCATCCGCGGCCTGCACCAGGGTCGGGCCGTCCTCGCCATCCTCGGGGTAGAGGGCGATGCCCACCGAGACGCCGATGGTGATCGTCTCCCCGCGCAGCGGGAAAGGCTCGGAGAGGGTATGGATCAGGTTGTCGGCCACGGCGATGGCGCTCGTCTCGCCGTGGCGCAGCGGGGTGAGTACAGCGACGAACTCGTCGCCACCGATCCGGGCGAGGAAGTCGGCCTCGCGCATCGCGCCCCGCAGGCGCTCGGTCACCGCCCGCAGCAGGTCGTCGCCGGCGGCATGGCCGAGGCGGTCGTTGACCTCCTTGAAGTGGTCGAGGTCGAGGAACAGCACCGCCAGCCCGTGCCCCTCGCGGCGTGCCAGGCGCAGCCCCTGGGCCAGGTGCTGGTCCAGGTGCAGGCGGTTGGGCAGGCCGGTGAGCCCGTCATGCAGGGCACGGTGCTGCACCTCCGCCTCGGCGACCTTCTGGGCGGTGATGTCGTTGAAGATATGGATATAGCGCAGCGTCTCGCCCGCCTCGTTGCGCACCACGCTGATGGTCTGCAGCGCGGTGAGGAGGCCGCCGCCGGCGCGGCGATAGCGCACCTCGCCCTGCCAGGCATCGCGGTGGGCCAGGCAGTCGCTGCCCGCGGCCAGGGTTTCCGGGGTGTCCGCGCGGGCGGCGATGAGGTCCAGCAGGGGCTCGCCCCGCACCGTTTCCGGGTCGTAGCCCAGCAGGCGGGTGAAGGCCGGGTTGACGTCGATCAGGCGCTGCTCGGCGTCGGTGATGGCGATCGCCTCATGGGCGTGGCGGAACACGCTGGCCGCCTGGCGCAGCTCCTTGTCGCTGTCGACCAGGCGCTGCGCCAGGGAGGCTACCCGGGTCATCAGCGGCATGAGGGCGCGGCTGCCCAGCCAGCTGCCGGCAAGCGCCAGCAGCAGGCTGGCCAGGGCCGGCCAGACCAGCAGCATCATGGCCTCGTCTCGAAAGCTTTGCGAGGGCAGCTCCACGTGCAGGAACCATCCATTATCCCCCAGCGGCGCATCCAGGGTGACCCGGCCGCCGGCATCGTCCCGGGGGGCGTCGATGCCGTCCAGGCTGGGCCCTTCAGGGGTCAATCCCAGGACCTGCTCCCCCTTGGCCTCGAAAAGGCGCAAATGGGCCTCCTGATTGAAGCGGTCCCCCCTGCTCAGCAGGGTGACCAGCGGGTCCACATGGAAGTAGACGAGGTCTCTGCCGATACGCTCGCCATTGTCGTCGAGGATGGGCGCACAGGCCTGGATCAGGATGTCGTCACCTTCCTGAAGATGGAAGCGACAGGGGTAACCCTGGCTCGATGACTCCATTAGCCGCGGCGTCTGCGGTACCTTGCCCAGCCGAGCGATCGGCTCATCCTCTGGCCCCAGCCGCATGATGCCGGCGATTGCCGGTTCCCGAGCCATGGCATCGGCGAGCCTTGGCGTGGTGAAGGCGGACAGGTCATCCAGGGTCTCCTCGCCCTTCAGGTAAGCCTCGAGGCGGCGGCGAGTCTCGCTGCGACTGCCGAGCTGTCGGGTAATGCCCTGGAAGAGCTCCAGCTGGTGATGCAGGGCGTTCGCCAGCGACTCGGCCTGGAGCTGGTTGAAGGACTCGATGTCGCTTCGGCTCGCGTAGTAGAAGGGCACGGCGGTCGCCAGCCCGGTCAGCAGCCCGGTGAGCAGGATCCCCAGCGCGGTGAGGTTGCGAATACGCAGATGCTGCTTATGGATGTATCGGGTGGCGCGTGAGGCTTCATCGATCTGCATAGGCGTCCTGAGGGCTCAGGAGAAGAGGCATCCATCATGCTGACTACCCATTGTACCGATAGGTGGCGTTGCGGGCGCTTGTCCCTTGGTCCATACGCCAACGGGCCCGCCAGACACGCTGGCGGGCCCATTGCGGCAGGCGGCCGGTTCCTACGCCGAGAGGGCGTCGGCCTCGGCGTGCTGCGGCTCGAAGGTGTTTCCGCGCAGCCGCTCGTGGTCGGGGGCGTTCTCGATCAGCACCTCGAGCACCTCCCGGGCGCGATCGCGCATCTCCAGGCCCAGGTAGCCCTCCACCATCACCGCCAGGGCGTCGCGGGTCGCCTCGCTCTCGGGGTAGTTCTCGACCACCCAGCGGCCGCGCTCCACGGCCGCCAGGAAGGCGCCGCGGCGCAGGTAGTAGTCGGCCACGTGCAGCTCATGGCGCGACAGTACGTTGCGCAGGTAGACGATGCGCTGCTCGGCATCCGGGGCGTATTCGCTGTCGGGATAGAGGCGCACCAGCTCGCGGAAGTCGGTGTAGGCGTCGCGGGAGGCGCCCAGGTCGCGCTTGGAGATGTCGACCAGCTTGAGCCGCTCGAGGCTGAAGCGCCCGGCCTGCCAGGCGGCCAGGCCGCGCATGTAGAGGGCGTAGTCGGCCTGGGGGTGGCTGGGGTGGAGGCGGATGAAGCGGTTGGAGGCGGCGCGGGCCGCCTCCCAGTCGTCGATCTCGTAGTAGGCGTAGATCAGCTCGAGCTGCGCCTGCTCGGCGTGGTCGCCGAAGGGGAAACGGGTATCCAGCGCCTCGAGCCGCGAGATGGCGGCGGTGTAGTTGCCGCGATCCAGCGAGTCGCGCGCCTCTTCGTAGAGCTCCCGCTCGCCCATGTCGGCGTATTCGGGATCCACATCCGACACCGCCCGGGAGGGGCCGGCATCGCCGGTGATGATGCCCTCGTCGCGGGCGTCGTCGTCGGAACCGCCGCCGAAGAGGGAGCAGCCCGAGAGCAGGCCGGCGGCCAGCAGCATGATTGCGAGACGGGCAGGGGAGTTGGTAAGGCGCATCGTGATCCTCGTGGCAAACAACGCGGACTGGCCGTGATAGAATCGACCGAACCCCGCCCACTATAAAGCACTGCACGGCAAAACGCAGTCCTCGGCGGCGCCTCGATTCCGAACCCCGCAAACGGTCACCCGCTCGACATGTCCCAGACCCTCGAAGCACAGCAGCGCGTCCCCGACGCCATGGCCGGTCAGCGCCTGGACCAGGCGGCGGCCGAGCTCTTCGTTGATTTCTCCCGGGAGCGCCTCAAGGCCTGGATCAAGGCCGGCGACCTGACCCTGGACGGCCAGGCGGCCAGGCCCCGGGACAAGGTCTACGGCGGCGAGTGGCTGCGCCTGGCCACCGAGGTGGAGGACGACACCCGCTTCGAGCCCGAGGATATTCCCCTCGAGGTGGTGTACGAGGACGACCAGGTGCTGGTGATCGACAAGCCGCCGGGCCTGGTGGTGCACCCGGCTGCGGGCAACCCCGACGGCACCCTGCTCAATGCGTTGCTGCACCACGACCCGGCGCTGGCGGCGGTGCCGCGGGCCGGCATCGTCCATCGCCTGGACAAGGAGACCAGCGGGCTGATGGTGGTGGCGAAGACCCTGGCCGCCCAGACCGCGCTGGTGGAACAGCTGCAGGCACGCACGGTGTCGCGGGAGTACGATGCCATCTGCGTGGGGGTGATGACCGCCGGCGGCACGGTGGATGCCCCCATCGGCCGGCATCCCAAGGATCGCAAGCGCCAGGCAGTGACCGCCTCCGGCAAGCCGGCGGTGACCCACTACCGGGTGGTGGAGCGCTTCCGCGCCCACACCCACGTGCGTTGCCGCCTGGAGACCGGGCGTACCCACCAGATCCGCGTGCACCTGGCGCACCTGCGCTACCCCCTGGTGGGGGACCCGGTCTACGGCGGCCGCCTCAAGCTGCCCGCCGGCGCCTCCCCGACCCTCAAGGAGGTCCTGCGCGACTTCCCGCGCCAGGCGCTGCATGCGCGCAAGCTGGCCTTCATGCACCCGGGCAGTGGAGAGACACTGAGCTTCCGTGCGCCGCTGCCGGATGACCTGCTGATGCTGCTGGACTTCCTGCGCGACGACAGCGAGACGATGCGCTGATCCCAGTCCCCGCCCCCTCCGTCCCGAGGACCCGACCATGAGCGACGCGCCCGACCTGCGCCCCACCCTGATCCTGCCGGACTGGCCGGCGCCCACCTCCGTGGGCGCCTTCGTCACCACCCGCGAGACCGGCCCCAGCCAGGGCGACTTCGCCTGCTTCAACTCCGCCGACCAGGTCGGCGACAACCCGGATCACGTGGCACTCTGCCGGCGGCTGCTGGAGGAGCAGGTCGACGACGGCGAGCGCCCGCTGCTGTGGCTGAATCAGGTGCATGGCGCCCGGGTTCAGCAGGCCTTCGAGGCCACGCCGCCCGAGGCCGACGCCGCCGTGGCCTTCGACCACGACTACGCCTGCGTGGTGCTCACCGCCGACTGCCTGCCGGTGTTCCTCTGCGACAGGCGCGGGGAGCGCGTCGCGGTGGCCCACGCCGGCTGGCGCGGCCTGGCCGGCGGCGTGCTGGAGGCCACGGTGGCCGCCCTGGGCGTGCCGCCCGAGGAGCAGCTCGCCTGGCTGGGCCCGGCGATCTCCAACGCCCAGTTCGAGGTGGGCCCCGAGGTCTACCAGGCCTTCGTCGGCGTGCATCCCGAGGCCGCCGACGCCTTCGACCCCAGCCCCTACCGTCTGGGCCATTACATGGCCGACCTCTACCGCCTGGCGCGCCTGCGCCTGGAGCGCCTGGGCGTCTCCCATATCAGCGGCGGCCATTTCTGCACCGCCTGTGAGCCGCGCTTCTACTCCCACCGCCGCGACGACGGCCGCACCGGCCGCATGGCCAGCGTGATCTGG
>JBKHEO010000093.1:0-8456 GCA_046540755.1 Halomonas sp. | reverse complement strand
GAAGGAGAGGCCGAAGGAGAGGCCGAAGGAGAGGCCGAAGGAGAGGCCGAAGGAGAGGCCGAAGGCGACTCGAGTGCCGATGTGGCGCGTCCCGGCGACTACACCCCCGGCTACGAAGAGAACGCAAGCAATGATGCCGAGCTGCTGGCGCGCGGCGAGGCCCTCTACAATGACACCTCGCTGAGCGGGAACGGCATGGCCTGTGCCAGCTGCCACGGCAGCGACGGCAACGATAGGGGATACAACGCCACCTTCGAGCAGCCCTTCCCGCATGAAGTGGCCATGGCGCGTGATCAGTTCGGCATGGACCAGGTGCATGCCGACGAGATGACCCAGATCTGCATGGTGGCTCCCATGGAGGCCGAGCCGCTGGCCTGGGGCAGCGAGGAGTTGACCTCGCTGGCCGCGTACATGGTGGAGGTGCAGCGCCGCTTCGCCGGCGAAGCACACGACCTCTGAGCCCACCCCCGGGCCTGGGGCACTCTCGGGGGGATGCGTCTCGCCGGGCGCGACAGGCTGTCGCGCCCGGCGAGGCGAGTTTGCCAGCCCGAGTGCCTGCCGCCTACGCTGAAGGCGTCGGCTGGAACGAAGTGGAGGGAACCCGGCGGTACGCCGGGACTCTCACGCCAAGAGACACCCACCCTTCGAGTGGGGCTGCAGGGATGACCACCATGAAGCCACGTCACGCCGCCCTGGCCGGGCGACGTCTGCTGTTCTTCAGCCTCGCCTGCCTGGCGCTGGGCGCCCTATTGCTGGTTGGGCAGGCGGCGGTGCAGGCCCAGGACGAGGGGCGCGATGCCCTGGTGATGCGTCTCGAGGGCGCCATCGGCCCGGCCTCCAGCGACTACTTCAAGCGTGGCCTGGCCCGCGCCACCGAGGCGGATGCCGAGCTGGTGGTGGTGGAGATGGACACCCCCGGCGGCCTGGATGCCGCCATGCGCGACATGATCCGCGCCATGCTCACCGCCGAGGTGCCGGTGGCGATCCACGTGACCCCGGCCGGCTCCCGGGCGGCCAGCGCCGGCACCTACCTGCTCTATGCCAGCCATGTCGCCGCCATGGCGCCGGCCACCCACCTCGGGTCGGCGACGCCGGTGCAGCTGGGCGGGGACGGCATGCCCGGCCTCGGCGATGAGGGCGACGGCGAGGAGGAGGCGCCGGACGGCGAGGGGGCCCGGGACGAAGAGGCCGGAGGCGAAGGCGAGGACGCCGGGGGCGAAGGCGAGGACGCCGGGGGCGAGGACGAGGAGGCGCGCGAGCCCCGCCGTGGCGAGACGGCCATGGAGCGCAAGGTGCTCGAGGATGCCGTGGCCTATATCCGCAGCCTGGCCGAGCGCCACGGTCGCAACGCCGACTGGGCCGAGGAGGCGGTGCGCGAGGCGGTCAACCTTACCGCCGAGGCGGCGCTCGAGGAGAATGTCATCGACGTGGTGGCACGCGACCTCGATGACCTGCTCGCCCAGCTCGACGGGCGCACGGTGGTGATGGATGACGGTGAGCGGACCCTGGCCACCGAGGACCTCTCCATCGAGCGCCTCGATCCCGACTGGCGCACCCAGTTGCTGGCGGTGATCACCGATCCCAACGTCGCCTACTTCCTGATGATCATCGGCTTCTACGGGCTGATCTTCGAGCTCTCCAATCCCGGCAGCCTGGTGCCGGGCACCATCGGCATCATCTCGCTGCTGCTGGCGCTGTTCGCCTTCCAGGTACTGTCGGTGAACTACGCCGGCCTGGCGCTGATCCTGGTGGGGCTGGCGCTGATCGTGGGCGAGGCGCTGATGCCCAGCTTCGGCATCCTCGGCTTCGGCGGCATCGCCGCCTTCGTGATCGGATCGGTGATACTGATGGATGCGGAAAACCTGAGACTCTCGCTGCCGCTGATCGGCGGCGTGGCACTGGTCGCCTCGGCACTGATGCTGTGGGTGGTGGTGCGCTTCTCCAGCCTGCGCCGGCGGCAGGCGCGCACCGGCCAGGAGGAGCTGGTCGGCCACGAGGCCGTGGCGCTGGAAGACTTCACCGGCAGCGGGCATGTACGGTTGATGGGCGAGCGCTGGAACGCCCGTAGCACCGAGCCGGTGACCCGTGGTCAGGCGGTGCGGGTCACCGCGGTGGACGGCCTGACCCTGGAGGTGGTGCCCGAGGCGCCATCCGAATGACCACAGTCGGCGGCGGTCGCCGCCCTACACCCTAAGGAGAGGCAACCATGCTGATTTCCTATCTCGTGCCCGTGGTGCTGGTGGTGATGCTGCTCGCCGCCTCGATTCGCATCCTGCCGGAGTACAAGCGCGGGGTGATCTTCTTCCTCGGTCGCTTCCAGGCGGTGAAGGGACCGGGCCTGATCATCGTCATCCCCGGCATCCAGAAGATGGATGTGGTCGACCTGCGGGTGATCACCATGGACGTGCCGGAACAGGACGTGATCTCCCAGGACAACGTCACCGTCAAGGTCAACGCCGTGCTCTACTTCCGGGTGGTGGACCCGGAGAAGGCGATCATCCAGGTGGAGCACTTCGTGCAGGCCACCAGCCAGCTTGCCCAGACCACCTTGCGCTCGGTGCTGGGCAAGCACGACCTCGACGAGATGCTCTCCGAACGCGACAAGCTCAACGACGATATCCAGGAGATCATCGATGCCTCGGCGGAGAGCTGGGGCATCAAGGTGGCCAACGTGGAGATCAAGCACGTCGACCTCGACGAGAGCATGATCCGCGCCATCGCCCGCCAGGCCGAGGCGGAGCGCGAGCGGCGTGCCAAGGTGATCCACGCCGAGGGCGAGCTGCAGGCCTCGAAGAAGCTGGTCGAGGCCGCCAACGTCATGGCCGAGAACTCGGCGGCCCTGCAGCTGCGCTACCTGCAGACCATGAGCGACATGAGCAACAAGAACTCCTCCACCATCGTCTTCCCGCTGCCGATGGATATCATGGAGGCCTTCCGCCACCTCAAGGCTTCCCCGGCCGCCCAGGCACGCACCGCCCGCCAGGGCCCGGCGGAGGACGGTGCCTCCTGATCGGCCGATGCCACGGCCTGACGGCCGTGGCATCCTGAGGCGCCCTTGTCGTTCACGAGATTGCCTTGACGTTCTCCCACCTGAGCCGCCGCCGGCAGGGCCTGCTGATGACCGGCGGCGGTGCCCTGATCATTTCCCCCGACGCCTTGCTGATCAAGGTGATCGGCCTGCCCGACGCCGAGGTCCTGGTGTGGCGCGGTCTGCTTACCGCGCTCGGCTTCATCGGCATCGTCGTCGCCCGCCACGGGCGGGGTGCGGCGGCGGCCTACCGGTGCTGCGGCGCCACCGGCATCGGCGTGGCGCTGCTCTTCAGCCTCTCCACCTTCGGCTTCGTGCTGGGCAACCAGTACACCCGCGGCGGCAACGTGCTGATGATCCTGGCGGGGGCGCCACTCATTGCCGCGCTGCTCTCCCGACTCTTCCTGCACGAGCGCCTGCCCCGGCGCACCTGGCTGGCGATCCTCGCCTGCCTGGCCGGCATCGCGCTGATCGCCCTGGACGACGCCGGGGTCGGCTCCTGGCTCGGCAACGCCTTCGCCCTGCTCGCCGCCACCGCGCTGGCCGCCAACTTCACCCTCTGCCGCACCCGGCCAGGGGTGGACATGAGCCCGATGCTGACCCTGGCCGGCCTGATTGTGGCGGCCGTCGCGGGGCTCTATGGCCTGCTCGGCCCGGGCATCGCATTGCCCTCCGGCGCGTCGCTGCTGTGGCTGGTGGTGCTCTGCCTGCTGTTGCTGCCCCTGGGCTTCACGCTGATCCAGCGCGGCCCGCTCTACCTGCCCGCCGCCGAGGTGGGGCTGCTGATGCTGCTGGAGGTGGTGGCGGGCACCCTCTGGGTGTGGTGGCTGCTGGGGGAGCGCCCGTCGCCGGCGGCCTTCGCCGGCGGGGCCCTGGTGCTCGGCAGCCTGCTGGTAAAGGGGCTGGCGGATCGCCGGGTCGAGCGCCGCCAGCAAGCCCCGGATGCAGCGCAGCACGAGCTCTGCTAGAATGCCGCGCTTCTGTCGCACGCTCGCCTCAGACCTTCGTCTGGCGCCGGCGTCATGATACCGAACAAGGGATGACACCGAGCATGATGACTCCCCTGGCAGGGCTGGCCACGCCGCCCTAGCGCACCCTTCCCCTCTTCCCGCGATGGCGCCGTCCTCGGCGCGTCATCGCGCGACATCATCATGATGTCCCCGGGCGCCCCTGTGCGCCTCGCTCGCGACTCACGTCCGCCCCGTAGTCCGCCGTCGGCGACAGCACCCACCAGAGGTGGCCGGCGAGGACGTGTGACCGCCAGGACCCCGAGCCTCACGGCCCCATTCCCCTGACTGGACCGCAGCATGTACGAAAAGATGAAACTGAGCTGGTTCTCCAACCTCAAGGGCGACACCCTCTCGGGGATCGTCGTCGCCCTGGCGCTGATCCCCGAGGCGATCGCCTTCTCGATCATCGCCGGCGTCGACCCCAAGGTGGGCCTCTATGCCTCCTTTGCCATCTGCGTGATCATCGCCTTCGCCGGCGGTCGCTCCGGGATGATATCGGCGGCCACCGGCGCCATGGCGCTGCTGATGGTCACCCTGGTCAAGGAGCATGGCCTTCAGTACCTGCTGGCCGCCACCCTGCTCACCGGGGTGCTGCAGATCCTCGCCGGCTACCTTCGTCTTGCCGACCTGATGCGCTTCGTCTCGCGCTCGGTGGTCACCGGTTTCGTGAATGCCCTGGCGATCCTGATCTTCATGGCCCAACTTCCCGAGTTGACCGGGGTTACCTGGCATGTGTATGCCATGACCGCGGCGGGCCTGGCGATCATCTATGGCTTTCCCCTGGTGCCGGTGATCGGCAAGAGCATTCCCTCGCCGCTGGTCTGCATCCTGGGGCTCACCGCCGTCTACCTGCTGACCGGTATGGAGATCAGAAGCGTCGGCGACATGGGCGAGCTGCCCGACAGCCTGCCGGTCTTCCTGTGGCCGCAGGTGCCGCTCAACCTCGAGACGCTGATGATCATCCTGCCCTACTCGGTGATGCTGACCGTGGTGGGCCTGTTGGAGTCGATGATGACCGCCACCATCCTCGATGACCTCACCGACACCCGCAGCGACAAGAATCGCGAGTGCAAGGGGCAGGGCGTCGCCAACATCGGCGCCGGCCTGCTTGGCGGCATGGCGGGCTGCGCGATGATTGGCCAGTCGGTGATCAACATCAAGTCCGGCGGCCGCCGCCGCATGTCGACCCTGATCGCCGGCGTGGCGCTGCTGCTGATGGTGGTGTTCCTCGCCGACTGGGTCTCGCAGATCCCCATGGCGGCCCTGGTGGCGGTGATGATCATGGTCTCCATCGGCACCTTCAGCTGGAGTTCCATCCAGGACCTCAAGAAGCACCCGATGAGCACCAATATCGTCATGGTCGCCACCGTGGTCGTGACGGTGGGCACCCACAACCTGGCCATCGGCGTCTTCGTGGGCGTGCTGCTCGCCGCCATGTTCTTCGCCAACAAGGTGGGCAACATCCTCTACATCGGCAGCGAGGAGGCCGACGACGGCGACGCCCGCGTCTACCGGGTGGTGGGCCAGGTGTTCTTCGCCTCCTCCGAGCGCTTCGGCAACGCCTTCGACTTCAAGGAGACCGTCGGCAGGGTCACCATCGACCTCTCCCGCGCCCACTTCTGGGACATCACTGCCGTCCAGGCCCTGGACCGGGTGGTGATCAAGTTCCGCCGCGAGGGCACCGAGGTGGAGCTGATCGGCCTCAACGAGGCCAGCGCCACCATCGTCGATCGCTACGCCGTGCACGATGACCCCGAGGCGGTGGAGAAGCTGATGGGCGGCCATTGACGGCCGCCTCGAGGAGGGAGAACGTGACACCATGACCCGATACGCCAGCATCAGGACGAGACGATGACAGAACAGGTAATGGCCGCCATCGACGGCTCGAAGTTCTCGGAAGGGGTGTGCGACTACGCCGCCTGGGCCAGCCGGGCGCTCGAGGCCCCGCTGACCTTCCTGCACGTGAACGACAACCACCCCCAGACGGCCGAGACCGACCTCTCCGGCAATATCGGCCTGGGGGCGCGGGAGCACCTGCTCGAGGAGCTCTCCCAGCTGGAGGAGAAGCGGGCCAAGGTGGCCCAGGAGCAGGGCCGGCTGATGATCAAGGCGGCCCGCGAGCGCGCCGTGGAGAACGGCATCGCCGAGCCCGCCGGCCGCCAGCGCAACGGCACCCTGGTGGAGACCCTGGAGGAGCTGGCTGACGAGATCCGCCTGCTGGTGGTGGGCAAGCGCGGCGAGACCGCCCACCAGGACAGCGGCCACCTGGGCTCCAACCTGGAGCGGGTGGTGCGCAGCCTGCATCGCCCGATCCTGATGGTGCCCCACACCTTCAAGCGTCCCGAGCGGGTGATGCTGGCCTTCGACGCCAGCAAGACCACCCGCAAGGGGGTGGAGATGCTGGCGAAGAGCCCGCTCTTCGAGGGGGTGCCGGTGCACGTGGTGATCGTCGGTGCCGAGACCGGCGACAACCGCTCCCAGCTCGATTGGGCGCTCAAGACCCTGCGCGATGCCGGCCACGAGGCCGAGGGCGCCATCCGCGCCGGCGAGGTGGAGGCGACCCTGCGCGCCTACCAGGAGGAGCATGGCATCGACCTGCTGGTGATGGGCGCCTACGGCCACTCGCGCATCCGCCACCTGCTGGTGGGCAGCACCACCACCGCCATGCTGCGCAAGGCCAAGGGGCCGGTGCTGCTGCTGCGTTGATGCGCCACTCAGTCGGTCGCGGGCCGGGCGCCAGCAACCTATCTTCCAGGCTTGGAGTGCTGCAATCCGCCTTGGTTCGCGGCTCGCTCATCACCCTGACAGGACGAGGCATTGAATCACGCTCAGCTCATCGATAAGCGCCTGAAGGCCTGGTGCGTCGACAATGCAGGATCAGGATGGTTGCTGCCTTTCGGGGTGCAAGTCGTCCTGGCCTTTTTGTATGTGCTGCTGCCCTACGGCAGGCTTGCCAGTGCTCTCTATATTCTCGCCACCGCCCTTGCGGCAGGCAGTATCTTCATTGCCGTGCGTTTTCGCCGCCAGCTCTTCTCACCGATTGCCTGGGGCCTCATTGCTGGTGCACTGGCCCTTGCCGCCACAGGACATGGCATCTGGTACTGGCTCGATCTGCAAGGCCTGGAACCCTTCCCGTCCCTTGCTGATCTTTTCTATCTTGCCGTCTACCCGCTGTTCGGGATTGCGCTATGGCAAGTGGGGCGTCACGGCAGAGATGATGAAGCGCTGGGAGATGCGCTCATTGTGGGCATATCGGCGGCCGTGCTGGCCTGGGCCCTGCTGATTGCCCCTTACAGTTATGATCCCGAACTCTCCCTGGTACAGCTGCTGGTTTCAGCCGGCTATCCCGTGGCGGATCTCATCCTGTTGCCGTTGATCCTGCGGCTGGTGTTTCTGCAGCGAACCCGCATCCGGGCGCACTTGCTGCTGCTCATGGGAATGCTTGCGTATTTGCTGGCCGATATTCTCTATGCCCAGGGTAACTCCTTGGGCTGGTACGCTCCGGGTGGCTTCGTCGACAGCCTGTGGTTGCTGGCCTATGCGCTCTTCACGGCGGCGGCATGGCACCCCTCGGCCAAGATCAAGCCGCGCTCCCACACCTGTGACGCCGAGCTGTCGATGCGGCGGCTGTATGTCCTTGGCACGGCATCGGTGCTCGTGCCCATGGTGATGCTCTTTGCGTCCGGATCGGAGAGGGAGACCGTGCGCGTGGCTGCCATCGGCTCGATTCTCCTCTTTCTGCTGGTCATATGGCGCATGGCCGGTCTGCTGAAGAGAACCCATGACCAGGCCCGGATCCTGGAGACGCTTGCCAGCACTGACCCGTTGACCGGTGCCGCCAATCGTCGCTATCTCGAACACCAGATAACAAGGGAGATGGCTCGTGCCAAACGCAACGACGCCTCCCTGGGCTTGGCCTTTCTCGATCTGGACTATTTCAAGCGCTATAACGATACCCACGGGCATTCGGCTGGGGATGTGTTTCTTCAGCAGATGGTGGCCGGTTGGCAGGAAACGCTTCGCGACCAGGACGTGCTGGCCCGCTTTGGCGGCGAGGAGTTCGTCGTTCTCCTTCCCGATACCGACGCCACTCAGTGTCAGGTCGTACTCGAGCGGTTGCGCAAGCGAGTGCCCTTTGGCCAGACCTGTTCGGCCGGACTTGCCCTCTTCCGGTCGGGTGAAACCGCCGATGCGCTGATCAAGCGCGCCGACGATGCGCTCTATGCCGCCAAACGCAGCGGTCGAAACCGCGTCGTCCTTGCCGGAGCTGAGTCATGAGGATCGGATCGGCCTGGTGATGCTGCCGGCGGCGTCAGCCCCTGAGTTCGGCGAGCACCCCCTGGGCCAGCCACCAGCCGGCGACCAGGAAGAGCAGCATGCCGGCGAGAACGGCCAGGAAGCTGGCTCCCGGGTCCAGG
>JBKHEO010000092.1:0-8908 GCA_046540755.1 Halomonas sp. | reverse complement strand
AGCACTACCGGATCTACGCCGAGAAGTACTTCACCTACAGCGATATCCGCCAGCCTAACCGCAACCGCCTGCTGTGGCGCGACCCGAGTGTCGATGGCCTCAAGACCGGCCACACCGAGGCGGCGGGCTACTGCCTGGTAGCCTCGGCCAAGCGCGACGAGATGCGCCTGATCTCGGTGGTGATGGGCGCGGAGTCCGAGGAGGCGCGCGCCCAGGAGACCCAGAAGCTGCTCAGCTACGGTTTCCGCTACTTCGAGACCCTTAAGCTCTACGACCGCGGCTCGGTGCTCGATACCCCCCGCATCTGGGGCGGGCAGAGCAAGCAGCTGCGCGTGGGGGTGGACAGCGACGTGGTGATGACCGTGCCGCGCGCCCGAAACCAGGAGCTCGACGCCGCCCTCGAGATCCGCCAGGACATCGAGGCCCCGGTGAGCCAGGGCGAACGGGTCGGCACCCTGGAGGTGCGCCTGGGCGACGAGGTCGTCGGCGAGCAGCCCCTGGTCGCCCTGGAGACGATCGAGGAGGGCGGCTTCTTCAAGAAGCTGATCGACCAGGTGCAGCGCTTCTTCACCAACCTGATCGGCGACTGGCTGGGGTAGATGTTTGGTCTCCCGGCCGGGCGTTGAGTAAAATGATGCCCTATTCACGACGTCCCGGATTCCGCATGAACGACAAGTCGTTTCGCGACCTGCGTCGCCCCAGCCGCCCGGCCTCGGGCAAGCCGCCCAAGATCACCTTCCCCTGCCGCTACCCGCTCAAGGTGGTGGGAGATGCCGCCGAGGACTTCGCCGCGGTGGTGTGCCAGATCGTCAGCCGTCACGACCCCGGGTTCGACGCCTCGCGCCTGCAGGTGGTGGACAGCCGCAACGGGCGCTTCCAGTCGGTGCGCCTCTCCATCCGCGCCACCGGCGAGGCGCAGCTGCAGGCGCTGTTCGCCGAGCTCAAGGCGACCGGCCGCGTACATATGGTGGTGTGATGGAGCAAGGCCGCACCCGGAGTGAGAGCGAGCGGCGCGAGATCGCGCTGCATCGCCTCGGGCGACGCCCCTACGAGCCTGTCTGGCAGGCAATGCGCGAGCTCACCGATACCCGCGATGCTGAGACCCCGGACCAGTTCTGGCTGGTGGAGCACGAGCCGGTCTTCACCCAGGGGCAGGCGGGCAAGCCCGAGCACCTGCTGATGCCCGGCGATATCCCGGTGGTGCAGACCGACCGTGGCGGCCAGGTCACCTATCACGGCCCCGGGCAGGTGGTGCTCTATCCGCTGATCGACGTGCGCCGCGCCGGGCTGGGTGTGCGCGAGCTGGTCAGCGCCCTGGAGAACGCGGTGATCACCATGCTCGCCGAGCACGGGGTGACGGCACGGGCAAGCCCCGATGCGCCGGGGGTCTATGTGCAACAGGCCGGCGGCGGGGAGGCCAAGATCGCCTCGCTGGGACTGCGCATCCGCCGCGGCGGCAGCTTCCACGGCGTGGCGCTCAATATCGACGGCGACCTCTCCCCCTTCCGGCGCATCAACCCCTGCGGCTATGCCGGCATGGCGATGACGCGCCTGGCCGACCTGGTCGAGGTCTGTCCCGATGTGGAGAGGGCAGGGGAGCGCCTGGCCGAGTGCCTGGCGCTCCAGCTGGGCAGGGAGCTTCTCAGCCGACGTTGATGGCGTCGATGCGGTTGGGGTCGGGCGCCTGGCCTGGCACCTCGGCGGGGGCTGCCAACCCCAGGTTGTTCTTCTCGAACACCCGGTCGGCGCGATAGCTCGAGCGCACCAGCGGCCCGGCGGCCACCTCCATGAAGCCCTTCTCCAGGCCCAGGCGGCGATAGCGATCGAACTCCTCGGGGCTCACCCAGCGCTCCACCGGCAGGTGGTTGCGGGTGGGGCGCAGGTACTGGCCCAGGGTGACGATATCGACGCCGATGGCGCGCAGGTCGTCGAAGGTGGCCAGTATCTCCTCGTCGCTCTCGCCGAGGCCCAGCATCAGGCTGGTCTTTGTCAGCACCCTGGGGTTGTAGGCCTTGGCATGGGCCAGCACGTCGAGGGTCTTGCGGTAGCCTGCACGGGGGTCGCGCACCCGGCGGGTGAGGCGCTCCACGGTCTCGACGTTCTGAGCGAACACCTCGAGGCCCGAGTCGACCACCCGCTCGATGGCCTCGGGCTCGCCGTCGAAGTCCGGCGTCAGCGCCTCGACCACCACCTCGGGGGTGTTGGCCTTGATGGCGCGAATGCAGTCGGCATAGTGGGCGGCGCCGCCGTCGTCGAGGTCGTCGCGGTCCACCGAGGTCAGCACCACATAGCGCAGCCCCATCAGTTCCACCGACCTGGCGGTGTTGGCGGGCTCCTCGGTATCGAGCCAGCCGCCGGGGTTTCCGGTGTCCACGGCGCAGAAGCGACAGGCGCGGGTGCAGACCGAGCCCATCAGCATGATGGTGGCGGTACCGTTGCTCCAGCACTCGCCCATGTTGGGACAGTGCGACTCGGCGCATACGGTGCTCAGGCGATGCTCGCTGACGTTGCGCTTGACCGCCTCGAAGCGCTCGCCGCCGGGGATCTGGGCACGCAGCCATCTGGGCTTGCGGCCGCTGACGCCGCCGCCCTCTTCCTGCTGGGTGCGCTGCTTGATGCCGTCCTTGATGGCGGCGAAGCCGTGTTCGGTGCGAAACTTCTTGCCGCTGGCGATGGTGGTCTTGGGGGTGCTATCGCTCATTGGGTGTGAGCCCCTCCGCTCGGCGTCGGCTGGCCCCGGGATGTGGCCCGGGCCTCGCCGCCATGGCGCTGTGGATGTCTGGGAACACCCCTCAATCTACCATAACCGCGGCGGCGAGGCATCGCCCCGGCGGCACCCAGGTGGCCGTGACGTGCCACGGTCAGTGTTATCGGCAC
This sequence comes from Halomonas sp., assembly GCA_046540755.1. Taxonomy (GTDB): domain Bacteria; phylum Pseudomonadota; class Gammaproteobacteria; order Pseudomonadales; family Halomonadaceae; genus Halomonas. The sequence goes on along the minus strand of JBKHEO010000092.1, from coordinate 6,031 downwards.
TCGTCGGCGCGGCCAAATTGCGCTATATTGCAATGCAGCAAATGCCGGCGCCTCCCCGCGCCCCTTTTCCCAGACCGCCAATGCAGGAGGTCACCATGATGACCCTTCCGATGCCGACCCCGTCGGCCGATGCGCTCTCCTTGGTCGATCCCTTCGGCTTTGCGCGCGCCGCGGGCCGCTACTGGCTCGACGCCATGGAGCGCAGCGTGCTCTACCTGGACGTGATGCGTCGGCGCGGCAACCAGTACCTGGAGCATATCGAGCAGACAAGGCCCAGCGTGCTCGGCTTCGATGCCGAGGTGCTGATGGATGGCCGCGACTTGCCGCGCCCGGTCAACTACGAGCTCTTGCGCATCCTGCCCCCCGAGGGCCTGGAGACCGATCTGCAGATGCGCCCCTTCGTGGTGGTCGACCCCCGGGCCGGTCACGGCCCCGGCATCGGCGGTTTCAAGCCCGACAGCGAGATCGGCGTCGCCCTGCGCGCCGGCCACCCCTGTTACTTCATCGGCTTCTTGCCCTATCCGGTACCCGGCCAGCAGGTGGAGGACGTGGTGGAGGCCGAGGTGGCCTTCCTGCGCCATGTCAATGAGCGCCATGCCGAGCTCTCCGAGAAGCCCATGGTGGTGGGCAACTGCCAGGCCGGCTGGCAGGTGATGATGGCTGCCTCCCTGGAGCCGCACCTTTTCGGCCCGATCCTGATCGCCGGGGCGCCGCTCTCCTACTGGGCCGGGGTGCGCGGGCAGGCGCCGATGCGCTACACCGGCGGCATGACCGGCGGCAGCTGGATAACCTCGCTGTTCAGCGACCTGGGTGACGGGACCTTCGACGGCGCCTGGCTGGTGCAGAACTTCGAGAATCTCAACCCGGCCAATACCTACTGGACCAAGCAGTACCGCCTCTACTCCCGGGTCGATACCGAGGCGGAGCGCTACCTGGAGTTCGAGCGCTGGTGGGGCGGGCACGTGGTACTGGCTGGCGACGAGATCCAGTACATCGTCGACAACCTCTTCCTGGGCAACCGCCTCTCCACCGCCCAGATGGTGACCTCCGACGGGCGGCGCATCGACCTGCGCAACGTGCGCTCGCCGGTGGTGGTGTTCTGCTCCTGGGGGGATGACATCACGCCGCCGCCCCAGGCGCTGGGCTGGGTGCGCGACCTCTACGAGGGCAGCGACGACATCGTCGCCAACGAGCAAACCATCGTCTACTGCGTGCACGACACCACCGGCCACCTGGGGATCTTCGTCTCGGGCAGCGTCTCCCGCAAGGAGCACACCGAGTTCACCGCCAACATGGACTATATCGACGTCCTGCCGCCGGGGCTCTACGAGACCACGGTCTCGCGGGCCGACGAGCGTGGCGGCGAGCCGACAGAGCGCGACTACCTGCTGGAGTTCACCCCGCGCGGCGTCGACGAACTCGACGAGGTGGTGCAGCACAGCGCCGAGGACGACACCCGCTTCGCCACCGTGGCGCGACTCTCCGAGATCAACCTGGGGCTCTACCGCCTCTTCGTGCAGCCCTGGGTGCGCGCCCTGGCGACTCCGGAGTCGGCCCACTGGATGCGGCGCATGCACCCCAACCGCCTGGGCTACCGCCTGCTCTCCGACCGCAACCCGCTGATGGCATCCATCCCGGTGATGGCCGAGCAGATCCGGGCCGACCGCCATCCCCTGGACGAGGACAACCTCTTCCGGGTGCTGGAGTCCATCGCCTCGGACCAGGTCACCCGCGGCCTCGACGCCTGGCGCGACCTGCGCGACGGTGCCATCGAGCGGCTCTTCCTGGACGTCTATGGCCAGCCGCTGCTGCAGTCCCTGGTGGGGCTCCACGGCGACGCCCATGTGCACCGTCGTCGCCCCGGCGCCGAGCCGGAGCATCGCCGCTTCATCGAGCGCCGCCAGGCCGAGCTGCACGCGCGGCTCGCCGAGGGCGGCAGCCACGAGGCGGTGATCCGCGCCCTGATCTATGTGCTGGGCGGCGCGCCCTCCACCGACGAGCGCAACTTCAAGCGCCTGCGGACGTCGCATGCCGAGCTCGAGCCCCAGCTCTCGCTGGCCGACTTCAAGTGCCTGATGCGCGAGCAGTTCTTCATCCTCAAGCTGGATCGCGAGGCAGCCGTCGAGGCGCTGCCGGCGCTGCTCAAGGGGCAGAGCGCTGAGCAGATCGCCGACCACCTCGAGCATATCGAGCATGTGCTGGCGGCCAGCGGTGAGCTCACCGACAACTCCGCCCAGCGACTGGAGCGAGTGCGCGCGCTGTTCGAGTGCGCCATCGACCGGGCGCCCCAGATCGAGGCGGAGTCCCGTGCCGAGGCGGAGGCGTGGGTCGGCGAGCAGGCCAAGGCCCAGCGCCTGGCCTACCGTGAGGTGGAGGGGCTGATGGAGACCCGCGGGCAGGCCGCGGTGACCCAAGCCAGGGAAGCGTCCGCCCCCCAGGCCGCGTCCGAGCAGGCTGACAAGGACGCGCCTGTCGCCGAGGAGGCGACGGCCCAGCCCGAGACGCCTGAGCCTGGGCAGGACGCGCCCGAGCCTAAGCAGGATTCGCCCGAGCCTGAGCAGGATGCGCCCGAGGCTGGCGGTAAAGAGGCGGCCGATGCCAAGCCCGCCGCCAAGCCCACGAGCAAGGGCGCCACGGCGAGCCGTGGCACCACCACGCGGCGCCGGACGACCGGCACGCGCCGCAAGCCCGGCGGTGGCGGCAAGAGCTGAAACCGCGCCATCCCTGCCTCACGCCCCCGTCGCGATCCGCGGCGGGGGCGTTTCTCTGCGTGGGGTGCTTGCCCGGGCGGGGTGCGCGGTCTAGGGTCAGAAGGCCGGCACCCGGGTGCCACTGGCGTGACGTCGGACGCTGGGGTAGGGTAGGCGCATTTTTCGCGCGCCCCGGGCTGGGCGGCAGGATATCGCCAGGCACGGCCCCGCGGCCCGTGTCATCGACACTTAGTGGAGCACTATGGGCAAGTCACTGGTCATCGTCGAGTCGCCGGCCAAGGCGAAGACGATCAACAAGTATCTCGGCAACGACTTCATCGTGAAGTCGAGCGTGGGCCATATCCGCGACCTGCCGACCAGCGGCTCCGGCAAGGCGGCCTCCGACCCCAAGGAGCGGGCTCGTCAGGCCGCGGCGACCCGCAAGATGTCGCCGGAGGAGAAGGCCGAGTACCGCAAGCGCAAGGCGCATGATCAGCTGATCCGCCGCATGGGCATCGACCCCGACCACGGCTGGAAGGCCCACTACGAGATCCTGCCCGGCAAGGAGAAGGTGGTCGCCGAGCTCAAGAAGCTGGCCGCCAAGGCCGACGCCGTCTATCTCGCCACCGACCTTGACCGCGAGGGGGAGGCGATCGCCTGGCACCTGCGCGAGACCATCGGCGGCGACGAGGAGCGCTACCGGCGCGTGGTGTTCAACGAGATCACCAAGAGCGCCATCCAGGAGGCGTTCCAGGACCCCGGCAGCCTCAACATGCCCCGGGTGGAGGCGCAGCAGGCGCGGCGCTTCCTCGACCGGGTGGTGGGTTTCATGCTCTCGCCGCTGCTGTGGGCCAAGATCGCCCGTGGCCTCTCCGCCGGGCGGGTGCAGTCGGTGGCCATGCGCCTGATCGTCGAGCGTGAGCGCGAGATCCGCGCCTTCGTCCCCGAGGAGTTCTGGGATGTTCACGCCGATCTCGTCGCCGACAGTGGCGAGCCGGTGCGTTTCGAGCTGGTACGCCAGGATGGCAAGGCGTTCCGGCCTACCTCCGAGGCGGAGACCCTGGAGCGCATCGCGGGCCTCAGGCAGGCGGCACTGGCCATCACCGGCCGCGAGGACAAGCCGACCCGCTCCAAGCCCAATGCGCCCTTTATCACCTCGACCCTGCAGCAGGCCGCGAGTGGCCGCCTGGGCTTCTCGGTGAAGAAGACCATGACCCTGGCCCAGCGCCTCTACGAGGCGGGCTACATCACCTACATGCGCACCGACTCCACCAACCTCTCGAAGGACGCGGTGGAGAGCGTGCGCGACTTCATCGGCGCCGAGTACGGCGCCCGCTACCTGCCCGAGTCGCCCAACCGCTACTCCAGCAAGGAGGGCGCCCAGGAGGCCCACGAGGCGATCCGTCCTTCGGAGGTGACGCGCAAGGCATCGGATCTCGCCGGTATGGAGCGTGACGCCGAGCGCCTCTACGAGCTGATCTGGCGCCAGTTCGTGGCCTGCCAGATGACGCCCGCCGAATACCTCTCCAGCACCCTGACCGTCGAGGCCGACGGTTACGAGCTGCGTGCCAAGGGGCGGGTGCTCAAGTTCGACGGCTACACCCGGGTGATGAAGCCCCTGGGACGCAAGGAGGAGGACCAGTCGCTGCCGGACCTCGCCGAGGGCACGCCCATGACCCTGGAGTCGCTGGACCCGCGCCAGCACTTCACCAAGCCACCGGCGCGCTACACCGAGGCGAGCCTGGTCAAGGAGCTGGAGAAGCGTGGCATCGGCCGCCCCTCCACCTACGCCTCGATCATCTCCACCATCCAGGATCGCGGCTACGTCAGGCTCGAGAACCGGCGCTTCTACGCCGAGAAGCTCGGCGACATCGTCACCGAGCGGCTCAAGGAGTCCTTCCCCGACCTGATGGACTACTCCTTTACCGCGCGCATGGAGGACAGCCTCGACGAGGTGGCCGAGGGGGAGCGCGACTGGCGCGAGCTGCTCGACGCCTTCTACGCCGAGTTCGAGAAGGAGCTGGCGCAGGCCGAGAGCGAGGAGGGCATGCGCCCCAACCAGCCGGTGCCCACCGACATCGATTGCCCCGCCTGCGGGCGCAAGATGCAGATCCGCACCGCCTCCACCGGGGTCTTCCTGGGCTGTTCCGGCTACAACCTGCCGCCCAAGGAGCGCTGCAAGACCACCATCGACCTGCTGCCCGGCGAGGAGGCGGTGGCCGCCGACGCCGATGAGGAGGCCGAAGCCCAGGCGCTGCGGGCCAAGCACCGCTGCCCCAAGTGCGGCACGGCCATGGACAGCTACCTGATCGACGAGACGCGCAAGCTGCACATCTGCGGCAACAGCCCCGACTGCGACGGCTACGAGGTCGAGAAGGGCCGCTTCCGCATCAAGGGCTATGACGGCCCCACCATCGAGTGCGACAAGTGCGGCAGCGAGATGCAGCTCAAGAGCGGTCGCTTCGGCAAGTACTTCGGCTGCACCAACAGCGAGTGCAAGAACACCCGCAAGCTGCTGCGCAACGGCGAGGTGGCCCCACCCAAGATGGATCCCATCCCGATGCCCGAACTCCCCTGCCAGAAGGTCGACGACCACTACGTGCTGCGTGACGGGGCCAGCGGCCTCTTCCTGGCAGCCAGCAAGTTTCCCAAGAACCGCGAGACCCGCCCGCCGCTGGTCAAGGAGCTCAAGGCCCACGCCGAGGAGCTGCCGGAGAAGTACCGCTACCTGCTCGACGCCCCCAGCGAGGACCCGGATGGTCGCCCGGCCCAGATCCGCTTCTCGCGCAAGGCCAAGGAGCAGTTCGTGATGACCGACGAGGATGGCAAGGCTACCGGCTGGAAGGCGACCTTCGATGGCCGGCGCTGGCAGGTGGAGGACAAGCGCAAGTGAACCCGAGAGCCCGCACCAACCAGCTGCTCTACCAGGCCGAGCTGCTGCTCGACACCCAGGCCGGCGACGACGAGCACGCCGAGGCCCGGCGCATGGCGACCGAGGAGGGCGCCCTGGCGCTTGCCGAGCTGGCGCTGGAGTCGCTGCTGCGCGAGGTCACCGAGCATGCCCGCCTCGAGCGCCATGAGTGGCGCGAACTGCTGGGCGCCGAGGGAGCCGGCATCGCCGAGCTGCATCGTCTGCGCGAGCTGGCCGCGCGCTCCGACAGCTGGCTGGCCTGGCTGGTCGCCCGGCTCGAGGCGCTGCACTCGAGTGACGGCGTGGCGCGCCGCCGCAGCCCGGCCGCCGCCGGACTGATCGCCGTGGGCAGCGGGACGGCACTGGGCGACGAACTGCGCTGGTGCCTGGCCGAGGCCAAGGCCGAGCTCGCCGCCCTGCGCGAAACCAG
>JBKHEO010000091.1:0-9078 GCA_046540755.1 Halomonas sp. | reverse complement strand
ACCATGGACATCGTCAACCTGCACGGCGGCAAGCCGGCCAACTTCCTCGACGTCGGCGGCGGCGCCACCAAGGAGCGCGTGGCCGAGGCGTTCAAGCTGATCCTCTCCGACGACAACGTCAAGGCGGTGCTGGTCAACATCTTCGGCGGCATCGTGCGCTGCGACATGATCGCCGAGGGCATCATCGGTGCCGTCGAGCAGGTCGGCGTCAACGTGCCGGTCGTGGTGCGCCTGGAAGGCACCAACGCCGAGCTGGGCGCCGAGAAGCTGGCATCCAGCGGACTCAACATCATCGCTGCCGAGAGCCTCACCGACGCGGCTCAGCAGGTAGTCAAGGCAGCGGAGGGCAAGTAATGAGCATCCTGATCGACAAGAGCACCAAGGTCATCTGCCAGGGCTTCACCGGCGGCCAGGGGACCTTCCACTCCGAGCAGGCGATCGCCTACGGCACCAAGATGGTCGGCGGTGTGACCCCGGGCAAGGGCGGCAAGGAGCACCTGGGCCTGCCGGTGTTCAACACCGTCAAGGAGGCCGTGGAGAAGACCGGCGCCGAGGCCAGCGTGATCTACGTGCCGGCCCCTTTCTGCAAGGACTCCATCCTCGAGGCCGCCAACGCCGGCATCAAGCTGATCGTCTGCATCACCGAGGGCATCCCGACGCTGGACATGCTCGACGTCAAGGTCAAGTGCGACGAGCTGGGCGTGCGCCTTATCGGCCCCAACTGCCCGGGCGTGATCACGCCGGGCGAGAGCAAGATCGGCATCATGCCGGGCCACATCCACAAGCCGGGCAAGGTCGGCATCGTGTCGCGCTCCGGCACCCTGACCTACGAGGCGGTCAAGCAGACCACCGACTATGGCTTTGGCCAGTCCACCTGCGTGGGCATCGGCGGCGACCCGATCCCGGGCTCCACCTTCATCGACGTCCTCGAGATGTTCGAGAAGGACCCGGCCACCGAGGCGATCGTGATGATCGGCGAGATCGGCGGCACCGCCGAGGAAGAGGCGGCCGCCTACATCAAGGCCAACGTCTCCAAGCCGGTGGTCTCCTACATCGCCGGCGTCACCGCCCCTCCCGGCAAGCGCATGGGCCACGCCGGCGCCATCATCGCTGGCGGCAAGGGCACCGCGGACGACAAGTTCTCCGCCCTGGAGGCGGCGGGTGTCAAGACCGTTCGCTCCCTGGCCGAGATCGGCAACGCCCTGAAGGAAGTGACCGGCTGGTAAGCCGTTCGCCGCTTGCAGAGCGAGCAAAGAGGGCGCCTTCGGGCGCCCTTTTTCGTAAGCGGCATTCATGGCGGCTATCGCCGCAGGTACCGACAGAAACGGCGACCCGAAGGTCGCCGTCCAGTGCTGCCGTTCGCTGCGCGAGTTCAGTCGGCGGGGCGGGCTACCAGCGAGCGGGTCTCCTCGCGGGCCTCGACCAGTGCCACGCGGATATGGTCGCCCAGCTTGAAGCGCTCCTCGCACTCCACCTGGATGCGCCCCTCCTTGTCGTCGATGGCCACCTTGTCGCGGTCGCTGTGCAGCATCGGGGCCGGCACGAAGGCGGTGGCGCCGTTGGCGGTAAGGCGCACCCGCATGCCGCCGCGGTTGATCTGGATGATCTCGGCGTCGAAGGCCTCCTGGGCCTCGGCGGCCGGGCTCAGGTAGCGCACGTAGAGCCAGTCCTTGACGTCGCGCTCGGCCATGCGGTTAAGGCGACGGCGCTCGGTGAGCTGCTCGGTGAGCGCCAGGCTCGCCTCGGCGGGGGCCTGCTCGCCCTTGAGCACCCGCTTGATCAGGCGATGGTTGACCATGTCGCCATACTTGCGGATCGGCGAGGTCCAGGTGGCGTAGGCGGGCAGGCCCAGGCCGAAGTGGGGGCCGGGCTTCGCCGACATGCTGGTGAAGCCCTGGAAGCGGCGCAGGCGGGCATCGAGCCAGGCGTCGTCGCGCCCCTCGAGTTCGCGCTTGAGCTCCCGGTAGCGGGAGAGCTCGGTGAGCGCCTCGCGCTCCACCTCGATCTCCTGGCTGGCCAGGAACGCCTGGGCGGCCTCGGCCTTCTCCTCCTCGAAGGCACGGTGCACGTTGAAGATGCCGTGGCCGACGTGCTCGGAGAGCAGGTGGGCGCAGCAGGCGTTGGCGGCGATCATCGCCTCCTCGATCATGCGGTTGGCGATGCGCCGCTCCTCGCTGCGGACGCCCAGGACGTTGCCGGCGTCGTCCAGGTCGAAGACGTAGTCGGGGCGATCCTTGAACACCAGGGCGTGCTCGGCGCGCCAGGCGGCGCGGGCCTCGGTGAGGTCGCGAAGGGCCTCGAGCTGCTCGCCGATGGCCGCCTCCGGCGCCCAGTCGCCCTGGCCCTCGAGCCAGTCGGAGACGCGGTCATAGACCAGCTTGGCGTGGGAGGACGCGGTGGCGGCGAAGAAACGGTAGTCGCCGAGACTGCCATCGGTGTCGACCACCAGGGTGCAGGCCAGCACCGGGCGCTCCTTGCCCTCCCACAGCGAGCAGAGGTCGTCGGCCAGCTGCTCCGGCAGCATGGTGACGTTCTGGCCCGGCAGGTAGACGGTGAAGGCGCGGGTGCGTGCCTCGAGGTCGGCGGCGTGCCCCTCCTCGACGTAGGCGGTGGGGTCGGCGATGGCCACGGTCAGCTCCCAGCCCCCCTCGGCGCGCGGCATGATGCGCAGGGCGTCGTCCATGTCGCGGGTCTTCTCGCCGTCGATGGTGAAGAAGGGCTCGGCGGTGAGGTCCTCGCGCGCCAGGCCCTCGTCGCGCAGCGGCCAGTCGTCCCCGGCATCCGGGCACTCCTGCTCCAGGGCATGGCGGGCCAGGGTCACGCGCCATGGCACCGCCGGGTCGTCGGCCTTGGCCACCAGCTCGTCGATCTGGGTGAAGAAGCCGCGATCATCGGCCTTGAGGGGGTGGCGCACCAGGCGCGCCACCACCCAGTCGGCGTCGCCGATGGTGGCCTCGTCCAGGCTGCGCTTGATGCGCGCCTTGAGGACGTTCCTGATCGAGGGGTGGTCGGGCACCACGGCCAGGCGTCCGTCGCGCTTCTGCACCCGGGCGATGAAGCGCTCGAGGCCCGGCTCGATCAGGGTCTCGGGCTCGACGCGCTTCTTGTCGCCCTCCTCGTGGAGCACCGCCTCGACGCGATCGCCGTGCAGCACCTGTTTCATGGCGGGGGGCGGCACGAAGTAGGAGTCGCCCTCGTCGGTCTCGAGGAAGCCGAAGCCCTTCTCGGTGGCCTTGATCACGCCCTCGACGCGAGGGGTGGTGGAGCGGATCTGTTGCTTGAGCTGGGCAAGCAGGGCGTTGTTCTGCAGCATGATCACGAACGTCTGGCGGGGGTAGGCTGGCCACTATACGGATTCCCGTGCGCCGCGCCAAACGGCTGGCGCCGGCCCACCGCGAATCAGTGACTTGGCGCCGGGCGGCGCCTGCGGCGGGCATGATGGCGCCTGTCGCCGCCTTTGGCAAACAGGGCAGGAGGGGGTCAGCGCACCGTGATCACGCTGCACTCGGCGGCGTGGGCCACCTTGTGGGAGACGCTGCCTACCACGAAGCCCTTGAGGTCGCTCAGGCCGCGGCTGCCCATGACGATGGCGTCCACGCCGCGGCGGCGTGCCTCGCTGAGGATGGTGCGCGCGGGGTCGCCCTGGCCGATCACCGTCTCGACTTGGGTCGCGCCCTGTTCGCGGGCGGCCTCGGCGGCGCGGCTGATCACCTCCTTGCCGGCCTCCTCGCGCTCCTCGCGGCTGGCCTCGATGGCGATGGCGCCGATGCCCCACACCAGGGTGGTCTCGTGGGAGAGCTCCTCGGGGATATGCAGCAGGTGGAGGGTGCTGCCCTCCTGACGCGCCAGCTGGCAGGCCACGGCCAACGCCTTCCGGGCGTGCTCGGAGCCGTCGACGGGCACCAGGATGGAAGTGAACATGGCAAGGCTCCTTGTCGTGGATGGGATACCCCGAGCCTAGCGGTTTTCCCCCTCGAGGTCATGCCGGCCGCCGGCCTCAACCTTGACCTGCATCAGGGCGCCCTTCGCCCTTCGCCTCCAGGCGGCGCAGCTGCTGCCACAGCTCCCGGCGCAGGTCGGCCAGGCGCGGGGCCTGGCCCTCGGCAAAGGGCAGCGGCCGGGTCAGGCGCTGGGTGCGCAGGCCCAGGCGGGCGCTGGTCAGGCCGACCCCCAGACCCTGGGCGGCGCGGGTGGAGAGGCGCTCGGCCAGGTTCATGGAAAGCAGCTCCATGCCGGCGTCGCCGGCCATCTCGGTGGCACCGGCGAAGGCCATCTGGCGCAGCACCTCGCGCAGCAGGCGCAGGCGCGCCGCATAGCCGAGCTCCAGGCCGTAGAGACGGCAGAGCCGGTCCACCATGGCCAGGCTGCGCCAGGCGACCAGCACCATGTCCACCAGGGTGAGCGGGCTCACCGCCACCATCACCGCGGTCTCGCCGGACATCCGCGACACCAGGCGCCGCGCCTCGCGGTCGCGCGGGGCCAGCAGGTGGTGGTCGAGCAGGGTGAGCAGCTCGGCACCGCCGTGGTGGGGCTGGCGCGCGGCCAGGAAGGCCTGCCAGTGGGGGTGGTCGTCGTCAAGCGCCAGGGCGCGGCGCAGCGCCTGGGCGGTGGCGTCGGCCTCGCCGCGGGAGGCCGAGGGCAGGGAGGCGAGGCGGCTGCGCAGCCGGTCGTGGCGGCGCAGCCGGCGCAGCCGCCATAGCTCGCGTACCAGTGCCGTGCCGCCGAGTCCCAGGGCCAGCAACAGCACCAGGCTCCAGGCGCCGGCCAGCCAGTCGCCGCCGAGGCCCGCACTGTAGAGGGTGAGGCCGGCCTCCATGGCGCCGAGGCCGAGGGTGGCGGCGAGCAGCGTGAGCAGCCCCCAGCGCCGACGACGCGGCCGCCCCAGGTCGGGTGCCGGCCCCGTCTCGACTGCCTCGTCGCCCACGACCAGCGCGCGGCTCTCCCGGTCATGGGCGAAGGGTTCGGCCGGACGCGGGTCGCCCCCCGGGGCCTCCGGTGGTGTGTCGGGAGCGAAGCGGCGGCCCGGCCGAGGGTCCTGGGGGTGGCTCATTGCAGCTTGTCTCCGATCAGCCAGTCGAGGGCGGCATCCATGCGGATATGGGGCAGGGCGCCGCCCTCCAGCGGCAGCGGGCGGAAGGCGGGGAAGGCGAAGCCCTGGCGGGCCCAGAAGGCGTCATCGGGGAGGCGCTCCGGGACCTCGCCGGGGAACAGCAGCAGCGGTTCGCCGTCAAGCCCCGTACCGCGCAGCGCCGGGGTGCGCCGGCCGTGATGCTCCACCTCGCGCGCCTCGCTGGAGCGGATCGCCGCCAGCGACAGGGCGCGCACCGGCACGTCGGCGAAGCGCAGGTCCTTGAGCGGCTCGGCCAGCAGCGCCTCGAGCAGCGCCACCAGGCGCGGGTGCTGCTCCGGGGTGACGTGGTCGGCCTTGGTGGCGGCGATGGCCAGGCGGTCGATGCGCGGGGCGAAGAGCCGCGAGAGCAGGCTGCGCCGGCCGTAGTCGAAGCTCTGCATCAGGTTGGCCAGCGCCCGGGCGAGGTCCTGGAACCGCTCGGGGCCGGCGTTGAGCGCGCCCAGCAGGTCCACCAGCACGATCTGGCGATCGAAACGGCGGAAGTGGTCGCGGTAGAAGGGGCGAACGATGTGCTGCTGGTAGTAGCGGAAGCGCCGCGCCAGGGTGGCGTAGTTGCTGGTTTCCGGCAGTGCGGCCAGGGTCTCGGGGGCGGCCTCGGCCACCCCGGGAAGGGGGAAGAACTGCAGCACCGGGGCGCCGGCAAGGTCGCCGGGCAGCAGGAAGCGCCCGGGCTGCAGGTCGGCGAAGCCCGCCTCCCGGGCACCGCGCAGCCCGGCGGCATAGCGCTCGGCGACCTCGGCCAGGCGCGCCTCGTCGGCCTCGTCGGCGGGGTCGAGGTCGGCCACCGCGGCCTGCCAGTCGGCGAAGTGGGCGGCGCGCTGCTCCCCGTCCAGGGAGGCCTGGCTGCGGCACCAGCTGCGATAGTCATGCGCCATCAGCGGCAGGTCGAGCAGCCATTCGCCCGGGTAGTCGAAGAGGTCCAGGGTCAGCCGGCGGCTGTCGCCCGTGAGCCAGCCGGGCCGCGCGGGGCGGTAGCGGATCGTCAGGCGCAGCTCGCTGATGCCGCGGGTGGGCTCGGGCCAGCGCGGCGGCGACGCCGACAGCGCCGCCATGGCCGGGTCGTAGGGGAAGCGCGGCACGCCCAGGTCCTGCTGGTTGACGCGCCGTGCGCCCAGCAGGCGCCCCTCGCGGGCCGCGGGCAGCAGGTCGAGGCGCGCCTCCAGGCCGGCGTGGCGCAGCTGGTTGACCAGCGAGGTGAGGAAGGCGGTCTTGCCGGAGCGCGAGAGGCCGGTCACGGCCAGGCGCAGCTGTCGGTCGCGGCCACGCTCGAGCAGGTCCTGGAGTTCGCGGGTGAGGGGCTGGCGCATGGGCACTCCTCAGCCGGTGAACATGCCGTAGAGGGTCGGCGAGGCGGCCAGCAGGAAGCCGGCGCCGGCCAGCGCCCGTCCCGACCAGCGGTGGCGGCTGTAGTGGGCCAGGCTCAGGCCGCCCAGACAGATCAGCATGCCGAGGATGTTGCAGACGTAGCCGATCATCGACCAGAGGGGGTCGGGATTCATGCGTGCACGCTCCTCGCTTGTGGTGTCACGGCGGGGATGGTATCAGGAGATCAGGCCCGGCGGCAGCGCGGCAGGGAGGAGAGATGACGACACCGGAGCAGGTGCTGGCCTTCTGGTTCGACGAGCTCGAGCCGGCCCAGTGGTTTCGCCGGGATCCGGCGCTGGATGCCGCGATCGCCGCGCGCTTCGGCGCCTGCCTGGCGGCGGCTAGCCGCGCCGAGCTGTGGTGCTGGCGCGACGCCCCCGAGGGACGGCTGGCCGAGGTGATCGTGCTCGACCAGTTCTCGCGCAACGTCCATCGCGACACCCCGGCCGCCTTCGCCGCCGACCCGCTGGCGCTGGGGCTGGCCCAGCAGGCGGTGGCCCTGGGGGAGGATGCCGCCCTGTCGCCGGTGCGTCGCGCTTTCCTCTACATGCCCTTCATGCACAGCGAGTCGGCGGCGATCCACGCGGAGGCGCTCTCGCTCTTCGACCAGCCGGGCCTGGAGGAGAACCTGCGCCACGAGCGGCGCCATCGCGACATCATCCTGCGCTTCGGCCGCTATCCCCATCGCAACGCCATCCTCGGCCGCGTCTCCACTCCCGAGGAGCTGGCCTTCCTGGCGCAGCCCGGCTCTTCCTTCTAGCGCCGTACACCCCACCACTCACTGCACTCGAACAAGGAGGCACCATGGGCATCATCGCCTGGCTTATCATCGGCGGGCTCGCCGGCTGGATCGCGGGTCACATCATGCGCGGCGGCGGCTTCGGCATCCTCGGCAATATCGGCGTCGGCGTGGTCGGCGCGGTGATCGGCGGCTTCATCTTCCGGCAGATTCTCGGCATGGGCACCGGCGGCTTCCTGGGCTCGCTGTTCAGCGCCATCGTCGGCGCGGTGATCCTGTTGTGGGTGATCAGCCAGGTGAAGAAGGGGTGACCAAAGTCGATCAGGACTAAAGTTTACGTCAACGTCACCCGTCAAGGGGGCGCCGTTCCTGTCGACAGAAACGGCGCCCATCTGCGTATAACGCGCCGTGATTCGTCGACAAACCGCGTGGATAACGATTGGGTGTCGACAATGTGGATCGCGCTATCGGGCGTGTCGCTGATCCAAAGTCGAATGTTCGCAACCGCAGCATGCACGTAAAACCTCGGGGCATAACAACAACGATGCGAGGAACCCAAGGTGAATAACCAGAATCGATGAGGAAACGACGTGCTGCTGAAACGCCAACACGGTGAGGAACACCCCTACTGGCCACTGGGCCCCTTCAAGCTTCGCCTGCCCTTCATCCACTTCCGCTGGGAGGTCCCCGAGACCATCCAGGCCCTGGTGATGTTCGTTATCGCCATGGGCATGATCCCGCTCCTGGAAGAGCACCTCGGCCTGCCCTACGAGGTAGCGCTGGCCTTCGTGGTGGTGTGCGGGGTGGGCTTCATGCTGCCGCCGCTGCTGGGGGTGCCCTTCATCGCCGGCTGGATCACCCCGGCGATCCCGGTGGTGCTGCTGTACCTGGGCGACTACGAGCCGGGCCCCGAGGCGATCCGCGCCATGGTGGCGCTGCAGCTGGTGGTGACGGCGATCTTCCTGATCATGGCGGTGACCCGGCTGGGCTCGAAACTGGTCAACAACGTGCCGGACTCGATCAAGGCGGGCATCCTGCTGGGGGCCGGCATCGCCGCCATCAGCGGCGAGATCAGCGAGGGCGGGCGGCTCTACAGCACGCCGATCTCGCTGGGCATCGGCGGCCTGGTGACCCTCTACGTGCTGTTCTCGCTCTCCTTCCGCGATCTCACCGAGAAGTACCGCTGGGCCCGCAACATCGCCGCCTACGGCATGGTGCCGGGCATGCTGGTGACCATGGGCATCGGCTGGGGCGTGGGCGAGTACCCCCTGCCCGCCATCGAGTGGGGCGTGGCGGCGCCGGACTTCGCCGGCATCTGGGCCTACCTGCCGTTCTCGGTGGGGCTGCCCGGTGTCGAGCTGCTGCTGGCCGCCGTGCCCACGGCGATCATCGCCTATATCATCGCCTTCGGCGACATCATCGTCGGCCAGAGCCTGATCAAGCGCGTCGACCATCTGCGGCCCGACGAGAAGATCGAGGTCGACGTCGACCGGGTCCACCTGATCACCGGCCTGCGCAACCTGATGCACTCGCTGCTGGCGCCCTATCCGGGGCTGGCCGGGCCGCTGTTCACTGGCGCCATGGCCACCGTGGCCGAGCGCTACCGCTACGGCCGCAAGGCGATGGACTCCATCTACGGCGGTGCCTCGGTGTTCTGGATCGTCGGCTTCCTGGCGCTGTTCCTGCTGCCGCTGATCACCCTGTTCAAGCCGGTGCTGCCCATCGCGCTCTCCATCACCCTGCTGATCACCGGCTACCTGTGCATCGCCGTGGCGGTGGAGCAGATCCGGAACGCCACCGCCATGGGCGTGGCCGGCATCATGGGCGTGGTGCTGGCCACCCA
>JBKHEO010000090.1:0-9150 GCA_046540755.1 Halomonas sp. | reverse complement strand
ACCAGGATCTCGCGGAACGCCTTGAGGTAGGCGGCGTCACCGGCATCGGCCGGCAGCGGGACGTTGACGTTGGTGCCATCCCCGAGGCCGACCCCGACCTCCTCGAGGGTCCCCGTACCGGGGTAGAAGGGGGCGGCGCGGTGGATGTCGAAGACCAGCACGTCGGGATCGGCCCAGAAGATGTCCTGGGTACCGTTGCCGTGGTGGGCGTCCCAGTCGACGATCATCACCCGCTCGCAGCCCAGTACCGCCCAGGCATGGGCCGCGGCCACCGCCACGTTGTTGAACAGGCAGAAACCCCGGGCACGCACCGGCTCGGCGTGATGGCCCGGGGGCCGCACCAGCGCGAAGCTGCTCGCCGAGCGTCCCTGGATCACCGCCTCGACCGCGGCGATCGCCGTGCCGGCGGCCACCTCGGCCGCCTCGACGCTGCCCGCGGATACCGCCGCGGTGTCCATGTCCAGCCAGGCGCTCTTGCCGCGCAGCTCGAAGACATGGTCCAGGTAGGAGAGGGTGTGGACCCGAGCCAGCTGCTCGCGGGTCTCGGCCATGCCCGGCTTGTGGCTCACGCCGGCTACCGGCTCGAGCTCGAGGAGGTGGCGGATGGCGGTGAGCCTGGCGGGGTGTTCCGGGTATTTCCAGGGCACCCCGAGTCCCGACAGCAGCGAGCGGATGCGCGTGTCCATGCGCCCCGGCAGGAACGGCACCTCGATATCGGGCTCGTGGGCCAGCATTCGTTCATCGTAGAAGGATCACGCTGTTCTCTTCGGCCACTGTGAAGGCTCCCTGGTTGCCGAGGTCTCAGATGGGGTGGGTTTGCCTCCCCAGCATAGCCGCCCGGGCGGCGCCTTGTCCGGCCGGGCGGCCTGTGGCGTTCCCCGGCCCGGCCTTCAGCGACCCGGCAGGCAGCGCGGCAGGCTGTCGTGGAGGGTGCGTGGCACCATGCCGAGGTCGGCGAAGTCGCCCGCGTCCGGGTCGGCCAGGTTGTCGTGCTGCATCAGCCATACCTGGTCCCGGGTCAGGGGCGGCGAGGGCAGCGGGGAGAGCAGGGCGGCGGCGAGGTGCCAGGCGAGGAAGGGCACCGGCACCAGCCGCGGGTGGCGGTCGAGCTGGGCCGCTACCCGTTCGACCAGCTCGCGGTAGTCGAGCACCTCGGGACCGCCCAGCTCGAACAGGCGACGCGCGACGGGGCGCGAGGCCGTGAGGCGCACCGCCGCACGGGCCACGTCGTCGACATGGACCGGCTGGAGCCGCGTCGCGCCGCGGCCGAAAAGCGGCACCAGCGGCAGGCGCACCAGCCGGGCGAGGTTGGCCAGCAGGGCATCATCGGGGCCGAACAGCACGCCGGGCCGCAGCAGGGTCGCCCTGGGCAGCGCCTCGAGCACGGCATCCTCGCCGGACGCCCGGGCGCGCACATAGGCCGAGGGGGAGGCGGCATCGGCGCCGATGCCCGAGACGTGCACCAGCCGCTCGATGCCGGCCTGCCGGGCGAGCCGCGCCACCCGCCCGGCCCCCGTCACGTGGATCGCCTCGAAGGTCAGGCCCGCCCGGCGCCGCTCCACATAGAGGCTCACCGCATTGATCGCCGCCTCGCTGCCCGCCAGGGCGGCGGCCACCTGGGTCTCGTCGCGGATGTCGCACGCCACCGTCTCGATGCGATCCCCGGGCTCGCGCCACTCGGGCAGGCGCGGGTGGCGTGCGGCGAGGCGCACCGCCCGGCCTGCCTCCACCAGCTCACGCACGATGGCGTGGCCCAGGAAGCCGGTGCCGCCGAAGACCGTGGTCGGGCCCTGCTGCATGCTGTGTCCTTACTCGTCGCGGTAAGTCCTTATCCTGCCAGGCCGCATCCTGGGCGTCATGTGGCGACATCGATAAGCTGTCTCAATGATAACGATTGTCGTTATTGTCGCGAACGCCGGCCAACGTGCCGCTATCATGGGCGTCTCGAGCAGGAAGCCGCCGCTGGACTTCACATCGGCATCATACAGGACTAAAATGGTCCGCAATCGAGGCGCGGCATGCCGCCGGGCCACACGCCGACAGGAGGCTCGTCATGCTCAAGCTCTCGCGGCTGACCGACTACGCCGCCGTGGTGATGGCCCAGATCGCCCGTCATCCCGAGCAGCCCCTGGCGGCCGCCGAGCTCGCCGAGGCGGTCCAGCTGCCGCATCCCACGGTGAGCAAGACGCTCAAGATGCTGGTGAAGGCGGGGCTGCTCGAGTCCCGGCGCGGCGCCCAGGGCGGCTACTCCCTGGCGCGGCCCGCCGACACCATCAGCGCCATCGACATCATCACCGCCATCGAGGGGCCGGTGGCGATGACCGAATGCAGCCTCGCCGAGGGCGACTGCGACCTGGCGGCCACCTGCGGCGTGGCCGACAACTGGCAGCGGGTCTCGCTGGGTGTGCGCACCCTGCTCGGCAGCGTGACCCTGGCCCACCTGGCCAGCCCGACGCCCATCAAGTTGCCGGTGCAGCTGCCCATACAGAGTGTGAGCCTGGCCGCCGACACGGCCTGAGCCACCCAAGATTCACCGTATACACACGGCGAGCTCGTCTCGCCGGCCCAACCGCCCGGGAGGGGGAGAGACCATGGCTAGTGAGGAAATGGAACAGCTTGTCCGTCGCGACTACAAGGAAGGCTTCGTGACCGACATCGAGAGCGACACGTTGCCGCCCGGCCTCGACGAGGACACCATCGCCTTCATCTCGAAGAAGAAGGGCGAGCCGGAGTGGATGCTGGAGTGGCGCCTCAAGGCCTATCGCGGTTGGCTGAAGATGACGCCGCCCTCCTGGGCCCATCTGGACTACCCGCCCATCGACTATCAGGCCATCTCCTACTTCAGCGCCCCCAAGCGCCCCGAGGATCGCCCCCAGAGCCTCGACGAGGTGGATCCCAAGCTGCTGGAGACCTACGAGAAGCTGGGTATCCCGCTGCACGAGCGCGCGGCCCTGGCCGGCGTGGCGGTGGATGCGGTGTTCGACTCCGTCTCGGTGGCCACCACCTTCAAGGAGAAGCTCGGCGAAGCAGGGGTGATCTTCTGCTCCATCTCCGAGGCGGTGAAGGAGTACCCGGAGCTGGTCAAGCAGTACCTGGGCAGCGTGGTGCCCCAGACCGACAACTACTTCGCCGCCCTCAACTCGGCGGTGTTCACCGACGGCTCCTTCGTCTTCGTGCCCAAGGGCGTGACCTGCCCCATGGAGCTCTCCACCTACTTCCGCATCAACGCCGAGAACACCGGCCAGTTCGAGCGCACCCTGATCATCTGCGAGGAGGGCGCCCAGGTCTCCTACCTCGAGGGCTGCACCGCGCCGATGCGTGACGAGAACCAGCTTCACGCTGCGGTGGTCGAGCTGGTGGCCCTGGACGACGCCTATATCAAGTACTCCACGGTGCAGAACTGGTACCCCGGCGACGAGGAGGGCAGGGGCGGCATCTACAACTTCGTCACCAAGCGCGGCGACTGCCGCGGCGACCGTTCGCGGATCAGCTGGACCCAGGTGGAGACCGGCTCCGCCATCACCTGGAAGTACCCCTCCTGCGTGCTGCGGGGCAAGGAGAGCAAGGGCGAGTTCTACTCGGTGGCGGTGACCAACGGCCGCCAGCAGGCCGACACCGGCACCAAGATGATCCATATCGGCGAGGGCACCCGCTCCACCATCGTCTCCAAGGGCATCTCCGCCGGGCGCAGCAACCAGTCCTACCGCGGCCTGGTCAAGATCGGCCCGCGGGCCAAGGGGGCGCGCAACTTCACCCAGTGTGACTCGCTGCTGATCGGCGACAGGTGCGGGGCCCACACCTTCCCCTACCAGGAGATCGGCAACAGCACTGCCACCGTGGAGCACGAGGCCACCACCTCCAAGATCGGCGAGGACCAGCTCTTCTACTGCCAGAGCCGCGGCATCTCGGAGGAGGACGCGGTGAGCATGATCGTCAACGGCTTCTGCAAGGATGTCTTCCAGGAGCTGCCCATGGAGTTCGCCGTCGAGGCCGAGGCGCTGCTTAGCGTGACCCTCGAGGGCTCCGTGGGCTGAGTCGCCGCCCAGGCAATGAATTCACCGTGTCGGGCCGCGGCGGCGGCCCGCCCGAATCGAAAAGGTAATCACGATGCTCGAAGTCAAGGATCTGCACGTCACGGTCGAGGGACAGGAAATCCTCAAGGGCCTCTCCCTGACCATCAACACCGGCGAGGTGCACGCCATCATGGGCCCCAATGGCGCCGGCAAGTCGACCCTCTCCTCGGTGATCGCCGGCAAGGAGGGCTACGAGGTCACCTCCGGCTCCATCACCTTCGAGGGCCGGGACGTCCTCGAGATGGAGGTCGAGGAGCGTGCCCAGGCCGGCCTGCTGCTGGGCTTCCAGCACCCCATCGAGATCCCCGGCGTCAAGAACATCTACCTGCTCAAGTCGGCGCTCAACGCCCAGCGTGAGGCCCGCGGCGAGGGCGAGATGCCGGCGCCGGAGTTCATGAAGCTGGTCAAGGAGAAGCTGGCGTACATGAAGATGAGCCCCAGCTTCCTGCAGCGCGCCGTCAACGAGGGCTTCTCCGGCGGCGAGAAGAAGCGCAACGAGATCCTGCAGATGCTGGTGCTGCAGCCGCGCCTGGCCATGCTCGACGAGATCGACTCCGGCCTCGACATCGACGCCCTGCGCGTGGTGGCCGATGGCGTCAACTCCCTGCGCAGCGAGGAGCGCGCCATCCTGCTGGTGACCCACTACCAGCGTCTGCTCGATTTCGTGGTGCCCGACCGGGTGCACGTGCTGGTCGACGGCCGCATCGCCAAGAGCGGCAACGCGGAGCTTGCCCGCGAGCTCGAATCCCGTGGCTACGACTGGGTACTGGAGGAGTCTGCCGCATGAGTGACGAGACACAGCGCTTCCTCGACCGCCTGGCCGAGCATCGCGCCGCGCGCCTCGAGACACAGGGCCAGGAGCCGACCTGGATCGCTGCCCGGCGCCAGGCCGGCGCCGCGCGCTTCGAGGCGATGGGCTTCCCCACTCGTCGCGACGAGGCGTGGAAGTACACCGACGTGCGCGCCATCGCCCGTGGCGACTTCGCCCTGGCGGCCGACGCCGACTTCTCGCCGGCCAGCGCCGCGGCGCTGACCCTGCCCATCGACGCCTACCGCCTGACCTTCGTCGACGGCGTCTTCGCCCCGGCCCTGTCCCAGCTCGACGGCCTGCCTGCCGGCGTCACCCTGGTGCCGCTCTCCGCGGCCCTGGCCGAGAACCACGAGGCGGTGGGCGGCCCGCTGGGGCGCCTGACCGGGGTGGAGTTCTCGCCCTTCTCGGCGCTCAACACCGCCTTCATGGAGGAGGGCGCCGTGCTGCGCCTGGCGCCCGGTAGCGTGGTGGAGAAGCCGATCCTGCTGCAGTTCCTCTCCCGGGCCGGTGAGGCGCCGGTGATGAGCCACCCGCGCATACTGGTGGAGGCCGGCGGGCGCAGCCAGGCGACCCTGATCGAGCACCATGTGGGCGAGGAGGGCGCCGCCAACTTCACCAACCTGGTGGAGGAGGTCATCCTCGAGCGCAATGCCATCCTGACACACTACAAGCTGCAGGAGGCGCCGCTGGCCGATCTGCACGTGGCCAGCATCCACGTCGAGCAGGCCCGCGACAGCCGCTACACCTCGTTCAACCTGAACCTGGGCGGCGCCTTGGTGCGCACCGACCTGGTCAGCGACCTGAACGGCGAGAACGCTACCTGCGACTTCTACGGCCTTTTCTACGGCCAGGGTCGCCAGCACGTCGACAGCCACACCCTGGCCAACCACAACGCGCCCCACACCTTCTCCAACGAGAACTACAAGGGCATCCTCGACGACCGCGCCCACGGCGTGTTCAACGGCAAGGTGGTGGTCAAGCGCGACAGCCAGAAGATCGAGGGCTTCCAGAGCAACGCCAACCTGCTGCTCTCCGACCGCGCCGAGATTGACGCCAAGCCCGAACTCGAGATCTACGCCGACGACGTCAAGTGCTCCCACGGCACCACCACCGGCCAGCTCGACCAGGAGGCGATCTACGCCCTGCGCAGCCGCGGCATCGACCGCCAGACCGCGCGCGGCCTGCTGACCCTGGCCTTCGCCGGCGAGGTGCTGGAGGCGGTGGACATCGACGTCGTGGCCGAGCGCGTGGAGCTCGCGGTGGCCGGCAAGTTGCCCGAGCGCTTCAACCTGGCCGGGCTGGTGGAAGCCGCCGTGGCCCTGGGTGATGAGTAACCGCCAATCCCCGAGGAGGAGCCTGCCATGACCGACCTGGCTACCCGCGCCCCGGCGACGCCGAGCCTCGATGTCGCGGCGATCCGCGCGGACTTCCCGATTCTCTCGCGCCAGGTGCATGGCCGGCCGCTGGTCTATCTCGACAACGCGGCCACCAGCCAGTCCCCGCGCCAGGTGATCGCGGCGTTCGACGCCTACTACGGCGGCTACAACGCCAACATACACCGCGGCCTGCACACCCTGGCCGACGAGGCGACCGCGGCCTTCGAGGGCACCCGGGAGTCGGTGCGCGGCTTCCTCAACGCCGCCGACCACCGCGAGATCGTCTTTACCCGCGGTACCACCGAGGCGATCAACCTGGTGGCCAACAGCTGGGGGCGGGCCAACCTCACGGCCGGCGACGAGGTGCTGATCTCGCGCCTGGAGCACCACTCCAACATCGTGCCCTGGCAGCTGCTGGCCGCCGAGCTGGGCTTCACCATCAAGGTGATCCCGGTGGATGCACGCGGCGTGCTGGACCTCGACGCCTACCGCGCGCTCTTCACCGAGCGCACCCGGCTGGTGGCGGTCAATCATGTCTCCAACGCCTTCGGCACCGTCAACCCGGTCAAGGCCATGGCGGCCATCGCCCACGCCCAGGGGGCACGTATCCTGGTCGACGGCGCCCAGGCGGTGCCACACCAGGCGGTGGACGTGCGCGATATCGACGCCGACTTCTATGCCTTCTCCGGCCACAAGGTCTATGGCCCCACCGGGGTCGGGGTGCTCTACGGCAAGGCGGAACTGCTCGAGGCGATGCCGCCCTGGCAGGGTGGCGGCGAGATGATCGCCACGGTCTCCTTCGAGGCCGGCACCACCTTCGCCGAGATCCCTCACAAGTTCGAGGCCGGCACCCCGGCCATCGCCGAGGTGATCGCCCTGGGCGAGGCCCTGAAGTGGGTCGCCGGTGTGGGCCTCGACGCCATCAGCGCCTGGGAGGCGCGCCTGCTGGCCCATGCCACCCAGCGCGTCTCCACCATCGACGGCCTGCGACTCCTCGGTACCGCCCCCGACAAGGCGGGCGTGCTCTCCTTCGTGGTGGAGGGCGCCCACGCCCAGGACATCGGTCTTTTGATCGACCAGCTGGGGGTGGCGATCCGCACCGGCCACCACTGCGCCCAGCCACTGCTGGCCCAGTTCGGGGTGGACGCCACCTGCCGGGCCTCCTTCGCGGCCTACAACACCCTGGAGGAGGTCGATGTCTTCGTCGAGGCCCTCAACCGCGTCATCGGCATGGTCCGCTAGGCGGCGCGGCACGACGAGGCCCGGAACGAGCAGACAAGGAACGCCATGAGCGACATCGAGCAGATAGCGAGCCTCCACAAGGGGCAGGAGCTGCCGCTGCAGCGGGACGTGGATGCGATCTCCATTCCCTTCGGCAAGACCGTGACCCTGGCCGAGGACAGCGTGGTCAGCGTGATGCAGGCCAAGGGCAGCTCGGTCAGCGTCGGCTTCGAGGGGCGCCTCTACCTGATCGAGGGTGCCAACCTCGACGCCCTGGGCCTGGAGGCGCTGCCGCGGCCGACCCTGCCCGAGGACGCCTCCGACGAGGAGATCGAGCAGTTCGTGTGGGACCAGCTGCGCACCTGCTTCGACCCCGAGATCCCGGTCAATATCGTCGACCTGGGGCTGGTCTACGGTTGTCGCATCGAGCGGCTGATCAGCGGCGAGCGCATCGTCACCATCCGCATGACCCTCACCGCCCCGGGCTGCGGCATGGGCGACGTGATCGCCGCCGATGCCCGCAACAAGATCCTCGGCGCCCCGCAGATCAGCCAGGTGCATACCGAGATCGTCTTCGATCCGCCCTGGAGCCGTGAGATGATGAGTGACGAGGCCAAGCTCGAGCTCGGCATGTTCTGACGCCCCGGTGCGATGCCGGGCAGGGTGGAGAAGCGGCGCCTTGGCGCCAGGGCTGGGGAGAGGCCGATGACGGGGATGGCAGGGCGGCTTTTCCGGGCCCTTCTGATGGTCCTGGGAGCGGCGGTGCTGGCCCTGGCGCTGCTGGTGCTGGCCGGCAATCTCTGGGTGCTCGGCCAGACCCGGGAGCAGATCGAGCGCGAACTCGCCGACTGCCGTCCCGAGGAGGTCGGCATCGTCTTCGGCACCTCCCACTGGACCCGCAGCGGGGTGCGCAACCCCTACTTCGAGGCGCGCATGAGCGCCGCGGCCCGCCTGGTGAGCCTGGGGCAGGTCGACCACCTGCTGCTCTCAGGCGACAACCGCACCCTGGCCTACAACGAGCCCATCACCATGTGGCGTGACCTGCGCGGCCGTCGGGTATCCGAGAGCGCCATGACCCTGGACTATGCCGGCTTCAGCACCTTCGACACCCTGGCCCGGGCGCGGGAGGTGTTCGGGGTCGAGCGGGCGCTGCTGGTCACCCAGGCATGGCACCTGCCGCGGGCGCTGTTCATCGCCGAGGCGCTGGGGCTCGAGGTGCAGGGATGTGCGGTGCCGGCGAAGCCGGTGAGGGGGGAGTGGCGGCTCGAGGCGCGGGAGTGGCTGGCGCGGGTGGCGACCCTGGGGGACCTCTACCTGTGGCGGCGCGAGCCCTATTTCCTGGGGCCCAGGGAGCCGCTGCGGATCTCGCCGGCCCCCGCCCATGACGCCTGGTGGCTCGACACCCCGGGCGCGCCGCGGGAGCGTTGAGGCATCGAGGCAGTGCCCAGCGGGATCAGCGCCGCTTCGGTCGACTCTTCTGCAGGGCGTAGAGCTCCCGGATCAGCGCCCGGCAGCCCTTCCAGCACTCCTCCACCTTGGACTCCAGTGTCTCGGGCAGGGGATGGGTCATCAGGTTGGAGAGGGCCTGCATCAGCACCCGCTCCTGCTCCAGCAGCTCGCCGATCACCACCTGGCTCTCGTTGCCGACGAAGCTCTTCAGGCGGCTCCA
>JBKHEO010000089.1:0-9283 GCA_046540755.1 Halomonas sp. | reverse complement strand
CCTATTCATAGCGCCCCGGCCGCGTGGCCACCTCCGAGAGTGCCCAGCCGCGGGGGTTCACGCCAGCCTCCAGCGTCTCGGCGTCGTCCTCGGGCAGCCGCGGGAAGAAGTCGAGCCCGGTGCGTGCCTCGATCTCGTCGATGCTGACCAGGAAGTCGTCCAGCGGCTCGTTGCCGCGTACCTCCTGGGGCATCAGGAAGGCCAGGGCCCGCGGCCGCTCCCCCGGCACCACCAGGATCTTGTAGAAGGCCTCGGGCACCTCGACGAAGCCCACCCGATTGAAGACGTTGTCACGGAAACGCTCGGGAAACACCGGCCCGGTGATCACCTGCAGCTCGCCGAAGCGCGGCGCGAAGTGGTCCATCACCGCCTCCTCCAGGCGCTGCCAGAGGCGTCGGTTGAGGTCGGGCCGCTGGGGACTCATGTTGCTCATGTAGAAGGTGTCGCGCTGGGCATCACGGCCGTGGACCGCGGCGATGGCGTAGTTGGGCGCCAGGTGGCCGCGATCGTAGCCGCTGCCGGCGTAGTGGCCGGTGCCGACGGGCCACAGGGTGCGCCAGTCGGCCTGAAAGTCGGGGCGCGAACCGATGCGACTGTCGCTCACCGGGGTGACGCGATAGCCGACCCAGAGCGGATTGACGCGGATATCGGACCAGCCGAGCAGGAAGCCCTCGTTGCGCAGCACCCGGTGGAAGGCGAGCACCGACGGCTGCTGCCACTCGGGCACTCCCATCCACACCAGGGAGTCGCGTAGCTCGCGCTCCTGGAAATGCCAGAGGCCGGCGGCCACCGACACGAACAGCAGGGTGACGGCGAGGCGGCGCAGCGGGCGACCGCGGCGCCGGAGGGGGGAGCGACGACTCATCCTTGACGGGCTTCCTGCGTTGGAAAGGCTTCATGGCCGCCGGGCGCGGCGGCGCGACGGGCTACCAGCCCAGCGAGAACATGGTCTCGAGATCATGGCGCGAGTGCACCTGCATGGCGTTGAGGGTCTCGGTCTCGCGGATACCCTCCACGGCGTTGAGGCGGCCGGTAACCAGCTCGGCGAGGCTCTCGAAGTCGCGGGTGCGGGCGATGGCCACCAGGTCGTAGCGGCCGCAGGTGGAGTAGACCTCGCTGATTCCCTCCACGTCGGCCAGGCGCTCGGCCACCGACTTCACCTGCCCCTTCTCGGCATTGATCAGGATCACGGCATTCTGCATCGGGCTCTCTCCGGCATTCGCCCCCAAGAGGGGTGCGTGAACGGCGGGCGGCGGTCGCCACCCGGTGATGGCGCGGAGTATAGCAGCGTCGCCGCGGGGGAAGCATCGACCCTGCCACCCTGGCGCTGCCGCGACGTCGTGCCGCAGCCGAGCCGTCGCGGGACGCGGTGGGCTCATCTACTATGAAGGGGCAAACTCCGCCGGCCGCCGGCTGTCGGAGCCTCAAGAGGTGGCATACCACCCGAAGACGGGCATCGCCCGACCGTGACCGGAAACGCAAAGAGAAGGAGATTCCATGGCCAACCATAGCCGTCGCGACTTCATGCGCCACAGCCTGATGGGCATAGCCGCCCTGCCGCTGGGTGCCGGCATCCTCTCCAGCAAGGCCTTCGCCCAGGACCTGCCGCGCCTGGACCCCTCCGCCGAGAACGCCGAGGCCCTCAACTACGTCGAGGACGCCTCGGAGGCCAGCGATCACCCGGCCTACGAGGACGGCCAGCGCTGCGACAACTGCATGTTCTGGCAGGCCGACAACGAAGGCTGCCAGCTCTTCCCGGAAAACAGCGTCGAGCCAGGCGGCTGGTGCCAGTCCTGGTCCGAACAGGGCTGATGCCGGAGCGCCCCCCGTCGCACACCGCAGTATAGCGAGGACCCGCGCCACGGCGCGGGTCCTGTCGTTGGCAAGGGGCCTGTCGTTGGCACGGGGAAAGGGCCGGCGGCCACCCATGAGAGAGGCGCATCGGCTCAGGCACGCTCCGCCTCCTCGTCGGGCAGCGGCCACTGGTAGCGTCGCACCACGTGATCGTCATGCACCGACTCCAGGCGCACGGTAAAGCCCCACAGCTGGTGCAGGTGGCGGATCACCGGGTAGACGCTGCGCGCCAGGGGGCGACGGTCGTCCTGCACGTGGCGCAGGGTCAGCGAGCGGTCGCCGCGGATGTCCGCCGAATAGACCTGGATATTGGGCTCGCGCACCGAGAGCGCGTACTGGGCGGCCAGCGACTCGCGGATGCGCCGGTAGCCGCGCTCATCGTGGATCGCCGCCACTTCCAGCATCTCTTCCTGGTCATCGTCCACCACCATGAAGAGCTTGAGGTCGCGGATCACCTTGGGGGAGAGGAACTGCTGGATGAAGGACTCATCCTTGAAGTTCTTCATGGCGAACTCCAGGGTCTCTCGCCAGTCGCTGCCGGCGGTGTCGGGGAACCAGCGGCGATCCTCCTCGGTAGGCGTCTCGCAGAGGCGCTTGAGGTCGGTGAAGATGGCGAAGCCCAGCGCATAGGGGTTGATGCCGTTGAACCAGGGGCTGTCGAAGCCGGGCTGCTGGACCACCGCGGTGTGAGACTGCAGGAACTCCAGCATCAGCCCCTCGTCCACCGCGCCGTCCTCGTAGAGGCGGTTCATCAGGGTGTAGTGCCAGAAGGTGGCCCAGCCCTCGTTCATCACCTGGGTCTGGCGCTGGGGATAGAAGTACTGCGCCAGCTTGCGCACGATACGCACTACCTCGCGCTGCCAGGGCGCCAGCAGCGGCGCGTTCTTCTCGATGAAGTAGAGCAGGTTCTCCTGGGGCTCCGGCGGATAGCGCCCTCCGGCATGCAGGCCCAGCGGATCCTCCTCGTCCTGCTCGTCGCCCAGCGCCTCCGGCGAGGGGCGCCCGGGGATGGTGCGCCACAAGGTGTTGACCTGGGCCTGGAGGTGCGCCTCGCGCTCCTTCTGGCGGCGCGCCTCCTCGGCTGCGGAGATTGGCGAGGGACGCTTGTAGCGGTCGACCCCGTAGTTCTGCAGGGCGTGGCAGGCGTCGAGCAGCTGCTCCACGGCGACGACGCCGTGGCGCTCCTCGCACTCGGCGATATACTTCCGCGCGAACACCAGGTAGTCGATGATCGAGCTGGCGTCCGTCCAGGTGCGGAACAGGTAGTTGCCCTTGAAGAAGGAGTTGTGGCCGTAGCAGGCGTGGGCCATTACCAGCACCTGCATCATCAGGGTGTTCTCCTCCATCAGGTAGGCGATGCAGGGGTCGGAGTTGATCACCAGCTCGTAGGCCAGCCCCATCTGACCGCGGCGGTAGGCCTGCTCCACGGCCAGGAACTGCTTGCCGAAGGACCAGTGGTGGTAGCCCACCGGCATGCCCACGCTGGCGTAGGCGTCCATCATCTGCTCGGTGGTGATGATCTCGATCTGATTGGGATAGGTGTCCAGGCGGTACTCGTCAGCCAGGCGAGCCAGCTCCTGCTCGTAGGCCTTCAGCACCTCGAAGTTCCAGTCGGATCCGGTAGCGATGGGGGTACGACGCATCTTGATGCCTCCTCGGCCGGCTACTGGGCGGTGCGGCGCTTGAACAGCTCGCGGAATACCGGGTAGATGTCGCCGGCCTCGACGATCTGGCGCATGGCAAAGCGCTCGGGGAATTCGCTGGCCACCGTCTCGTACTCCTCCCACAGCGCCTGATGGGCATGGGGCGTGATCTCCACGTAGGTGAAGTACTGCAAACGCGGCATCAGCTGCTCGAGCAGCAGCTTGCGGCAGGTCACCGAGTCGTCGTCCCAGTTGTCGCCGTCGGAGGCCTGGGCCACGTAGAGATTCCACTGCGAGGGCGGGTAGCGATCGGTAACGATCTCGTCGACCAGGGAGAGCGCGCTGGAGACGATGGTGCCGCCCGTCTCACGCGAGTAGAAGAACTCCTCTTCGTCGACCTCCTTGGCCGCCGTATGGTGACGCACGAAGACCAGCTCGACCTTCTCGTAGCTGCGCTCGAGGAAGAGATACAGCAACAGGAAGAAGCGCTTGGCGATGTCCTTGTGGGCCTGGGTCATCGACCCCGAGACGTCCATCACGCAGAACATCACCGCCTTGCTCGACGGCTGCGGCTGATTGATCAGGTTGTTGTAGCGCAGGTCGTAGGTATCGATGAAGGGCACCGCCTCCAGGCGACGTTCCAGACGCTCCACCTCGGCTCTGAGCTCATGGATGCGCGCCGGGTTGCGCAGCACCGGGTCCTTGCGCTCCTCGGCCTCCAGGGCCTCGCGGGCCTCGCGCAGGGCACGGCGGATGGGGGCACGCATGGCGATGCGCCGTGCGTGGGCCTCGCGCATGGAGCGCACGATGTTGATCCGCGCCGGCACACCCTCCTTGGAGACACCCGCCCGCACCGGGCGCACCTCGTCGAGGTCGACCAGGTTCTTGCGCTCCAGGTGCGGCAGTTCCAGCCCGTCGAAGACGAAGTCGAGGAACTCCTCCCGCGACAGGGTGAAGGCGAACTCGTCCATGCCCTCGCCCTGGTTGGAGGCGCCCCCCTCCCCCGAGCCGTCGCCGCCACCCCCGCCACCGGGACGCCGCAGGCGGTCGCCCTCGACGAACTCCCTGTTGCCCGGGGCGACGATGCGCCGCTTGCCGCCGGCACCGTGCTGGAAGACCGGCTCGGAGATGTCGCGGGCGGGGATCGAGACCTTCTCGCCGCGCTCCATGTCGGTGATGGAACGACGATTGACCGCCTCCTCCACCGAGCGCTTGATATGGGTGCGGTAACGGTCGAGGAAGCGCTGGCGGTTGACCGCGCTCTTGTGCTTGGCGTTGGCCCGTCGATCGATGAAGTAGCTCATGGCAACTCTCCTGGGCGCCGCCTGCGAGGAGAAACGCCGACGGCGCCGCGTCGGGCTACTGGGACTTGCGAACTCGCAGGTACCACTCGGAAAGCAGCCGCACCTGCTTCTCGGTGTAGCCGCGCTCCTTCATGCGCGCCACGAAGTCCTCGTGCTTCTTCTGGTCGGCGCTGGAGGCCTTGGCGTTGAAGGAGATCACCGGGAGCAGCTCCTCGGTGTTGGCGAACATCTTGTGCTCAATCACCCCGCGCAGCTTCTCGTAGGACTGCCAGCTCGGGTTCATGCCGTTGTTCTGGGCACGCGCCCGCAGCACGAAGTTGACCACTTCGTGGCGGAAGTCCTTGGGATTGGAGATGCCCGCCGGCTTCTCGATCTTCTCCAGCTCCTCGTTCAAGGCCTGACGGTCGAGGAACTCGCCGGTCTCGGGATCGCGATACTCCTGATCCTGGATCCAGAAATCCGCGTAGGTGACGTAGCGATCGAAGATGTTCTGGCCATACTCGGAGTAGGACTCCAGGTAGGCGGTCTGGATCTCCTTGCCGATGAAGTCGACGTAGCGCGGCGCCAGGAACTCCTTGATGAAACGCAAGTAGCGCTCAAAGGTCTCTCGCGGCAACTGCTCCTGCTCCAGGCGCTGCTCGAGTACGTAGAGTAGGTGCACCGGGTTGGCCGCCACCTCGTGGTTGTCGAAGTTGAACACCTTGGAGAGGATCTTGAAGGCGAAGCGGGTCGAGAGACCATCCATGCCCTCGTCCACGCCGGCGGCATCGCGATACTCCTGGATCGACTTGGCCTTGGGGTCGGTGTCCTTGAGGTTCTCGCCGTCATAGACGCGCATCTTGGAGTAGATGCTCGAGTTCTCCGGCTCCTTGAGCCGCGAAAGCACCGAGAACTGCGCCAGCATGCGCAGCGTGTCCGGGGCGCAGGGCGCTTCTGCCAGCGAGGAGTGTTCGAGCAGCTTCTTGTAGATCTTGATCTCCTCGGTCACGCGCAGGCAGTAGGGCACCTTGACGATGTAGACGCGATCGAGGAACGCCTCGTTGTTGCGGTTGTTGCGGAAGGTCTGCCACTCGCTCTCGTTAGAGTGGGCCAGCACGATACCGTCGAAGGGGATCGCCCCCATCCCCTCAGTGGGGTTGTAATTGCCCTCCTGAGTCGCCGTCAGCAGCGGGTGCAGCACCTTGATCGGCGCCTTGAACATCTCGATGAACTCCATCAGCCCCTGGTTGGCCTTGCACAGGCCGCCGGAGAAGCTGTAGGCGTCCGGGTCGTCCTGGGAGTAGAGCTCGAGCTGACGAATGTCGACCTTGCCCACCAGGGACGAGATGTCCTGGTTGTTCTCGTCCCCCGGCTCGGTCTTGGAGATGGCGATCTGGTTGAGGCGCGACGGATAGAGACGCACCACCCGGAACTGCGAGATGTCACCGCCATACTCCTTGAGCCGCTTGGCCGCCCAGGGCGACATCACGCTCTTGAGCTGGCGACGCGGGATGCCGTACTCCTTCTCGAGCAGCTCGCCATCCTCTTCCGGCGAGAACAGCCCCAGCGGCGACTCGAAGACCGGCGATCCCTTGATGGCATAGAAGGGCACGCGCTCCATCAGCAGCTTGAGCCGCTCGGCCAACGATGACTTGCCGCCCCCCACCGGTCCCAGCAGGTAGAGAATCTGCTTGCGCTCTTCCAGGCCCTGGGCCGCATGGCGGAAATAGGCGACGATCTGCTCGACCGCCTCTTCCATGCCATAGAACTCGGAAAACGCCGGATAGCGGCGAATCACCTTGTTGGAGAAGATCCTCGAGAGCCGCGAATCCTTGGCCGTGTCGATCACCTCTGGCTCACCGATGGCCTCGAGCATGCGCTCGGCGGCACTGGCGTAGACCATGGGGTCCTCGCGACACAGCTCCAGGTACTCCTGCAGGGTCAACTCTTCCTGCTGGACACGCTCGAAGCGATTCTGCACATGATCGAAGATGCTCATCGAAGCCTCCTGTTTTCCCACCCTCAGACCCTCAAGATGAGCGCCCTGGGTTGTCCATCAGCCTAGACAGCTTTGCGGGTCATGCGATCCGCGCCGAGTCAACGCAGTGGACGCTAACCATGAGAACGTAGGAAAAGCACAGGGTTCGATAAGCAAAAAGTCACCCCCAATAAACGCTGCAAGGACGGACGCTACGGCCCAGGCAACGGAAACAGCGCGGGTGACACGGGTCTCGATTCCCCGCCGTCGTCGGCTACAGCGCCGCTGCCACGCGCGTGCCCTGTTCGATGGCACGCTTGGCATCCAGCTCGGCCGCTTCGTCGGCGCCGCCGATCAGATGGGTCTCGATGCCGCCGGCGGTCAGCGGCTCAAGCAGCTCGCGCACGGGCTCCTGGCCGGCACACACCACCACGCTGTCGACCGCGAGCAGGCGCGGCTCCCCCTGGTGGCGGATATGCAGGCCCGCGTCGTCGATGGCCAGGTACTCGCAGCCCGCCAGGGTCTCGACGCCGCGCTGCCTGAGCGAGGCGCGATGCACCCAGCCGGTGGTCTTGCCGAGCCCGCGGCCGGGCTTGCTGCGCTTGCGCTGGAGCAGGAAGACCCGGCGCGGCACCTCCGGACGACACGGCACGACAAGGCCGCCCGGCGTGGCAACCGCGAGGTCGACCCCCCACTCCGCACACCAGGCGTCGCGGTCCAGCGCCGGCCGATCGGCATGGGTCAAGAGCTCCGCCACGTCGAAGCCGATACCCCCGGCACCGATGATCGCCACCCGCTGGCCGACCCGCTCGGGGTGGCGGATCGCCGTAGGGTAGTCGAGCACCTCGGGGCGGTCGCTGCCGGGCAGCGCGAGGCGCCGTGGGCGCACGCCGCTGGCCAGCACCACGGCATCGAAGCCGGCCAGCGTCGCCACCTCGGCCTCGCGGCCGAGGTGCAGCGTCACGCCGTGGCGGTCGAGCATCCCCCGGAAGTAGCGCAGGGTCTCGGCGAACTCCTCCTTGCCGGGGATGCGCCGGGCCAGGTGGAACTGCCCGCCCAGCTCGGCGTCGCGCTCGAAGAGGGTCACCGCATGGCCCCGTCGCGCCGCGGTGAGGGCCGCGGAGAGCCCCGCCGGGCCGCCCCCCACTACGGCGATCCGGCGCGGCGCCTCGGCCGGCACGATCACCAGCTCGGTCTCGTGGCCGGCCCGTGGATTGACCAGGCAGGAGGTCGGCTTGCCGGCGAAGGTGTGGTCGAGGCAGGCCTGGTTGCAGGCGATGCAGGTATTGATCTCCTCGCCGCGGCCCGCCTCGGCCTTGCTCACCCAGGCCGGGTCGGCCAGGAAGGGGCGCGCCATGGAGACCATCTCGGCATGCCCCTCGGCCAGCACGCGCTCGGCGACCTCGGGCATGTTGATGCGGTTGGTGGCGATCAGCGGCAGGCCCACCTCGCCGCGCAGGCGCCGGGTCACCTCGGTGAAGGCCGCCCGCGGCACGCTGGTGACGATGGTGGGGATGCGCGCCTCGTGCCAGCCGATGCCGCTGTTGAGCGCATCGGCGCCGGCGGCCTCGATGGCACGCCCCAGGGCCACCACCTCATCGAAGGTGCTGCCCTCCTCCACCAGGTCGATCATCGACAAGCGAAAGATCAGCAGGAAGTCGGCGCCCACCGCCGCGCGGATCCGCCGCACGATCTCCACCGGGAAGCGGATGCGGCTGGCGAAGCTGCCCCCCCAGTCGTCGTCGCGATGGTTGGTGCGCCGGCAGATGAACTGGTTGATCAGGTACCCCTCGGAGCCCATCACCTCCACGCCGTCGTAGCCGGCCTGCTTCGCCAGCACCGCGCAGCGCACATAGTCCTCGATCTGGCGCTCCACCTCCTCGGCGGCGAGCGCCCGCGGGGCGGCGGGGTTGATGGGCGCCTGGATCGCCGAGGGCGCCACCGGCGTCGGCGTGTAGGCGTAACGGCCGGCGTGGAGGATCTGCAGGCAGATCCGCCCGCCCTCGCCGTGAACCGCCCCCACCACCCGGCGGTGATCGGCCAGCGGCGCCTCGTCCTGCAGGGTCGCCGCACCATGGAAGAGCGCCCCCTCGGGGTTGGGGGCGATGCCGCCGGTGACGATCAACCCCACCCCCTCGCGCACCCGCTCGACGTAGAAGGCCGCCAGGCGCGCGAAGCCCCCCGAAGCCTCCTCCAGGTTGGTGTGCATGGAACCCATCAGGATGCGATTGGGCAGGGTCAGGTGGCCAAGCGTGATGGGCTGGAAGAGGTGGGGGTAGGCGGTCACGGCGAGGCTCCGGGCATCATGGCGTTGTGATCGGCAGCGATTCAAACAACTGTATGATAGCTGGACGGCGCGTGCAAAGGCGGGCGAGAGGCAGGGGGAGGTCGCGTAGGGGAAGCGACCGCAAAGGGCACGCAGACGAAGAAGCCCCGAGCATGGCTCGGGGCTTCGGGATTCGTGGCGAACGATGGCGGACCGGACGGGACTCGAACCCGCGACCTCCGGCGTGACAGGCCGGCAT
>JBKHEO010000088.1:0-9351 GCA_046540755.1 Halomonas sp. | reverse complement strand
GCATCGGCACTTCGCCCGCCTCGAAGGCGAGCAGCCAGCGCTTGCGGCCGATGCCGCCGGCGTAGCCGGTCATGCGCCCGTCGCTGCCGATCACCCGGTGGCAGGGCACCACGATGGCCAGCGGATTCCTGCCGTTGGCGGCGCCCACGGCGCGCTGGCCGCCCCGGCTGCCGAGCTGTTCGGCGAGCTCGGCGTAGTTGCGGGTCTCCCCGTAGGGAATGCCCTCCAGCGCGGCCCATACCCGGCGCTGGAAGTCGGTGCCCCGGGGCGAAAGCGGCAGGTTGAAGTCGCGACGGGTGCCGGCGAAGTACTCGGCAAGCTGTTCCCGGGCCCGCTCGGTGAGCGGCCCGGGGCGAGCGGGCTCCGCCTCGGCGTCGACGAAGTCGATCTCGGTCAGCCCCGCGTCGCTGGCGCGAATCAGGATCAGCCCCAGGGCGTCCTCGTCCGGGGGGCGGTAGTAGTCGAGGGTGTCGTGGCTCATGGCGTGCTCCTGCCGGGCGGTCGGCGTCGCGGGTCCTCCTGCGAGTCTACCGCGTCTGGCCGCCATGGCCAGAACGAGATCGGCCCCGCGGGCGCTGCCGGCGGGGCCGATCTCCTTCATCCGTGGTGGATCACACCGGCTCACGGTTCTCCTCGCGGGCGCGGCACGGGTCGCGGGTCGCTTCCCGGCTCGCGGTCATGCTGCCCGCCACCACCAGCAGCGCGGCCAGCGGCAGGCGCCAGTCCGGCGTGGTCACGCCGGCCAGCACCAGGAAGAGGGTGGCCAGCACGGGCACCGCGTGGGCCAGATTGCCGAGGCGGTGGGCGAGCGGGTCGCGCATGGCCCGGTCCCAGGCCAGCATGGCCAGGCCGTAGGGGCCCAGGCCCAGGGCGGCGGTGGCCAGCAGGGCGTCCGGCGAGGGCAGGGCGTGCTCGCCCTCGAGCGCCAGGCTCGCCCCGCCGACCATGACGCTGG
The DNA here is from genome assembly GCA_046540755.1 of Halomonas sp. GTDB lineage: Bacteria > Pseudomonadota > Gammaproteobacteria > Pseudomonadales > Halomonadaceae > Halomonas. The sequence continues at coordinate 8,396 of JBKHEO010000088.1, read as the reverse complement.
CGATCAGCAGCAGGTGGGGCAGGCGCTCCCCCAGTCGCCAGGCGGGCACCTGGCAGGCCAGCGAGTAGAGCGCCCAGCACAGCGCGCCCAGCAGGGCCAGGGCGTAGCCGTCCCAGGCACCCGAGATGCCGCCGGCCAGGGCGCCGGGCACCACCAGCAGCGCCGCGCCGGTGAAGGCCAGGCCCGCGCCGGCGAGGGTGTTGGCCGGCAGCCGGCCCAGCGCCAGCCGCCGGCTCGCCAGCAGGAAGAGCACCGGCCAGGTGTAGAGGATCAGCGCCGCCTCACCGGCGGGCGCCAGGCGAAAGGCGGCGAAGCAGGCGCCCACGGCGCCGGCCACCAGCAGCGGCACCCCCAGATAGAGCAGTATCCCGTGAGAGCGAGAGAGCGGCGCGTCGCGGTGGCGCCGGCGCCTCGCCATGGGCTGGGTGCCGAGCGCCCCGGCGAGCAGCGCCATGGCGGCCAGTCGCAGCGGCGGCAGCGCCTCCACCTGGGCGGCCAGCAGCGGCACCAGCGCCCACAGCACCACCGCCAGGGCGGCAGCGCTGCCACCGAGCCAGGGGGAGTGGGTGAGGCGAGCATGGCGCAGCTGCATGGTGGCGACCTCCTCTGCAGGGAATGGGCGGGTGAATGCTGCCGCCATGCTAGCCATGCCATACTCATCAAGATAACGATCTCTCTTGAAGCTATTCATCAAGGAGCTTGATGATTCCATGCGAGCCCCGACCCTCGATCTCGGCCTGCTGCGCACCCTGGTGGCGGTGGCCGACACCGGCAGCGTCACCGCCGCGGCAAGGCGCCTGGCCTACACCCAGTCCACGGTGAGCATGCAGCTGTCGCGCCTGGAGGGGGCGCTGGGCGTGGCGCTGCACGAACGGGAGGGGCGGCGCATCCGCTTCACCGCCGAGGGCGAGCGGCTGCTGGGTCATGCTCGGCGGCTGCTTTCGCTCAACGACGAGGCGTTGGCCGACATGAAGGCAAGGCGGGTCACCGGCGAGCTCAACCTGGGGATTCCCGAGGACTACGCCAGCCTGCTCACCGCGGTGTTCTCCTGGTTCCACCAGCTCTATCCGGACGTGGGGCTCAAGGTCACCTGCGGCACCAGCACCGACCTGGTGGAGCAGTTGCGCTCCGACGAGCTGGACCTGGCGCTGGTGACCCGCCAGCGACGCTCGCCGGGCGGCGAGGTGATCCGGCGCGAGCCGCTGGCCTGGGCGGTGGGGCTGGAGCGCCAGCCCTCGCTCACCGACCCGCTGCCCCTGGCGCTCTATTCCCCGGGGGCCGACCTCTTCCGCGAGGTGGCGGAGGATGCCCTGGCCGCGGCCGGCCGCACCTGGCGGGTGGCCTACACCAGCCAGTCCATGGCCGGCCTCTCGCCGGTGGTGCAGGCGGGGCTCGCCATCGTGGTGGTTACCCGCAGCATGCTGGGTCCCCAGCTGCGCGCCCTGGACGAGGCGAGCGGCCTGCCGGCGCTGCCCGTCGTGGAGCTGGCCCTGCACCGCGCCGCCCGCCGCCCCACCGAGCCGGCTCGACGCCTCGCCGAGCTGGTCCGCGAGGCGCTGTCGCCTGACTGAGCCCCTATGGCGGCGATAGTTCGAAAGGCGCAATCCCGAGCGTTATACTCGGGTATTCATCCATTGGCCGTAATCGCCCCGACCGGAGTCGCCATGTTCCCCGAGTTCAGCCTGCGCTACGCGCGCCTGCCCGACCGCTTCTTCCTGCGCTTCGACCCGGTGCCGGTGCCCGCGCCGCGGCTGGTGGCCTTCAACCGGTCGCTGGCCGAGGAACTGGGCTTCGACCTCGACGCCTTCGATGAGGCCCGCGCGGCCGAGTGGTTCGCCGGCAATGCGCTGCCCGAAGGCGCCGAGCCCATCGCCCAGGCCTACGCCGGCCACCAGTTCGGCCACTTCAACCCGCGCCTCGGCGACGGCCGGGCGGTGCTGCTCGGCGAGGTGGCCGATCGCGAGGGACGGTTGCGCGACATCCAGCTCAAGGGCGCCGGGATGACCCCCTTCTCCCGGGGCGCCGACGGCCGGGCGCCACTGGGCCCGGTGCTGCGCGAGTACCTGGTCAGCGAGGCGATGCACCGCCTCGGCGTGCCCACCACCCGGGCCCTGGCCGCGGTGACCACCGGCGAGCGGGTGTTCCGCCGCGTGCCGGAGCCGGGTGCGGTGCTCACCCGGGTGGCCGCGAGCCACCTGCGGGTCGGCACCTTCCAGTACTTCGCGGCCCGGGACGACATCGAGGCGGTTCGCACCCTCGCCGACATGGCGATCGAGCGGCACTATCCTGCCCTGGCGGAGCGTGAGGTGCACGAGCGCTATCTCGCCCTGCTGGAGACGGTGGCCGAGCGCCAGGCGGCGCTGGTGGCGAAGTGGATGGGGCTCGGCTTCATCCACGGGGTGATGAACACCGACAACTGCAGCATCGCCGGGGAGACCCTCGACTACGGCCCCTGCGCCTTCATGGAGGCCTACTCGCCGACCATGGTCTTCAGTTCCATCGACGAGCAGGGGCGCTACGCCTATCGCAACCAGCCGTGGATCGCCCAGTGGAACCTGGCGCGCCTCGCCGAGACGCTGATCCCGCTGATCGACGACGACCAGGAGCGCGCCATCGAGAAGGCCACCGCGGTGATCAAGCGCTATGAGCCGCTCTACGAGGCCGAGTGGCTGGCGGTGATGCGTGCCAAGCTGGGGTTCGAGCAGGAGGAGCAGGGCGACCGCGAACGGGTCGAGGACTTCCTCGAGGCGCTCGAGGCCGGCCGCGCCGACTTCACCCTGGCCTTCCGCCGCCTCGCCGAGGCGGTGGAGGAGGATGCCCCCGCGCTGCTGGCGCTGTTCGAGAACGATGCGCCCCTGCGCGACTGGCTGCCGCGCTGGCGCGAGCGCCTGGCCCGGGAAGGCGCCGCCCCCGAGGCGATCGCCACACGCATGAAGGCGGTGAACCCGCTCTACATCCCGCGCAACCACCAGGTGGAGCGGGCGATCGCGGCAGCCGCCGAGCACGACGACTTCGGCCCCTTCGAGGCCCTGCATGACGTGCTGGCCGAACCCTTCACCGAGCAGCCCGGCCGCGAAGCCTACGGCGAGCCGGCCCCGGCCACCGAACGGGTATTGCGCACCTTCTGCGGTACCTGAGCCGCTGCCTGACACCCCGAAAACGGAAAAAGACGCCCGGGTCTCCCCGGGCGTCTCCGTGTCGGTGCTTCGCTTTGGGTACCGCGTTCTCGACATCCTGGCCGGGCGGGGGCCCGGCCAGGTGGCCTTACTTCTGCAGCTTCTCGACGTCGAAGCGGTCGGCGTTCATCACCTTGGTCCAGGCCTTGACGAAGTCATCGACGAACTTGGCCTCGTTGTCGTCCTGGGCGTACACCTCCGCATAGGAGCGCAGGATGGAGTTGGAACCGAACACCAGGTCGATGCGGCTGGCGGTCCACTTCACCTGATCGCTCTGGCGGTCGCGGACCTCGTAGGTGCCGTTGCCGGCCGGCTTCCAGGCGTTGTCCATGTCGGTCAGGTTGACGAAGAAGTCGTTGGTCAGCTGACCTTCACGGTCGGTGAACACGCCGTGCTTGCTGCCGCCGTGGTTGGTGCCCAGCACCCGCATGCCGCCGATCAGCACGGTCATCTCCGGGGCCGTGAGGCCCATCAGCTGGGCGCGGTCGAGCAGCATCTCCTCCGGCTTGACGATGTAGTCCTTCTTCTGCCAGTTGCGGAAGCCATCGGCCAGCGGCTCCAGGTACTGGAAGGAGTCGGCGTCGGTCATCTCGTCGGTGGCGTCGCCGCGGCCCGGGATGAAGGGCACCAGGATGTCGTGGCCGGCGGCCCTGGCGGCCTGCTCGATGCCCACGCTGCCGCCCAGCACGATGACATCGGCGATGCTGGCGCCGGTGTCGGCGGCGATCCCCTCGTAGACCTTCAGCACCCTGGCCAGGCGATCCGGCTCGTTGCCCTCCCAGTCCTTCTGCGGGGCCAGGCGGATACGTGCGCCGTTGGCGCCGCCGCGCATGTCGGAGCCGCGGAAGGTGCGGGCGCTGTCCCAGGCGGTGCTGACCATCTCGGCGATGGACAGCCCGCTCTCGGCGATCTTCTCCTTGACGATCTCGATGGAGTAGTCGGTGCTGCCGGCCGGAACCGGGTCCTGCCAGATCAGCTCCTCTTCCGGCGCTTCCGGGCCGATATAGCGGGACTTGGGCCCCATGTCGCGGTGGATCAGCTTGAACCAGGCCCGCGCGAAGCAATCCTCGAAGTAGGCGGGATCCTGGCGGAACGCCTCCATGTACTTCCGGTAGGTCGGGTCCATCTTCATCGCCATGTCGGCGTCGGTCATGATGGGATTGTGACGAATGGAGGGGTCGCTGGCATCGACCGGCTTGTCCTCCTCCTTCATGTTCACCGGTTCCCACTGGTTGGCGCCGGCGGGGCTCTTGCGCACCTCCCACTCGTGGTCGAGCAGGGCATCGAAGTAGCCCATGTCGAACTGGGTGGGATGCTTGGTCCAGGCCCCTTCGATGCCGGAGGTCACCGCCCGGGAGGCCTTGCCCTGCATGTTGGGGTTGGACCAGCCGAGGCCCTGCTCCTCGACGTCGGCCGCCTCGGGCTCCGGACCGAGCGCTTCGGCGTCGCCGTTGCCGTGGCACTTGCCGACGGTGTGGCCGCCGGCGGTGAGGGCCGCGGTCTCCTCGTCGTTCATGGCCATCCGCTTGAAGGTCTCGCGCACCTGCTCGGCGGTCTTGAGCGGGTCGGGGTTGCCGTTGACCCCTTCCGGATTGACGTAGATCAGCCCCATCTGGACGGCGGCCAGCGGGTTCTCCATGGTGTCCGGCTTGTCGACGTCGCCGTAGCGCTCGTCGGACGGTGCCAGCCACTCCTTCTCGGCCCCCCAGTAGGTGTCCTTCTCGGGATGCCAGATGTCCTCGCGGCCGAAGGAGAAGCCGAAGGTCTTGAGGCCCATGGACTCGTAGGCCACGTTGCCGGCCAGGATGATCAGGTCGGCCCAGCTTATCTTGTTGCCGTACTTCTTCTTGATCGGCCACAGCAGGCGGCGCGCCTTGTCCAGGCTGGCGTTGTCCGGCCAGGAGTTGATCGGTGCGAAGCGCTGGTTGCCGGTACCGCCGCCGCCGCGGCCGTCGGCAATGCGGTAGGTGCCCGCCGCGTGCCAGGACATGCGGATGAAGAGGCCGCCATAGTGGCCCCAGTCGGCCGGCCACCACGCCTGGCTGTCGGTCATCAGGGCGTGCATGTCCTTCTTCAGGGCGTCGAAGTCGAGCTTGCGAACCTCCTGGCGATAGTCGAAGTCCTCGCCCATCGGGTCTGTCTTGCGGTCATGCTGGTGCAGGATGTCCAGGTTCAGGGCTTCCGGCCACCAGTCCATGTTGTCGCGGCCTGCCGCGGTGTTGCCACCGTGCATGACCGGACACTTGCCTGCGTTCTGCTGCTCACCCATGTCGTTCTTCCCTCCTGTTGGCTTTGCGGAACCGCCATCCCTGTATAGACGATGGCGTTCCGGCGGGGCAATGAGCCCGGTCAACTCACGGCGCTAACCCGGCCCCGCCCGTTGTTCCCCTTCACGCTACTCCCTGCCGCTCCATAAGAACAATGCGGGATTCCCGACCGATGTCATAGGCAGCAGCTATTGGTGGGGAGGCGGCCGCGAGGCTACCCGGCCGAGGGAGGTGCCGGCGCGGCCTCCGGCAGGCGCAGCTCGCGGCTCTCGCCCATCAGGAAGGCGCGGTTGGCCTCCAGCGCCTCGCGCAGGAAGTCCCACAGCAGGCGCACCCGGGCGAGGCGGCGCTGCTCCTGGCGGGCGGTGATCCAGAACTGGCGGTCGACGGCGACCTCCTCGTCCAGCACGCGTGCAAGGCCCGCGTCCGTTTCGGCCATGAAGCAGGGCAGCACGGCCAGCCCCGCGCCGTGGCGGCAGGCCACCTGCTGGGTGGTCACGCTGGTGCTGCGCACCGTGAAGTGGGGCGGCTGGCCCACCACGGCGGGGTCCACCAGCGGCTCCAGGTAGCTGAGCTGCTGGCTGAAGATCAGGTCGTCCACGTAGCCGATCAGGCGGTGCCGGCCCAGTTCGGCCAGGCGTGTCGGCCGCCCGTGGCGGGCCAGGTACGCCTCGCTGCCGTAGAGGCGCAGGCGATAGTCGCACAGCCGCGAGATCACCAGGCCCGGGCTCACCGGCCGCTCCACGGTGATGGCGAGGTCCGCCTCGTGGCGGCTGAGGTTGACCACCCGCGGCAGGGCGAGCAGGTCCAGGGTCACCCCGGGGTGTCGGCTGCAGAAGGCCGAGAGCAGCGGGGCGATCACCCAGGTGCCGAAGCCCTCGGTGACCCCCAGGCGGATCTGGCCGCTGACCTGGTGGTTCTTGTCGGAGAGGCTCTCGCCCGCCTCGAAGGCGTGGCGGGCCATCTCCTCGGCGTGGGCGAGCAGCTGCTGGCCCGCCTCGGTGAGGTGGTAGCCATGGGTGCTGCGCTCGAAGAGTTGGGTGTTGAGCTGCTGCTCGAAGCGCCGGGTGCGCCGGGAGAGGGTGGAGTGGTCCAGCCCCAGGCGCCGGGCGGCGTCGGTGAGGCGCTGGGTGCGCGCCACCTCCAGGAAGATCTGGATGTCGTGCCAGTCGAGCATGGCGGGGCTCCGCGGAGGGATTTCGGTTGTGCATTCGTGCACAAGCAATGTGCCTGAGTGCCCGTTGTCACGCCATCCGACCTCTGGATAGACTCGAGGTCATCATCGCTCGTGTTTTTATACACACAAAGTCTAATGCCGGGCGACGGCAGCGGCCAGCGGCCGCGCCACAACCACAAGCCGCCCACCGGCAGCGACCGCACCAGAGGAGCACGCCCATGTCAGTCCGCGAGATCCCCATGTACATCGACGGCCAGCCCGTCCAGTCCCAGAGCCAGGAGTGGCGCGACGTGGTCAACCCGGCCACCCAGGAGGTGGTCGCCCGGGTGCCGTTCTGCTCCGCCGAGGAGGTCGAGCGCGCGGTGGCCAGCGCCAAGGAGGCCTTCAGGACCTGGCGCAAGGTGCCGCTGGCCAAGCGCATGCGCATCATGCTCAAGCTGCAGGCACTGATCCGCGACAACACCGACGAGCTGGCCGCGCTGATCACCGAGGAGCACGGCAAGACCCTGCCCGACGCCGCCGGCGAGGTGGGGCGTGGCCTGGAGGTGGTGGAGCACGCCTGCTCGATCACCAGCCTGCAACTGGGCGAGCTGGCCGAGAACGCCGCCAGCGAGGTGGACGTCTACACCCTGAACCAGCCGCTGGGCGTGGGTGCCGGCATCACCGCCTTCAACTTCCCCATCATGCTGCCCTGCTTCATGTTCCCGCTGGCCATCGCCACCGGCAATACCTTCGTGCTCAAGCCCTCCGAGCAGGACCCCAGCTCCACCATGCGCCTGGTCGAGCTGGCCCACGAGGCGGGCATCCCGGCCGGGGTGCTCAACGTGGTCCACGGCGGCCCGGACGTGGCCAACCAGATCGCCGATCACCAGGACATCAAGGCGCTCTCCTTCATCGGCTCCACCCACGTGGGCTCGCTGCTCTACAACCGCGCCGCCGCCGCCGGCAAGCGCATGCAGTCGATGATGGGCGCCAAGAACCACTGCGTGATCATGCCCGACGCCAACCGCAGCCAGGCCATCAACAACCTGCTGGGTTCCGCCTACGGCGCCGCCGGCCAGCGCTGCATGGCCAACTCCGTGGTGGTGCTGGTGGGCGAGGCCCGCGAGTGGCTCGACGACATCGTCGAGGGCACCCGCAGCATGAAGGTGGGCCCCGGCACCCAGACGGATGCCGACCTGGGCCCGCTGGTCTCGCCCCAGGCGAAGGAGCGTGTCGAGCGGCTGATCACCGCCGGCGAGAAGGAGGGGGCGAAGCTGCTGGTGGACGGTCGCGGCTGCCAGGTGGAGGGCTACCCGGACGGCAACTTCGTCGGCCCCACCCTGTTCGCCGATGTCACCCCGGAGATGACCATCTACCGCGAGGAGATCTTCGGCCCCGTGCTGTGCGTGGTGACCGTCGACACCCTGGACGAGGCGATCGCGTTCATCAACGCCAACCCCAACGGCAACGGCACCTCCATCTTCACCAACTCCGGCTGGGTGGCGCGCCGCTTCGAGAGCGACATCGACGTCGGCCAGGTAGGCATCAACGTGCCGATCCCGGTGCCGGTGGCCTACTTCAGCTTCACCGGCTCGCGCGGCTCCAAGCTGGGCGACCTGGGCCCCAACGGCAAGCAGGCCATCGCCTTCTGGACCCAGACCAAGACCGTCACCGCCCGCTGGTTCGAGCCGGAGAACGTCTCCAGCGGCATCAACAGCACCATCTCGCTGAGCTGATCGCCAACGCTCGGTGACAGCGCGGCCCCGCCTCGGGAGAGGCGGGGCCGCGTGCTTT
>JBKHEO010000087.1:0-9400 GCA_046540755.1 Halomonas sp. | reverse complement strand
CTACGACTTCTGATCCGACCGACACACCTGAACAGCACCCCCGGCGGCCCAGGGCTGCCGGGGGTGCTGGCATTCTCCGGGCGGTGTCTCAATCCCATATTGATAAGAATTATCGTTTGACTTACGCTGTGCCGCGCCTTGATCACCGCCTCTCTCGGCGGTTTCTCGCTAGGGAGCCCTCATGATCGAAACGCGTGCCGCCTCCTTCGCGGTCAACGGCCAGTGCCTGCTGCATCCCCTCGACCTCGCCTTCGGGGAGGGCAGGGTCCATGGGCTGATCGGCCACAACGGCTCGGGCAAGTCGACCCTGCTCAAGCTGCTGGCCCGCCAGCAGCCAGCCAGCCAGGGGGAGCTGCATCTGGACGGCAGGCCGCTCTCGGCCTGGGGGTATCGCGCCTTCGCCCGGCGGGTGGCCTACCTGCCCCAGCACCTGCCCGCCGCCGAGAACCTCACCGGCCGCGAGCTGGTGGGCTTCGGCCGTTATCCCTGGCATGGCCTGCTGGGCCGCCACGGCCGCGAGGACGAAGCGGCCATCGACCGCGCCCTGGCACTGACCCATACCGAAGCCTTCGCCGACCGCCAGGTCGACACCCTCTCCGGGGGCGAGCGCCAGCGGGTCTGGCTGGCCATGCTGCTGGCTCAACAGAGCCGCTTCTTGCTGCTCGACGAGCCCCTGGCGGCCCTGGACATCGCCCACCAGGTCGAGGTCCTGGCCTTGATCCGCCGGCTATGCCGCGAGCTGGGCCTCGGCGTGATCATCGTGCTCCACGACATCAACATGGCCGCCCGCTACTGCGACCACCTGGTGGCGCTGCACGGCGGACGCCTGCTGGCCCAGGGCACGCCTGAAGAGATGATGAACGGCGAGACCCTCCAGGCGATCTACGGCATCCCCATGCACGTCATGACCCACCCCGGTGGCGGCCACCGCGTCGCCATCGCCCACTAGTCACGCCATCCCATGCCCCCGGAGTCGCCCGTGCCTCGCCCTCGACGCGCCCTGTTCCGGCTCGCCGGCGTGCTCGCCGCGCTGTTCGCCGTCACGGCCCATGCCGCCCCGCCCCGCCTGGCCACCCTCGACTGGACCCTGGCCGAGACCCTGGTGGCCCTGGAGGCGCCGCCCCTGGCCGTGGCCCAGGTCGACGCCTACCACGCCTGGGTGGAGGAGCCGGCGCTGCCCGACACGACCATCGACCTGGGCCTGCGCAGCCAGCCCAGCCTCGAGCTGCTGGCGAGCCTCGAGCCGGAGCGCATCCTGATCTCGCCGATGTTCGCCAACCTCGCGCCGCGACTCGAGCGGATCGCCCCGGTGGAGTCCCTGCCGCTCTACAGTCCCGAGCGTGATACCTGGGCGGAGATGCGCGAGCTGACGCTGTCGCTGGGGGAGCTCGTGGACCGCCCCGAGGCGGCGAAGGAGCTGATCGAGACGACGGAAGCCAAGCTCGACAAGCTGAGCCAGGAAGTGGCGGGCGACCGCCCTCCCCTGCTTATCGTGCAGTTCATGGACGAACGCCATGTGCGGGTGTTCGGCGACAACGGCCTCTTCGAGGCGGTGCTGGACCGCCTGGGCCTGGACAACGCCTGGAGCGGCGACACCAACGCCTGGGGCTACTCGCTGGTGGGCATCGAGACCCTGGCCGGCCTCGACGCGCGACTGGTGGTGGTGGAGCCCTACCCCGCCGGGGTGCGCGAGGCCCTCGATGACAGCGGCCTGTGGCAACATCTGGTCGAGTCGAGCCGGGGTGCCCCGATCGTCCTGCCACCGGCGTGGAGCTTCGGCGCCCTGCCCTCGGCGGCACGCTTCGCCGACCAACTGGTGAGCGCCCTGGAGAATGACGATGCCGACTGACACCCTGGCCCGCCCCCGCGGGCTTAGACCCCGCCTCACCCCAGGGCGCGTCTGCCTCGCCCTGGGGCTGGCCGTGCTGGCCCTGGCACTGGTCGAACTCCACGCCCGGGGCGGGGTAGGCCCGGGCCTGGCCGCCCTGCTGGGCGCCGGTGAAGCGGAACACTCGCTGGTCATGCACTTCGCCTGGTGGCCGCGCCTGGCCATGGCCCTGCTCGCGGGCGGTGGCCTGGCGCTGGCCGGGGTGCTGATGCAGCAGGTGCTGCGCAATCCCCTGGCCGCCCCCACCACTCTGGGGGTGGCCAGCGGCGCCAACCTGGCGCTGATGGCCGCGACCCTGATGGCTCCCGGCCTGCTGGCCCTCGGCCGTGAATGGGTGGCGCTGGCCGGCGGCGGCGGCGCCATGGCGCTGGTCTTCGCCCTGGCCTGGCGGCGCGGCCTGGCGCCGGTGGTGGTGGTGCTCGGCGGCCTGGTGGCCAACCTCTACTTCGGCGCCCTCTCCATGGTGCTGCTGCTCTTCCATCAGGAGGAGCTCAAGGGGCTGCTGATCTGGGGCGCCGGATCGCTTGCCCAGAACGGCTGGCAGGATGCCGCCTTCCTGGCCCCGCGGCTGGCGCTGGGGGCGCTGGCCGCCGCCTGGTTGCTGCGTCCCCTGGCGGTGCTGGAACTCGACGAGGCCGGCGCCAGGAGCCTGGGCGTCTCGCTCAAGCACCTGCGCCTGGCGGGCCTGGGCCTCGCGGTCTTCCTCACCGGCTGCGTGGTCAGCGTGGTGGGTATCATCGGCTTTATCGGCCTGGCCGCTCCCAATATCGTGCGACTGGCCGGCGCCCGGCGACTGGGGACGCGACTGCTGTGGTCGACGCTGCTGGGCGCCCTGCTGCTGGCCGCCACCGACCTGGTGCTGCAGCGCTTCTCGGGGGCGCTGCCCACCCTGATCCCCACCGGGGCCACCACCGCGGCGCTGGGCGCCCCCCTGCTGCTGTGGCTGATCCCGCGACTGCGCCTCTCCGGCGAGACCCCGCCGCGCGAGGCCCGCGCCATCGGTACCCGCCACCCGGCTCCCGGACGCCTGGCCACCTGGCTGGCCCTGTCGCTCGCCGGGCTCGTCGTGATTGCGCTGCTGGTCGGCCAGACGGGAAGCGGCTGGCACTGGGCGACACCGGTCGACGAGGCGCTGCTGCAGTGGCGAGCGCCCAGGCTACTGGCCGCGGCCGGCTGCGGGGTGATGCTGGCCATCGCCGGCACCCTGATCCAGCGACTCACGGGCAATCCCATGGCGAGCCCCGAGCTGCTGGGCGTCAGCGGCGGCAGCGCCATCGCCCTGATGGGCGCCATCTTCCTGCTGCCTTCCCCCGACAACCTGACCCTAGTAGGCGCCGGCACCCTCGGCGCCCTGGCCAGCCTGGCGGTGCTGGTGGGGCTCAACCGCAGGAGCAGCTTCCAGCCGGAGCGGCTGCTGCTGACCGGCGTGGCCATCATGGCGCTGTTCGATGCGGTCCGGGCCGTGGTGCTGGCCGGCGGCGATCCTCGAGGGCAGCAGGTCATCGCCTGGCTGTCGGGCTCGACCTACTATGTCGATAGCACCAGCGCCCTGGCGGTGGGCGGGGCGGTGCTGCTGCTCGCCCTGGCCGCCGCCCCCCTGACCCGCTGGCTGGATATCCTGCCCCTGGGCGGCGCCAGCGCCAGTGCCCTGGGCCTGCCGCTGGCTCGAGCACGCCTGGTCCTACTACTGCTGGTGGCGCTGCTCACCGCCGCCGCCACCCTGGTGGTGGGCCCGCTCTCCTTCGTCGGCCTGCTGGCACCCCACCTGGCCCGGCTGCTGGGCTTCTCCCGGGCCGGGGCCCACCTCATCGGGGCGGCGCTCTGCGGCGCGCTGCTGATGGTGCTGGCCGACTGGCTGGGTCGGCAGTGGCTGTTCCCCGAGGAGATCCCCGCCGGCCTGGTGGCCTCGCTGCTCGGCGGCGCCTACTTCATGTGGGGCCTGCGGCGACTCTAGCCACGCCGGGCATTGACACGAGAGCATCGTCGGACTAAGAATAGGAATTAGTATCAATAACGGACCCGATCATGTCGCCCTCGTCCCAGCTTCGCTACCACTGCATCTTCCTCGAGGTCTCCTTCCGGGAGATCCTGGGGAGGGTGAATGCGCTGACACAGGGCGACGACACGCCATGCTGGCTGGATGCCCGCACCCTCGCCCTGCTGACCAGCGAGCTGGAACGCTGCCGCCGCGATGCCCAGGGGCATCCCGCCGCCGCCGAGGCGCTGGGCACGGCGGTCTATCACGCCGGGCTGTTGATGGCACAGTGCCCCGGCGCCTTGAGCCGGCACCTCTGCCGGCACCACCTGCAGGCGATCCTGCTGCCGCTGCGTGAGACCATCGCCAGGCTGGAGGGGCGCCAGGCGTGCTCCCGGCCGGGCCCCGTGCAGCGGCTGCGTCGCTGGCTGGGGCCCGACTGATCGCGCTGGCACCTGGCGCAGGGCGCTGGTCGCCGCGGCGCCCTTGAAGGCGGGAGTCCTCGGCTAGAAGGCCCAGTCCTCGTCCTCGGTGGCCACGGTGCGGCCGATCACGTAGGAGGAGCCGGAGCCGGAGAAGAAGTCGTGGTTCTCGTCGGCCCCCGGCGAGAGCGCGGCCAGGATGGTGGGATCCACGTCGCACAGCTCCTGGGGGAAGAGCCCCTCGAAGCCCAGGTTCATCAGCGCCTTGTTGGCGTTGTAGTGAAGGAACTTCTTGACGTCCTCGCTCAGCCCCACCTCGTCGTAGAGCGACTCGGTGTAGGCCACCTCGTTGTCGTAGAGGGCCAGCAGCAGGTCGTAGGCGTAGGCCTTGACCGCCTCCTGGCGCTGCGGCGTCGCCGCGGCGAGGGCCTGCTGGAACTTGTAGCCGATGTAGTAGCCGTGCACCGCCTCGTCGCGGATGATCAGGCGGATCAGGTCGGCGGTATTGGTCAGCTTGGCGTGGCTCGACCAGTACATCGGCAGGTAGAAGCCCGAGTAGAACAGGAAGGACTCCAGGAAGACGCTGGCCACCTTGCGCATCAGGGGGTCCTCGGCGCGGTAGCGCTCGAGCACCAGTTCGGCCTTGGTCTGCAGGGTCGGGTTCTCCTCGCTCCAGCGGAAGGCGTCGTCCACCTCGCGGGTGGTGCACAGCGTCGAGAAGATCGAGCTGTAGGAGCGCGCGTGTACCGCCTCCATGAAGGCGATGTTGGCGTAGACCGCCTCCTCGTGGGGGGTCATCGCGTCCGGCATCAGCGTCGGCGCCCCGACGCTGCTCTGGATGGTGTCGAGCAGCGTCAGCCCGGTAAACACCCGGATGGTGAGCCGCCGCTCCGGCTCGGTGAGGGTGTTCCATGACGGGATGTCGTTGGAGAGCGGCACCTTCTCCGGCAGCCAGAAGTTGCTGGTCAGGCGGTTCCACACCTCCAGGTCCTTGTCATCCTCGAGCCGGTTCCAGTTGATGGCCTGGACGCGCGTCAGCGGCGATGTTGCCGTCGTCATGTCGGATACCTCCCTTAGAGTGTGCACGAAACGCAGCCCTCGACCTCGGTACCCTCCAGGGCACTCTGGCGCAGGCGCACGTAGTAGAGGGTCTTGATCCCCTTGCGCCAGGCATGGATCTGCGCCCGGTTGATATCGCGGGTCGTGGCGGTGTCGGGGAAGAAGAGCGTCAGCGACAGCCCCTGGTCGACGTGCTCCGAGGCCGCGGCGTAGGTGTCGATGATCGCCTCGGGCCCGATCTCGTAGGCGTCCCGGTAGAACGCCAGGTTGTCGTCGTCGAGGTAGGGCGCCGGGTAGTAGACCCGCCCCAGCTTGCCCTCCTTGCGGATCTCGATGGGCGAGGCCACCGGATGGATGCTGGAGGTGGCGTGGTTGATGTAGGAGATCGACCCGGTGGGCGGCACCGCCTGGAGATAGCGGTTGTAGAGCCCGTCGGCCATCACCGCCGCCTTGAGGGCCGCCCAGTCGTCGGGGGTCGGCAGCACGATGCCGCGGGACTCGAACAGCGCCCTGACGCGTTCGGTGCGCGGTCGCCAGTCGCGCTCGGTGTACTTGTCGAAGAAGGTGCCGCTGGCATAGGCGGACGCCTCGAAGCCGACGAAGGCCTCGCCGCGCTCCCTGGCCAGGCGGTTGGAGGCGGCCAGGGCGTGGTAGGCCACGGCGGCGAAGTAGGCGCCGGTGAAGTCGAGGGCTTCCTCGGAGCCGTAGTGGATGTGCTCCCGGGCCAGGAAGCCGTGCAGGTTCATCTGCCCCAGACCGATGGCCCGGGCGCGCGCATTGCCGTTGGCCACCGAGGGTACCGCGGCGATCTCGGTCATCTCCGCCACCGCGGTCAGGCCGCGCACGGCGACCTCCACGCTGGCGCCGAGGTCCCCCGCGTCCATCGCCTTGGCGATATTGAGCGAGCCCAGGTTGCAGGAGATGTCCTCGCCCAGGCGGCGGTAGCCGAGGTCCTCGTCGAACTCGCTGGGGACATTGACCTGCAGGATCTCCGAGCAGAGGTTGCTCATGTTGACCCGCCCGGCGATGGGATGGTCGCGATTGACGTTGTCCTCGAACATCACATAGGGATAGCCGGACTCGAACTGCACCTCGGCCAGCGTCTGGAAGAAGGCCCGGGCGTCGATCTTGGTCTTGCGGATGCGCCGGTCATCGACCATCTCGTGGTACTTCTCGGTGACGCTGATATCGCCGAAGGGAAGGCCGTAGACCCGCTCCACGTCGTAGGGCGAGAAGAGGTACATGGGCGCATTGCGCTTGGCCAGCTCGAAGGTGATATCCGGGATGGTGACCCCCAGCGACAGGGTCTTGATGCGCACCTTCTCGTCGGCATTCTCGCGCTTGGTGTCGAGGAAGCGCAGGATGTCGGGATGGTGGGCGTTGAGATAGACGGCCCCGGCACCCTGGCGGGCCCCCAGCTGGTTGGCGTAGGAGAAGGCATCCTCGAGCAGCTTCATGATCGGGATGATGCCCGACGACTGGTTCTCGATGTGCTTGATGGGGGCCCCCGTCTCGCGGATGTTGCTGAGCAGCAGCGCCACCCCGCCGCCGCGCTTGGAGAGCTGCAGCGCCGAGTTGATGCCGCGCCCGATGGACTCCATGTTGTCCTCGAGGCGCAGCAGGAAGCAGGAGACCAGCTCGCCACGCTGGCGCTTGCCGGCGTTGAGGAAGGTGGGCGTGGCCGGCTGGAAGCGCCCACCGATGATCTCGTCCACCAGTGCCCGGGCCAGCGCCTCGTCGCCGCGGGCCAGGGTCAGCGCCACCATGCACACCCGGTCCTCGAAGCGCTCCAGGTAGCGGCGCCCATCGAAGGTCTTCAGGGTGTAGCTGGTGTAGTACTTGAAGGCGCCGAGGAAGCTCGGGAAGCGGAACTTCCAGGCGTAGGCCTGCTCGAACAGCGCCTTGACGAAGCCTGGGTCGTACTGCGCCAGCACCTCCGGCTCGTAGTACTCCTGTTCCACCAGGTAGTCGAGCTTCTCCTCCAGCGAGTGGAAGAACACCGTGTTCTGGTTGACGTGCTGCAGGAAGTACTGGCGCACTGCCTCGCGGTCGCGCGAAAGCTGCAGCCGCCCGTCGGCGTCGTAGAGGTTGAGCATGGCGTTGAGCGCGTGGTAGTCCAGCTCGCGCCCGGCGGCGGTCTCCCCCTGGCGGGGCGGCGGGGTCAGGATTGTCGTGTCCAAAACTCTCTCACTCCCTTGCGGACCCGGGTCACGTCGTCATCCGTGCCCAGCAACTCGAATCGATACAGCAGCGGCACCCCGCACTTCTCGGCGATGATGCGGCCGGCCAGCCCGTAGGCGGCCCCGAAGTTGGTATTGCCGGCGGCGATCACCCCCTCGAGCAGTGCCCGGTTGTCGGCGTCGTTGAGGAAGCGGATCACCGGCGCGGGCACCGCCCCCTTCGCCTCGCCGCCGCCGTAGGTGGGCGTCACCAGCAGGAAGGGCCGCGTGGCCACCGGCGCCGGTGCCTCCCGTTCGATGGGGATGCGCCGGGCCGGCAGGCCGAGGCGCTCGACGAAGCGATGGGTATTGCCGGAGCGGGTCGAGAAGTAGATCAGCTCCGGTGGCGGGGCCGAGGATGCCGCCATGGTCACGCCCTGGCCAGGTGGCCAAGGCGGTCCGGACGAAAGCCGGACCAGTGCTGCTCACCGGCCACCACCACCGGCAACTGGCGATGGCCCAGCGCCATCACGCGCTCGCGGGCCTCGGGCTCATGCTCCAGGTCGATCAGGCGGTAGGCGATGCCCTGGCGCTCCAGGGTGCGACAGGTGGCGGTGCACTGGGGGCAGGCGGGACGGGTATAGACCTCGATCTCCATGGTGACTCTCCCTGTTGGCAGGAAAACTATATATGGTGTCTACACAGGAAAGCATACACCATATATAGAAAACGTCACCCTTGAAATACCATATCTTGTGGTATAGAGAGGGATGAGGCACAAGACCAGAAACAAAGGGCAAGGGCAAGGGCAAGCAGGAGAGGATGGCGCCACCAGGGGCCGCGACGCCGACATCATCCGGCTACCCGAAAACAGCAACGCCGCGGCCTTGGGACCGCGGCGTTGCGTGGTGAGGCCGGAGAGTCGGTCGATCAGGCGGTGGCGGCCTGGTAGCGACGCTCGACCTCGTCCCAGTTGATCACGTTGAAGAACTCGGCGACGTAGTCAGGGCGCTTGTTCTGGAACTTGAGGTAGTAGGCGTGCTCCCACACGTCCAGACCCAGCACCGGGGTGTTGCCGTTGGAGATGGGGCTGTCCTGGTTCAGGGAGTTCTCCACCACGAGCTTCTTCTCCGGGGTGACACAGAGCCAGGCCCAGCCGCTGCCGAAGCGCCCCAGGGCGGCCTTGGTGAAGGCGTCCTTGAAGGCCTCGAAGCCACCCAGCTCGCTGTCGATGGCCTCGGCCACCTTGCCCTTGGGCTGACCGCCGCCGTTGGGCGACATCATCTGCCAGAACATGGTGTGATTGGAGTGGCCGCCACCGTTGTTGATCACCGCCTGACGCTTCTCCGCCGGCACGCGGTCGAGGTTGGCCAGCAGCTCGTCGACCGGCATATCCTCCAGCCCGGTGCCCTCGAGGGCGGCGTTCAGGTTGTTGACGTAGGTCTGGTGGTGACGCGAGTGGTGGATCTCCATGGTCAGCGCGTCGATGTGCGGCTCGAGCGCGTCGTAGGCATACGGGAGGTCAGGGAGGGTATGTGCCATCTTGATCATCTCCTTCTGGTGGCTTTGCATGAAATGCAATTCTGGTCCTGCACTGACGCGAGATGCGGCCAGGTCCCGAGGTTTTCAACCGCCTCGGCCAGGTTTTTTCCCGCCGCACGCTCGCCGGGATGAAGCCACCCTACTCCAGGCGGTCGGAATCCGTCCAGCGCGAGCCGGATGGCAGAAAGCCGGCCCCGAGGGGACCGGCTTTCTTCAGGGCAAGGTCGAGCCTCGCTTTACAGCTTCTGTTCGAGCTCCGGCAGGGCCTCGAAGAGGTCCGCGACGAGTCCGTAATCGGCAACCTGGAAGATCGGCGCCTCCTCGTCCTTGTTGATGGCGACGATCACCTTGGAGT
>JBKHEO010000086.1:0-9415 GCA_046540755.1 Halomonas sp. | reverse complement strand
GTCGGGACGCGAGCCCAGCAGCCGGTGGAGGGTGGTGACCTCGGTGGGAATCGCCGTTCGGAGAGGCGCTACTGCGCTCGACGATACGGCGTTGGAGCCCTTCTCAAACTGCTCATTTACGTCCCGTAAACTCCGCGTTCTCGTCGGGCTCCGCCTTGTCTCGTCTTCGCTCGCTACGCGCTCGAGTAAAGGAGCAAGCGCATTCAGGTCGAGCCCCGAGACCTGCCCGGCGATGGATTCGTTGAGCCGCGCGGCGGCCTTGCCGGTGGGGGCGGCGAGGCGGATGCGCAGCGCTCGCCGGCCGGCGGCGAGGGTCAGGGTCTGCAGCAGGGCGAGCAGCTTGACCACGGTGGTGGTCTTGCCGGTGCCGGGGCCGCCGGTGATCACCGCGAAGGGCGAGCGGGCGGCCAGGGCGCAGGCGGCCTGCTGCCAGTCCAGGGCGGTGCCGGCGGGGAAGAGGGCGGCGAGGGCCCAGGAGAGGGTTGCGGTGTCGCGGGTGTCGCTGGCATCGCCCTCCAGCCGGGCGGCGATATGCTTGCGGATCGAGCGCTCGTGGTGCCAGTAGCGGCGCAGGTAGAGGCGGGTGGCGTCGAGCACCAGCGGGGTGCTGCCGGGGCCGTCGCCCACGATGGGCGGGTGGTCGAGGGCGGCCTGCCAGTCGGTGAGCGAGAGCTCACCCAGCAGGGCGCTGGGGCGCGGCGGCGGGTCCTCCAGGCTGTCGCCCTCCGGCGGCAGCGAGAGGGCCAGGTCCGGCTCGGCGAGGGTCTGCGCCAGGTCCAGGCAGACATGGCCGCGGCCGAGCTGGTGGCTGGCGAGTGCGGCGGCCAGCAGCAGCGGGGCGGGGGCGTCCGGCACCTCCCGGGCCAGGAAGGCGGCGAAGGCGCGGTCCAGGGCGCGCAGCCAGCCGCGTGCCACCCAGCGGTCGAGCAGGGCGAAGAGCGCCGCGGTGTCGTGCAGGGCCTCTGCCGTGGCGGCCTTGGTGGTGTGCGGGTGGTCACTCATGGCGGTGCCTCCTTGGTCGTGGCGTGCCCGGCGTCACGGAACAGGGCGTCCAGCGCCTCGATCAGCTCGCGGGGCGGGCGCTCGCGGTGCACGCCGCGGGAGGGGGCGTGGAGCCCGCGCAGGAAGACGTAGAGCGCCCCGCCCAGGTGGCGGTCGATGTCGTAGTCGGGCAGCCGCGCCTGGAGCAGGCGGTGCAGGGCCAGCAGGTAGAGGCAGTACTGCAGGTCATAGCGCTTCTCGCGCACCGCCGCCGCCATGGCCGCCTCGGAGTAGGCCTCGTCGTCGCGGCCCAGGAAGTTGGACTTCCAGTCCAGCACATAGAAGCGCCCCTCGTGCTCCACCACCAGGTCGATGAAGCCCTTGAGCATGCCGTTGAGGCGGTCGCGCGCCAGCGCCGGGCGCTCGATGCCGCCCAGGGTGTGAGCACTCACGAGGGCGTCCAGGCGGGCGGTATCCACGCGGCGGGCGGAGAACCAGAACTCCATCTCCACCCGGTAGCGCTCGCCCGCCAGCCGGTCCAGGCGCAGCGGCGCGACCTCCCCCTCGGGCAGGCTCGGCACCGGCAGCTCGCTTTCCAGCAGCGCGCGTAGCCAGGCCTGCAGCGCCGGGATGCGCTCCCGCCAGCCGCGCAGGTTGGCGCGCCGCGCCAGGGTGTCGTCCAGCCGTTCGGACTCGGCGGCCAGCCGGGCGAAGCCCTCGGCGCCGGCCCACTCCAGCAGGCCGTGGAGGAAGGTGCCCGCCGCCGGGCCCCGGGGGAAGCGGTGGAGCGAGCCATCGCTGACCGGGAGGATCGCCTGGGCCGGATCGCTGGGCTCGTCGTGCATCTCCCGGGCGGTGGCCTCCAGAGCGGTTTCGGGCTCTGCAAAGAGCGCCGTCTCGGGGTCCTCCAGCAGGGCGGGTTCTTCCTCTCCACCCCCGATGCGCTCGCCGCCGATTCGCTCCCCCCCGAGGCGCAGCGCCGAGTAGCTGGCGATCCACCAGTGCTCCCGGGCGCGGCGGGCCGGTGTCAGCGCCTCGCGCAGGGCCTCGTCGCGGGTCTCCGGGGGCACCATGAGGTCGTTCGGCTCGGGCGCCGGCTCGACCCGAAGCGCCGTCTCCGCCGCCCCCTGGGCGAGGGGGAAGAGGGCGTCGAGCAGGCCCTGCGTCGCGGGTGGCGAGAGCGCCGCCCCGGCGGTGAGCACCTGGCCGATGGCGCTGCGCTCCAGCCCCTTGAGCGGGGCGAGGCCCAGCCAGGTGGCGTGGCGGGCGCGGGTCAGCGCCACGTAGAGCTTGCGCAGGTCCTCCCCCAGGCGCTCGTCGTCGGCGCGCGCCAGGGCGTCGTCGTCGGGTTCCAGGGAGAGGTGGCGCCGGCCCCTCTCGTCGTGCCAGGTGAGCGGCAGGTCACCGGCCTTCTTCTCGCGGAAGGCGCAGATGAAGGGCAGGAACACCAGCGGGTACTCCAGCCCCTTGGACTTGTGGATGGTGATCACCTGCACCAGGTCGGCGTCGCTCTCCAGTCGCAGGCGGTGGGTGTCGGCCTGCGCCGGCGGATGGGCGCGGGCCTCGCCGAGGTGGCGCAGCAGGGCGTGCTCGCCATCCAGCTCGGCGCTGGCCTCCTGGAGCAGCTCGCCCAGGTGCAGCAGGTCGGTGAGGTGCCTTTCCCCGCTGGCGCTCCTGAGCAGCCGGGTGGGCACGGCGAAGTCGGCCAGCAGGCGGTGCAGCATGGGCAGCACGCCCTGTCGCTGCCACTGGCGATGGTAGGCCCGGAACTGCAGCACGCGCTCCTCCCAGGCCAGTTCGTCGTGCTGCAGGGCGTCGAGGTCGGCGAGCGTGAGCCCCAGGCTCGGTTGGGCCAGCGCCGCGTGCAGACGCCGCTCGCTGTCGGGCTCGGCGCAGGCGGCCAGCCACACCTCCAGCTCCAGGGCCGCCGGGGTCTCGAAGACCCCCTCCTTGTCGGAGAGGTAGACGCTGCGGATGCCGCGCTCGAGCAGCGCGCCACGGATCGCCTTCGCCTCGGTGGCGTTGTTGACCAGCACGGCGAGATCCGAGGGCGCGAGTGGCCGGAAGGGCTTGTCCGGTTCGCTGAAGCCGGTGCGCCTGGCCTGGCCTTCGCGCAGCAGTTCGGCCATCGCGGTGGCGCAGCGCGCCGCCATCTCGTCGAAGTAGGCGCCCTTGCTCAGCCCTTCAGCCGCATCGCTTCCGGGCTCCAGGTGCCAGAGCGTCATGGCGGGCAGCGGCTCGCCGTCGCGGGTCAGCGAGTCCTTGCGGCCCTTGGCCTTGACCGGCAGGAAGGGCACCGGATTGTCGCCCTCGGGCGTCTTGAACAGGAAGGCGCCGCGGCCGGCGGGGTGGGTCTCGGCGAAGCGGAACACCCGGTTGACGGCCTCCACCATGGCGCTGGCCGAGCGGAAGTTGGTGCCCAGGGTGACGTGGCGCCCGGCGGTGTCGCGCCGCGCCTGCAGGTAGGTGTGGATATCGGCGCCGCGGAAGGCATAGATCGCCTGCTTGGGGTCGCCGATCAGCAGGATGCCGCTGGGGGCCTCGGGGTCGGGTGCCTCGGCCAGGCGATAGACGTGGTCGAAGAGCCGGTACTGCACCGGGTCGGTGTCCTGGAACTCGTCCACCAGGGCCACCGGGAACTGGCGACGCACCCGGGCGGCCAGCGCCTCCCCGGCGGCCCCGGCGAAGGCGCCGTCCAGGCGTTCGAGCAGGTCGTCGGGGCCGAGCTCGGCGCGGCGCTGCTGCACCCTTCGGCGGCGCTCGCCCATCCAGCGCACGGCGTGGGCCAGCAGGTCGGCGCGGGCGTCGGGCAGGGCCTCGAGCCGCTCGGGCAGCTCGGCGAGGGCATGCAGGGCGGGGTGGTCCAGCGGTTCGCCCGCCTTCCAGATCTCGGCCATGCCCCCGGGCGTCAGGCGTTTCCAGGCGGCGTCGGTCAGCGCCGGGGCGGTGAGCTCGGGGTCCTGGGCCCAGTCGCGCAGCTTCGCCAGCCAGTCGGCGCGGCTCCTGCTGTTGAGCCGGCGCTGGTCGAAGGCCTTGGCGGCGGCGGCCGCCTCGAGTCGCTCGGCGAGCTCGTCGAGCCAGGCGGGCCAGGGCGCCTTGAGCTCGGCGAGCAGCCGTTCGCGCTCGGCCTGCATGCTGGCCAGGGCCCCGGCGGGGGGCGGGGCGTCGGGGAGCAGGTCGGCGTCGCCCTGCAGGCGACGCACGTCCTCCACCAGGGCGTCGGGGGTCTCCCAGTAGCGGGTGACCACCGCCAGGGCCTCGGCGTCCAGGGCGTAGTAGAAGCTGCGCCAGTAGTCCCGGGCCACCTCCAGCTCGAGCTCTGACGGGTCGAGGTTCATCTCCAGGGAGAAGAGGCTGCCGCTCTCGAAGGCGTGCTCGCGCAGCATGCGGTGGCACCAGGAATGGATGGTGGAGACCGCGGCCTCGTCCATCCACTCGGCGGCCAGCTGCAGGCGTCGGGCGCAGGCGGGCCAGCGTTCGCGGGGGTAGCTGTCTCGCAGCGCCAGAAGTGGGTCGGCGGGGGACTTGTCCACCAGGTCTGCGTTATCCACAGTCGGTTTGTCGAAAAGATCCCGCGTCATGGACGGGGCTTTTCCCGGCGCTTCGTCTTGCCTGTCGGCCTCTTCCAGAAACGCCTCGGCGGCTTCCACCAGCCGGGCGCGGATGCGGTCGCGTAGCTCCCGTGTGGCGGCGTTGGTGAAGGTCACCACCAGGATCTCCGGCGGGGTGAGGGCACGGGGGAAGCTCTCGGTGTCGGCCGCGTCCCGCGGGCCCAGCACCAGTCGCACGTAGAGCAGGGCGATGGTGAAGGTCTTGCCGGTACCGGCGCTGGCCTCGATCAGTCGGCTGCCGGTCAGCGGCAGGTGGATCGGGTCGAGGGTGGGGGGCACCTGCTGCGGTGTGCTCATGCCTGGCCTCCCTTGCCTTTACCACCCTTGCCGTTGCCGTTGCTCTCCCTGGGCTTGCGTACCGCTTGCAGCAGCGGGGCGTAGAGCCGCTCGGCCAGCTCGGCGAAGCCGCCGCCCTCCGGTGAATGCAGCAGCGCCTCGAGCTCCGGCCACTGGCGCCTCAGGTAGGGGTCGCGGCCGCGCTCGCCGTGATCGTTGTTGAAGCCGCTGCCGTGGAAGGCGGTGTCCAGCGCCTTCCAGGCCTTGTGATCCTCCTCGCTGGCCTGGCCGGCCAGGCAGCGGGCCATGGCCTGGGGCGTGCCGCCCCTCTCCAGCCAGGCGAAGGCGCTGTCCCGGGCCAGCGGCAGGGGGGTGGCCATGCCGTGCTGCCAGGCGGCGGCGATATCGACCAGGTGCGCCAGGGCCCGGTCGGCGGGCAGCGGGGCGAGGGTGCCGCCGCCGGCGCGGGAGAGCAGCCGGGTGGTCATGGGGCCCTGCAACTGGCCGGCCAGGTGGGCGACCCAGGGGCCGATCCAGTGGCGCCACTGGTACTTGCCCTTCTTGACCAGGCTGCTGGTGACGAGCAGCAGCCGGCAGCGCTCCATGGCGTCGTTGACGCGCAGCTCGCCCAGCCAGTCCTCCAGCGTCAGGCCCTCGCCCGGGGACGCCTGCGGCCCTTCGCCCAGTGCCTCGCGAAGGTCGAGCGAGATATCCAGCGGGGCCTCCATGGCGTGGGGCCACGCCTCGAGGGCCTGGCGGTAGTCGGCGAAGAGGGTGTCCATGGGCTCGACGAGCGTCTCGCGCATCTGCTCGGCGAAGCCGCCCATGGCCAGGCGCCCCTGGCGCTCGAGGCGCTCCAGGGTGGCCTGCATGGCCGGCTCGTGGGGCTCGCCGGCCTCCACCGCCGCGCGGCTCGCCTCGATCAGCGCCTGTTGCAGCTGCCAGTGGTCGAGGCCATCGAGCTTGAAGGGCTCGTGGTCGAGCCGCTCCATGGCATCGACCTCGAGGAAGACCTTGAGCCGGGTGGTGTGGAAGGCCTGCACCGGGGCCTTGAGGAAGTTTCCCAGCTGCGCCAGGGTCAGCGGGCGCTCCTGCCTGAAGGGGGCCAGCGGCGGCTCCGCCGCCGGGGGCGGCGCGGCGTCGGGGCGGTGCAGCTCGCGCCACTCGTGGGCGTAGGTGGCAAGGCGGGAGCCTTCGCGGAAGTACGCGATGCTGAAGGGCTGCAGCGGGTGCTCGGTGGTCAGCGCGGCCAGCAGCGCCTTGCCGCCGTCCTCGTGCCGGGCCTGCCCATTACCGGCGAGGACCCAGCCCCGGGCCAGGTGGTCGCGCAGCTGGCCCAGCAGCACCGAGGGGGGCTGCTCGGTGTTGTCGACGATGCTGCGCCCCACCCAGCTGATGCTCAGCCGGTCACGGGCCGAGAGCAGCGCCTCGAGGAAGAGGTAGCGGTCGTCCTCGCGACGCGAGCGGTCGCCGGGGCGGTAGTCCTGGGCCATCAGGTCGATGTCCAGCGGGCGCTGGACCCGCGGGTAGTCGGCGTCGTTCATGCCCAGCAGGCAGACGTGGCGGAAGGGGATGGCGCGCATCGGCATCAGGGTGGCGATGTTCACCGCCCCGGCCAGGAAGCGCTGGGAGAGGCTCGCCTCGTCCACCTGGGCGAGCCAGTGCTCGCGCACCACCGAGAGCGGCAGGGGCTCGGTCAGCCCGGCCTCCTCGGCGCTCTCCTGCCAGGTGTCGAGGGCCTGCTCGAGGCGGGTCAGGGCCATCAGGTCCTGGTCGGTGTCGGGGAGGAAGCAGGCCGCCAGCAAGTCGCGCAGCCGCTCGCCCCAGGTGGCCACGTCGCAGGGCTCGGCCAGCCGTTGCCACTGCTCCTCCAGGGTGTCGATCAGGGTGACCAGGGGGCCGGCCAGCGCCGCCTCCAGCCCGCCGATATCGTCATGGGGCTCGATGCCCTGCCAGGGTCCGTCGGCGGCGGCGCCCACCGCATAGCCCAGCAGCAGGCGGCGCAGGCCGAAGGTCCAGGTGTTGGCGGTGAGCCCCTCCGGCAGGTCGAGGCTCTGGCGCTGGCGGGCGTCGAGCCCCCAGCGGATGCCGGCGCCCTCGATCCAGCGGCGCAATGTGGGCAGGCCGCCCTCGGGAATGCCGAAGCGCGCGCGCACCGCCGGCACCTCCAGCAGGTCCAGCAGGTCGCTCACCGAGAGGCGCAGCTCCGGCAGGCGCAGCAGCGATTCCAGGGCGATCAGCAGCGGCAGACGGTGGCGGCTCGCCTGGTCGGAGAGGGTGAAGGGGATATGGCGCGGGTCGTCCGGGTCGAGGCGGCCGAACACCGCCTGCACCGCGGCGGCATACTGGTCCACATCGGGCACCATCACCAGGATGTCGCGGGGCCTGAGGGTCGGGTCCTCGCTGAAGGCGGCCAGCAGCTGGTCGTGAAGGATCTCCACCTCGCGCAGGGCGCTGTGGGCGACCTGGAAGCGCAGCGAGCGGTCGCGGGCCGGGTCCACGGCGGGCCAGAGATCGCGGGTCTCGGCGAGCGGGCGCAGCTCGAGGATGTCGTCCTGCAGCTGGCGCAGCAGGCTGGGCTCGGCGCTCTTTTCTTCAAGGTCTGGCGCGCCGTCCAGAGGAGAGTCGAAGAGGTCGATGCGCAGTGCCTCCCCCTCGAAGAGGTGGCGGTAGGCCTGGGCCTCGTCGAACTCGTCCAGCAGACGCAGATAGTCGCGGCCCTGCTTGCCCCAGGCGGCCAGCAGCGGCTGGGCGTGCAGGTGCAGTTCGGTCTCGGCGAGGTCCGCCGGCATGCCGGGGCGGCGCCGCTGGCGTTTCCTCTCGGCGCGGAGCAGCTCCTTGTGCTCGATGATATCCGCCCAGTAGTGGCGGCAGGGGTTGTGCACGCAGAGCAGTACCTGGCTGAAGCGCGCCATGGCGGCCAGCGCCTCCAGGGTCTGGGCCGGCAGCGAGGAGATGCCGAAGACGATCACCCGGCGCGGCAGGCCCGCCGGCCGGCGCTCCGGGTTCAGCGCCCGGCACGCCTCGAGGAAGCGCTCGTGCACCGCGGCGCGGCTGGAGGCCAGGCCCTCGGGGCCGATGTCATCCCTCAGGGCTCGCCACAGCTCGGCCTGCCAGCGCTGCTCCTCGGCGAGCGGGCGGGCCTCGCCACGGGCGGTGATCAGCACGTCCCTGCCTTCCGCCCAGGCGGCGAGCCAGTCGGCGCGGTAGACCTGATACTGGTCGAAGAGATCGGCCAGGCGCTCGGCCAGCTGGTGGCGCTTGCGCAGGTCACCGTCGTCCTCCAGGAAGCGGGCCAGGGGGGCGAAGGTCGCCGAGTGGAGCAGGGCGGGCAGCAGGCGCATCAGCCGCCACACCAGCCGCGGCTTGTCGAAGGGGGAGACGGGCGGCACCTGATCTTCTCCCAGCACGGCGCGGTAGGCCTGCCACAGGAAGCGCGCCGGCAGGGTGACGTCCAGCGCGGCGGCGATGCCGGCGCCGCCGCGGTCGCGGTCCTGGGCGAGCGCGAGCTTCAGCCACTGGCTGATGCCGTTGCTTTGCACCAGGATCGTCTCGTTCTCCAGCGGTCCCAGCGGGTGGCGGGTCATCCACTCCACCGCCAGGCCGCGAAGCGCCTCCAGGTGGTTGCCGTGGATCACCATAAAGCCGGGTTCGAGTTCGGGGCCCTGAAGCGCGAGTGGCATGGCGCGGTTCCTTCGCTGGGTGCCGGGAAGACAGGCTCATGGTGCCACAGCGGGGTGCCGGATGGGCTACCATCGAGCATCGCGATCATCATGGAGCTCCTGGCATGAGCGACTACCTGCTGGCGGAACACCCCCTGAGCCCGGGAAAGATCTACCGCCTGCTCTCGGGCAGCATCTGCCCCCGCCCCATCGCCTGGGTATCGACCCTGGATGCGGCGGGCAACGCCAACCTGGCGCCCTTCTCGTTCTTCAACGTGGTGAGCGTCAATCCGCCGGTGCTGGGCTTCTCGCCGCTGCTCGACGGCGACGCCAGCCCCAAGGACACCATCCGCAACCTCGACGAGGTGGCGGAGTGCGTGGTGCATATCAGCGGCGAGGGCCTGGTCGCGGAGATGAACGCCACCAGCGCGGGGCTCGAGCACGGCGACGACGAGTTCGTCCACGCCGGGCTGGAGAAGGTCGCCATGGCGGGTGTCTCGGTGCCGCGGGTGGCCTCTGCGCCGGTGGCCTTCGGCTGTCGGCTGCGCCAGGTCATCCGCTTCGGCGACCAGCCGCTGGCCGGCAACCTGGTGCTGGCCGAGGTGGTGTCGATCCATGTCGACGACGCCCTGTGGGACGGCCGCCATGTCAGCGTCGAGGGGCTCAGGCCCATCGGGCGCATGGCCGGCAATGACTACGCCCGCTGCAGCGACCTCTTCGAGGTGGAACGTCCCGCCTCGGGCAGCGCCATGAGCCAACAGCAGCGCGGCTGAGGAGTGCCCCTCGTTCTTCTAGCCGGGTAGGCCGAGCCGGTCGGCCAGGTCATGGACGTCGTCGGCCACCAGGTCAAAGATCGGATCCACCGAGAGGTCGGGCGTGGCCTCG
>JBKHEO010000085.1:0-9784 GCA_046540755.1 Halomonas sp. | reverse complement strand
CCTGCTGCGGATCCCGCCGCCGATCCTGCTGCGGATCCGGCCGCCGACCCCAACGCCGCCCCGGCGGGGGGCGAACCCGCCGAGGAGCCGGGCTTCGGTAGCGGTACCGACCCCATGCCCAGCGGCGATGATGGCGCCGCCGAGCCGAGCGGCGAGGCCGGTACGGCCGATGACGAGGCCCTGGAAGGGTCTGAAGAGGAGGAGGACGACGCCTGGTAACGCCTCCAGTCTTCAAGTCTTCATGATGTTCCCCTCGATGGCGCCTAGCGCCGTCCTTCGCCCCCGCCGAGCCGGGGGCTTTTTCTGCATGCTCACTCCTCCTCGAGACGCCGGTAGAGGGTGCGCCGGGCGATGCCGAGGATGTCGGCGGTGCGCCGCTTGTTGCCGCCGGTGGCGTCTAGCACCTTGCGGATGTAGCGCTGCTCCACCTCCTCGAGGCTCGGCCACGGTTGGCCGGGGGCGGCCGGAGGGGAGTCGGCCACGGAGGGCAGGGTCTGGGCGTGAGCCCCCGTCTCGCTGCGCTCGCGCAGCCGCTCGGGAAGGTCGGCGTGGCGGATCTCGCCGGTGTCGGCCAGGGTCACCGCGCGCATGATGGCGTTCTCCAGCTCGCGCACGTTGCCCGGGTAGGCGTAGCCGAGCAGCGCCGCCAGGGCGGTAGGCTCGATACCGTGGATCTCGACGCCTTGGGCCTCGGCGTGCTTGTCGATCAGCGCGCGGATCAGCGGCTCCAGGTCGCCTTCGCGTTCACGCAGCGGCGGGATACGCAGCGAGAAGGTCTCCAGGCGGTAGAAGAGGTCGGCGCGGAAGGCGCCCGCGGCGATCTCCCGCTCCAGGTCGCGGTGGGTGGCGGCGATGATGCGTACGTCGATGGACTCCTCGCGTTCGGCGCCCACCGGGCGAATGCTCTTCTCCTGCAGGGTGCGCAGCAGCTTGGCCTGCAGGTCCGGCGACATCTCGCCGATCTCGTCGAGGAAGAGGCTGCCGCCGCGGGCGGACTGGAATAGCCCCTGGCGATGGTCGCTGGCGCCGGTGAAGGCACCCTTCACATGGCCGAAGAACTCGCTCTCCATCAGCTCGGCGGGGATGCTGGC
Source organism: Halomonas sp. (assembly GCA_046540755.1). GTDB lineage: Bacteria > Pseudomonadota > Gammaproteobacteria > Pseudomonadales > Halomonadaceae > Halomonas. Next base: position 8,693 of record JBKHEO010000085.1, on the reverse strand, counting down.
GCAGTTGACCGCCACGAAGGGGCCCTGGGCGCGCGGGCTCTCGGCGTGGATGGCGCGGGCCAGCAGCTCCTTGCCGGTGCCGCTCTCGCCCAGCAGCAGCACCGGGGCCTCCCGGGTCGCCAGGCGGGCGGCGTCGTGGAACAGCGACTGCATCGGCTCGCTCTCGCCGATGATGCCGTGGAAATGGCGGGGGGGCTCGTCTTGCCGGAAGCGCTCGGCCAGCCGGCGGTGCTCCAGCACCCGGAAGACCGCCTCGCGCACCCCTTCCAGGTCCAGCGGCTTGGTCAGGAAGTCGTCGGCACCCAGCTTGAGCGCGTCCACCGCCTGGTCGATGGTGCCGAAGGCGGTGATCACGATGAAGCCGAGGTCCGCGCCGGCCTGGCGCAGGTGCTCGAGCAGCTGCATGCCGCTCATGCCGGGCAGGCGAACGTCGCTGATCACCAGGGCCGCCTCGCTGTGGCTGAGCGTGGCCAGGGCCTCCTCGGCGGTGCCGGCGCCCAGGGTGGGGTAGCCGGCATCCTCCAGCTCCTCGGTCAGCAGCTCGAGGATGGCCGGGTCGTCCTCGACGATCAGGATGGGGCAGGGAGCTTCCTTTCGGGTCACGTTTGGGTCCTCATGGCGTGGGAGGAGGCCTCATCCAGGCGGTCGTCCAGCGGCAGGCAGATCACGAAGGCCGCGCCCCCCAGGCTGGCGGTCTCGACGCCGATGGTGCCTCCATGGTCGTTGACGATACGGTGAACCATGGACAGCCCCAGGCCGCTGCCCTGGCCCACCGCCTTGGTGGTGAAGAAGGGGTCGAAGACGCGCCCGCGGTCGCCTTCGGCGACCCCCTGGCCGTCGTCCTCGACCCGCAGCCGCAGCCAGGACTCGTCGCCCTCGGCGGTGACGCGCACGCGGGTGACGCCCTCGGCCTGGGCGGCATTCTGCAGCAGGTTGGTGAACACCTGGGTGAGCTGCTGGCCGTTGGCGAGCAGCCGCGGCGCCGGCTCGGGGAGCGCCAGCTCGAGGCGGATGCCGCGCTCCTCCAGCGACTCCTCGACCAGCTCCCGGGCCGCGGCGAGGATGTCGTCCAGCGCCACCCGCTCCTTCTCGACGCTGTGGCGCCGGCCCAGCTCCATCAGCTGGCGCACGATCTCGACGATGCGCGCCACCTCGTCGCGGATGCGACCGAGCCGGGCGCGCTCGTCGTCGCCCAGGCTCTCGCGGCGCGCCAGGCGCTGGGCCTGGCCGTTGATCACGGTGAGCGGGGCGCCGATCTCGTGGGCCACGCCGGCCGCCAGGACCCCCAGTTCGGCGAGCTTGCGCGACTTGCGCAGGCGTTTCTCCAGGGCGATCTCGTTGATCCGCCGTGCCTCGATATCGGCATCCTTCTCGGCCATGGCGTCGAGCATGCCGTTCAAGGCCAGGGCCAGACGGCGGTACTCCTGGGGGCCGCGGCCGGCCGCCCGCTGGGTGCGGTCGCCGGACTCGACCCGCGCCATCACCTCCAGCAGGCGGTTGAGCGGGCGCTCGATGAAGCGACGGAACGCCCACCAGACCCCCAGCACGATGCCGGCCGCGCCGATCACGAAGACGATGCCGGCGACCAGGCTGATGAAGCCGGTGTAGTTCTCGATGCCGGCGTTGACGCGGTTGACCTGGAGCACGCCCATCACCTCCCCCTCCGGCGAGGTGACCGGCGTCAGCGCCGAGTAGTAGGTGCGCTCGTCGTGGTCGCGGTAGGCGGCGGCCATCTCGTCGTCCTCCACCACTCGGCGGATCTCCTCGGGGCTGAACAGCGCCTTGCCGAGCCCCAGGCCGAAGAGCTCCTCCCCCTCGCGGTCGAAGAGGTAGGCGCCGTAGATGCGGTGGAAGGAGAAGGCCGATTCCAGGATGGCCTGCATCGACTCCGGGGAGTCGCGGGCCACGGCATGGCCCAGGGAGGTGCCCAGGGTGCGGGTGACGATCTGCACCTCGTTCTCCAGCTTGGAGCGCACGTTGTCCTGCAACGAGGTGATGGCCACCAGGCTGAACACCACCAGCACGAGGAAGAGCGGCACGATGACGGTGAGGATGATCAGGCTTCGCAGTCGCATGCGGCGTCCGTGGCTGGCCCCGCCGCCCTCCGGGGCGGGGTGTGGGTTGGCGGCATGGTGAGCTCAGTCGGCCGGCGTCAGGCGGTAGAGCGCGCCGTCGGCGGCGTCCTCCAGCAGGTAGAGAGCGCCGTCCGGGCCCTGGCGCACGTCGCGGATGCGGCCGATCTCGCCCTCGAGGACCACCTCGCGCTCCACCACCTCGTCCCCGTCCAGCGCCAGGCGCACCAGGCGCTCGCTGGCCAGGCCGCCGGCCAGCAGCTGGCCCTCCCAGGCGGGGAAGGTGTCGCCCTGGACCTCGGTCAGGCCCGAGGGTGCGAAGCGTCCCTCGAAGACATGCACCGGGTCGCGCATGCCCGGGGCGCTGTCACGGCCGATGGGCTCGTTGGTGGCGTAGTCGTTGCCGCGGCTGACCTCGGGCCAGCCGTAGTTCTCGCCGGCCACCAGACGGTTGAGTTCGTCGCCGGTGCGCGGGCCGTGCTCGGTGGACCAGGCGGTGCCGTCGTCCACCACGGTAAGCCCCTGGGGATTGCGGTTGCCCAGGGTGTAGAGCTCGTCGAGCGCCTGGTCATCGTCGACGAAGGGGTTGTCCTCGGGCACACCGCCGGTCTCCGTCAGGCGCAGCACGCTGCCGGCGTGGTCGTCGCCCTGCTGGGCCTGGTCGTCGTCGCCACGGTCGCCGATGCTCATCAGCAGGGTGCCGTCGGGCAGCCAGGCGAGCCGCGAGCCGTAGTGGTGGGTGGGGTGGGTGAAGCGGTCCTGGACGAACAGCGTTTCGACCTCCTCCAGGGCGTCCTCCGTCAGGCGCGCGCGCGACAGGGTCGTGGCGCCGCCCCCCTCGTCGGCCTGGCTCCAGGTGAAGTAGAGCCAGTCGTTCTCGCCGCCCTCGCCGCCGAAGTCGGGATGCAGGGCCAGGTCGAGCAGCCCACCCTGGCCGCGGTCACGCACTTCGGGCACGCCGTCGAGCCGGGTGATCGAACCCTCTTCGGCGATGCGGGCGAGCCGCCCGGGGCGCTCGCTGACCAGCAGGTCGCCGCCCGGCAGGAAGGCCAGCGACCAGGGATGCTCGAGCCCCTCGGCCAGGCGCTCCAGGCGCAGGTCGAGATGGTCGGTCTCGAGCCGCTCCTCGAGCGTCTCGGCGGCCGTGGCCTGGCCGCCCAGGGCGAGTCCGCCCAGCAGCAGCCCCGCGGGCAGTCGGTGCACAATGGCTGGCATGGCGTTCTCCCCTCGTCTTTTATGGTCACTCGTCGGACGCTTGCCTCGACAGGATAGGGACTCCGGTGGGGAAGCGGTGTTCCCTGTCGCCAGCCCGGGACAGCCTACATCAGCCAGGCCAGCAGCAGCGGCAGGTAGAGCAGCGATAGCAGGGTCGAGCAGAACACCAGGCTCGCCACGTACTCCGGCTCGCGCCGCGCCTTCTGGGCGAAGAGGTAGTTGAACACCGCCACCGGCATGCTCATCTGCAGGATCAGGATGCCCTGGGCCAGGGGCGGCAGGCCGACCAGGGCGCCGATGCCCCAGGCCAGCGCCGCCGCCACCGGAATGCGCAGCAGGCTGAACCCGATGCCCGAGCGCAGGTTGCGCGCATGGATGCTGGCCAGCGAGACGCCCAGGGTGATCAGCATCAGCGGCACCGTGAACCCCGAGATCAGGTCGACGCTGTTGGAAAGCCAGCGGGGCAGGGCGGTGTCGGTGAGCAGCAGCATCAGCGAGATGACGATGGCGTAGACGGTGGGTGTGCGTGCCAGGGTGCGCAGCGGGTGGCCGCTGCGGCTGGCCATCACCGAGCCCAGGGTGAACTGGAACAGCGACACCGTGACCATCACCGTGATGCCGTAGGCGAAGCCGGCGCTACCGAAGGCGTAGAGCACCACCGGCAGCCCCATGTTGCCGGTGTTGGGGTACATCGCCGGGGCCAGCAGCACCCGCCAATCCTTGCCCAGCAGGCGCGCCAGCGGCCAGGTCATCGCCGCCATGGCGCTGATCACCAGGGCCGTGGCCAGCATGGTGCGGCCGAAGCTGCCGGCGTCGATCTCCGCCCCGGAGAGCGAGGCGATCACCAGCGCCGGGGTGCCGATGTTGAATACCAGGCGGGTGACGAACTCCACCGGGTAGGGCTGACCCAGTCGGATCCAGGTATAGCCCAGGCCGGCGCCGGTGAGTACCGGCGCCATCACGGCGAAGAGTTCGGCGAGCATGCGGTCGTCCCAGAGGTAAAGAGCGGGCGACCATTGTCGGAATCGGCGGCCGGCCTGGCAAGGCGAGCGCCGATCGGCGCCTCGGCCATCGCCTGCTCGAAGCCGGTGGCGGTGACCGTGATGTCGTCCAGCGGTGGGCTCTCCTGGACCAGGGCGGTGGAAGCGGCAGCCGGCGCCAAGGCGCTTGCCAGGGCTTGGGGCGCGATGCGATTCATGTCGTTACTTGAATGATAGAGATTATCAAGAGCGGGGTGTGTTCTGGCCGACTTGCCGATGTAAATGCTAGTATTTCTCATAAATTGTTTGCCGCCTATCTTTCGCCCCGCGCCTGCCGTGCGGGTGGCAAGGGGCATGGCCCATGGCAGGCGCTGGAGTGCGTCGGTATCCTGCCCGGGCCAACCATAAGGATCCCCCATGACCGCCCACGCCACCCACAACAGCTTCCAGGCGCTGGTGCGCCTGCTGCGCTATGCCCGCGGCTACCGCCGACGCATCGTCGCCGCCAGCGCCTGCTCGGTGATCAACAAGCTCTTCGATATCGCCCCGGAGATCCTGATCGGCGTGGCCATCGACGTGGTGGTCAACCAGGAGACGAGCTTCGTGGCACGTCTCGGCTTCACCTCGGCCCAGGAGCAGATCCTGGTGCTGGCCGTACTGACCTTCTTTATCTGGGCCGGCGAGTCGCTGTTCGAGTACCTCTTCCAGGTGCTGTGGCGCAACCTGGCCCAGCGCCTGCAGGGTGACCTGCGCCTGGACACCTACGAGCACGCCCAGCGCCTGGACATGGCCTTCTTCGAGTCGCGAAGCTCCGGCCAGCTGGTCGCCACCATGAATGACGACATCAACCAGCTGGAGCGCTTCCTGGACGGCGGCGCCAACGCCCTGATCCAGGTGGGGGTCACCGTGGTGGCGGTGGGGGCGGTGTTCTTCGTGATATCGCCACTGGTCGCGCTGCTCGCCTTCACGCCCATCCCGCTGATCGTGTGGGGTGCCTTCTACTTCCAGCGCAAGGCGGGGCCCCTCTACGCCGACGTGCGCGAGAAGGTGGGCGACCTCTCCAGCCGGCTGGCCAACAACCTGGCCGGCATCGCCACCATCAAGAGCTTCACCAGCGAGGCCCGCGAGGCGGCACGCCTGCGCGAGGTGAGCGAGGCCTACGTGGAGGCCAACCGCCGCGCCATCCGGGTCAGCTCGGCGTTCATCCCGGTGATCCGCATGGCGATCCTGGCCGGCTTCCTGGCCACCTTCACCGTGGGCGGCATGCTGGCGCTGAAGGGCGAGCTCAACGTGGGGGCCTATGGCGTGCTGGTCTTCCTCACCCAGCGGCTGCTGTGGCCGCTGACCGGCCTGGCCGAGGTGATCGACCTCTTCGAGCGCGCCATGGCCAGCACCCGGCGCATCCTCGACCTGCTGGCGGTGCCGATCCATGTGCGCGACGACGCCGGCGCGGCGCTGGCCGAGCCGCTGCGTGGCGAGGTGGGCTTCGAGGGTGTGAGCTTCCGCTATGCGGGAGGCGACGTCGGCGTGGATAACGTCAGCCTGCACGTGCCGGCCGGCAACACCCTGGCCCTGGTGGGGGCCACCGGCTCCGGCAAGTCGACGCTGGTCAAGCTGCTGCTGCGTTTCTACGACCCCGATGCCGGGCGTATCCTGATCGACGGCCAGCCCATCGACGCGGTGAGTCTCGCCTCCCTGCGCGGTGCCATCGGCCTGGTCAGCCAGGACGTCTACCTCTTCGAGGGCACGGTGCGCGACAACATCGCCTACGGGAAGCCGGAGGCGTCGGACGAAGCGGTCATCGAGGCGGCCAGGACCGCGGAAGCCTGGGGGTTCATCCAGGCGTTGCCCCGCGGGCTCGACACCCCGGTGGGGGAGCGCGGCGTGCGCCTCTCGGGCGGCCAGCGCCAGCGCCTCTCGCTGGCCCGGGCGCTGCTCAAGGATCCGCCCATCCTGGTGCTGGACGAGGCCACCAGCGCCGTGGACAACGAGACCGAGGCCGCCATCCAGCGCTCCCTGGCGCGCATCGGCCATGGCCGCACCGTGATCATGATCGCCCACCGCCTCTCCACCATCGTCCACGCCGACGAGATCGTGGTGATCGAGGGCGGCCGGGTCACCGAGCGCGGCACCCACCGGCGCCTGCTCGAGGCCGACGGCCGCTACGCCGCCCAGTGGCGGGTGCAGACCGGGGCGCTGCTGGCCGCCAGCGAGGGAGTGGCCCCGAGTGCGTGAGGCGCTGGAACGCCACCAGGTGTGGTGTTACCTGGCGGCGATCCTGGCCGGGCTCGGCCTGGGGGTGTTCCGGCCCGCGGACGCCGCGAGCCTGGAGGGCGGGCTCTGGCCGCTGCTCGCCGCGCTGCTCTACGCCACCTTCACCCAGGTGCCGCTGGGTCGGCTCGGCCTGGCGGCGCGGGACTGGCGCTTCGCCACCGCCCTGGTGCTGGGCAACTTCCTGCTGCTGCCGCTGATCGTGGGCAGCCTGGTGGTGGCGCTGCCGCTGGCGCCGGCCGTCAAGCTCGGCGTGCTGCTGGTACTGCTGGTGCCCTGTACCGACTGGTTCATCACCTTCACTCACCTGGGGCGCGGCGATGCCGGGCGCGCCATCGCCGCCACGCCGCTGCTGCTGGGGCTGCAGCTGGTGGCACTGCCGGGCTACCTCTGGCTCTTCCTGGGGGCGGAGTGGTCACGCATCGCCATCGGCGGGCCGCTGCTCGCCGCCTTCGCCGGGCTGATCCTGGCGCCGCTGGTGGCTGCCTGGCTGACCCGACGGCTGGCGCGTCGCCTGCTCTTCGCGCAGCGCCTGGTGGCGGGCCTTGGCTGGCTACCGGTGCCGCTGCTCGCCGCGGTGCTACTGCTGGTGGCGGCGACCCAGGTCGCCGGCATGGAGGGAGTGAGCGGGGTGCTGCTGCCTGTGCTGCCGCTCTTCGTCGGCTACCTGGTACTGGCGGCGCTGCTGGGCATGGTGCTGGGGCGGCTCTTCGGGCTTTCGGCGCCGGCGGCGCGGACCCTCACCTTCAGCCTCGGCACTCGCAACTCCTTCGTGATGCTGCCCATCGCCCTGGCTCTGCCTCAGGGCTGGCAGGCGGCGGTGGCGGTCATCGTCTTCCAGTCGCTGGTGGAGCTCTTCGGCATGCTCGCCTACCTGCGCTGGGTGCCCGGCCGGCTGCTGCCTGACCGCCCCGGCACCCCTCGCGAATGAGTTACTCCTCCGTCTTCTTGAGGCTCTTGGTCCAGCGCTGGCGCGCGTACTTGCGCAGGTTGGCGACGTTGTCGATCTCGTCCACGATGTCCTGGCCAAGGATGGTCTCGATGACATCCTCCAGGGTGATCAGGCCCACCCAGGTGCCGAGGTCGTCGTAGACCACGCACATGTGCTGGCGATCCTGCACCATGGCGGTGAACACCTGCTCGACGCTGTCATCGTCCCGCACCGTCTTGACCGGGTGCATCAGCGTCTTGAGGTCGACGTCGTCCTCGGCACTGTAGGTGGCGGCCCGGTGGATATAGCCCAGCGCCTGCTCGCCGCCATCCATCACCGGGTAGCGGGTGAAGGGGGTGCCGCCACACTCCTCGTCGAAATCCATGACTGTCATGCCGGCCCTCGCCGTCACCGAGACGGTGCGCGGGGTCATCACGCTTTTCACGGTGATGTCGTGCAGGTTGAGGATATTGACGATGACCCGGGTCTCCTCGGGGTCCAGCGCCTTCTCATCCTGACCGATCTGGGCCAGCGCCTTGATCTCTCCGCGCATGTCGGTGTCCATGGCGTCCTTGCCGATGCGCTTGGTGATGAGCTCCGACATCCAGATGAAAGGCCTGAGGAACCACACCATGGCATCCAGGCTAGGCGCCGTGATGCCGGCAAGCTGCCGCCAGAAGGTGGCGCCGATGGTCTTTGGAATGATCTCGGAGAGGAACAGGATCAGCAGCGTCATCACCGCCGAGGCGATGCCCAGCCAGGCCTCGCCGAACACCACCGTGACCTGGGCGCCGACGCCGGTGGCGCCCACCGTATGGGCGATGGTGTTGAGCGTGAGGATCGCCGCCAGCGGCTGGTCGATGTTGCGTTTCTGGCGATTGAGTCGCTCGTGGAGCTTGGGACGCGTCTCGCGAAGCTGGGCCACGTAGCTCGGGGTCGTGGAGAGCAGCGCCGCCTCGAGCAGCGAGCAGATAAAGGAGACGCCGATGGAAAGGACGGCAAAGGCAATCAGCAGGAACATGAGGTCTCATAGGGTGGCCTGGGGAGTACCGCCGGGGCGGCCCCGGCATCATCGCCGAAGCGCCGGCACCATCGCAAGCCGCGCGGCTATGGCCTCGGTCACCGGCATTCGCTATGATACGCCCCGGCGCCATCCTGGCGCTCCCGCCGAAAGGGCCTATAGCTCAGTTGGTTAGAGCAGGGGACTCATAATCCCTTGGTCGC
>JBKHEO010000084.1:0-9895 GCA_046540755.1 Halomonas sp. | reverse complement strand
AGGATTCGACCTTCGGCGGCTCCACCTCGAGCTTCTGGGCGGCGATCACCGCCTGGGTGCGGGAGTGCACGCCGAGCTTGCGCAGGATGGCGGTGACGTGGGCCTTGATGGTGGCCTCGGAGACGCTGAGCTCGTAGGCGATCTGCTTGTTGAGCAGCCCCTCGGTAAGCATGTTGAGCACCCGGAACTGCTGGGGGGTCAGCGAGGCGATCGCCTCGGCGAACTTGGTCTCCTCCTCGTCGGCCTCGCCGATGGCCTCGGCCAGCTCCGCGGGCAGCCACACCTCCCCCTCGAGGATCTCGCCCACCGCCTCGGCGATCAGCTGCAGCGAGGAGGACTTGGGGATGAACCCGGAGGCGCCGTAGTCGATGGCGCGGCGCACCACGTGGGGCTCGTCGCTGCCCGAAACCACCGCCACCGGGATGTCCGGGGTCTGGCCGCGCAGCTGGATCAGGCCCGAGAAACCGTGGGCCCCCGGCATGTGCAGGTCGAGCAGGATCAGGTCGGCGTCGGGGTGGCGGGTGACCACCTCGGCGGTCGCCTCCATGGTGTCGGACTCCACGATCTCGGCCTGGGGCGCCAGTTGACGCAACGCCTGGGTGAGGGCTGCGCGGAACAGCGGATGGTCATCGGCGACGATGAATTTCTGGGCTAAGGCCATGGATTCTCCTCCGGTTCCTCTGGCAGCGGGTCTTGGACCACCACGCGGGCTCTTCTCTCGTGTGTCGCATGTTACCCCATGCCCCAGGCGATTCCCAAGCGCCGCGGACGCATTGTCGACAACTTTTCCTGCCACCCACAGGAAGGCCGGCCCAGAGGGGCCGGCCTTGAGGGGGGCGGGACACGACGAGCCGGAGCTCGCCGCCTCGCCTCAGCGGTTGGCGCGATGCTCGATAAGCTCGTCCACCACGCTGGGATCCGCCAGGGTGCTGGTGTCGCCCAGGCCATCGCACTCGTTGGCGGCGATCTTGCGCAGGATGCGGCGCATGATCTTGCCCGAGCGGGTCTTGGGCAGGCCCGGCGCCCACTGGATGACGTCCGGCGAGGCGATGGGGCCGATGTCCTTGCGCACCCACTGGGTCAGCTCCTTCTTGAGCGCGTCGCTGGGCTCCACCTCGTCGGTCAGGGTGACGTAGATGTAGATGCCCTGGCCCTTGATGTCATGGGGGAAGCCCACCACGGCGGCCTCGGCCACGGCCTCGTGGGCCACCAGCGAGGACTCGATCTCGGCGGTGCCCATGCGGTGGCCGGAGACGTTGATCACGTCGTCGACGCGGCCGGTGATCCAGTAGTAGCCGTCCTCGTCGCGGCGACAGCCGTCGCCGGTGAAGTAGGCGCCCTTGTAGGTGGAGAAGTAGGTCTGGATGAAGCGCTCGTGGTCGCCCCAGATGGAGCGCGCCTGGCCCGGCCAGGAGTCGGTGATCACCAGGTTGCCATCCACGGCACCCTCGAGGGTGTTGCCCTCGCTGTCGAACAGCGCCGGCTGCACGCCGAAGAACGGCAGGGTGGCGGAGCCCGGCTTGAGATCCGTGGCGCCCGGCAGCGGCGCGATCATGATGCCGCCGGTCTCGGTCTGCCACCAGGTGTCGACGATCGGGCACTTCGAGTTGCCGATCACCCGGTAGAACCACTCCCAGGCCTCGGGATTGATGGGCTCGCCCACCGAGCCGAGGATGCGCAGCGAGTCGCGCTGGCTGGAGTCCATGACGTTATCGCCGTGGGCCATCAGCGCGCGGATGGCAGTGGGGGCGGTATAGAGGATGTTGACTTGGTGCTTGTCGACGATCTCGCCCATGCGGCCGTGGCTCGGGTAGCTGGGCACGCCCTCGAACATCAGGGTGGTGGCGCCGTTGGCCAGCGGGCCGTAGACGATGTAGCTGTGGCCGGTGACCCAGCCCACGTCGGCGGTGCACCAGTAGACCTCGCCCTCCTGGTAGTCGAAGACGTACTGGTGGGTCAGGCTGGCGAAGACCAGGTAGCCGCCGGTGGTGTGCTTGAGCCCCTTGGGCGCGCCGGTGGAGCCGGAGGTGTAGAGGATGAAGAGCGGATCCTCGGCCTTGAGCTCCTCGGCGGGGCAGTCGGTGGACTGGCCGTCGACCTGCTCGTGGTACCAGAGGTCGCGGCCCTCCTTCCACTCGATCTCGCCGCCGGTGCGCTTGACCACCAGCACCTTCTCGCACACCTCGGTGCCATCGCGGGTCAGGGCGGCATCGACGTTGTCCTTCAGCGGCACCTGCTTGCCGCCGCGCACCGACTCGTCGGCGGTGATCACCAGCCTGGACTTGGCACCGATGATGCGCTGGGCCAGGGCGTCCGGCGAGAAGCCGCCGAATACCACCGAGTGCACGGCGCCGATGCGGGCGCAGGCCAGCATGGCCACCGCGGCCTCGGGGATCATCGGCATGTAGAGGGTGACCACGTCGCCCTTCTTGACGCCTTGGGCCTTGAGCGCGTTGGCCAGCTGGCAGGTACGCTCGTACAGCTCGCGGTAGCTGATATTGGCGGACTCGTTGGGGTCGTCGCCTTCCCAGATGATGGCGGTCTGGTCGCCACGCTTCTCCAGATGACGGTCGAGGCAGTTCACGCTGGCGTTGAGCGTGCCATCCTCGTACCAGCGGATGTCGACGTTGTGGGGATCGAAGCTGGTGTGCTTGATCTTGCTCGGAAACTTGAACCAGTCGATGCGCTTGGCCTGCTCGCTCCAGAAGGCCTCCGGGTCGTCCACGGACTGCTGGTACATGGCCTGGTAGGTCTCCTTGTCGGCCCAGGCCTTGGCGGCGATCTCGTCGCGCACCGGATAGACGTTCTGCTGTTCGCTCATGGAGTTGCCTCTGTTCTTGGGTTGGCCCCGTCAGATGGATGGAAACCGGCGGCCTGCTTGGGATTATGGGCGCCGCCGACGCCACGCGAATGGTGAAGCCAGCATAGCGCCTCGCAGCCCTACTTCCCCTTAGACATTGGTATGATCAAAAAACCTTTTTATAACAAATGCTTAAGTCGTATTTTCGAACACCGAATCGCCGCGATAGACCAAGGTCTCGGCGCAGAGCCGACAGCGGTAGCGGCGCCCCTGACGGGCCAGGGCGTGGCGTCGCGGGGTGAAGGCGTGCTCCCGGCAGCCGCAGGCGTAGCGATGCGGGGCGGGGCTCGCCCGGCCGGTATCGAAACGGTGGGTAGTGTGCGGCGCCAGCCCGAAGAGGCGGCGCATTACCGTCTGCCACTCGCGCCCATGGGGCCGGGCGTGCCGACCATCCTCCAGATGGTGAACCAGCCAGTGGGCCATCTCGTGGGGCACCACCTCGACCAGGAAGGCCTGGCGGTTCTCGGCATAGAGCACCGGGTTGAAGCGCAGCCCGCCGCGCCCGAAGTGGGCCTGGCCGGCACACTGGCCGCGCAGGTCGAGCCACACCCGGGGACGGGGCAGGTGGGGATGCACCTCGCGGCAGAGCGCGAAGGCCGACTCGACCTGCGCGTGCAGGGCCTGTGCCAGCCCCTCCCGGTCGAGGGTGGCGAGGCGGTCGGGGTCGGGGGGAGGCAGCGCGGGGCGGATCATGGGGTGCTAGAATGGCGCCAGCGTCGCCGGGGGGCAAGCCCCGCCGGGCCACCCCCTCCACCCCGCCAGCGAGAGTGAGCGCTCCGATGTCCGACACCCCGCCGCCCGTCCCCCTGCTCGACGACGACGAACTCGACCGCCTCGACGACTTCCTCGCCTCGGGGCGCGTACCCGAGGACGCCCTGGATCTGATCGGCACCCACGGCTTCCTGGTGGCGCTGGCGGTCAGCCCCCGGGAGGCGGTACCGGCGGCCTGGGTGGCGGAGCTCTTCCAGGGCGAGCCCGCCTTCGCGGATGACGGCGAGCGCGAGGCGATCCTCGGCCTGCTGGAGCGGCTGAGACACAACGCCATCGCCGCCCTGGAGCAGGGTGCGCTGCCGGAGCTGCCCTTCGAGCTCACCCTGGACGGCCTCCCCGCCGAGGAGACCCCCATCGGCGACTGGTGCGCCGGCTTCATGGAGGGGGTCTTCCTCGACGAGCCCGCCTGGTTCGAGGAGGACGAGGAGGCCGCCGCCACCCTGCTGCTGCCCTTCATGGCGCTCTCCGGGCTCTTCGACGAGGAGCCCGACATGGCGGAGTTCATCGCCGACGGCGCGCGCCTCGAGGCGCTGGTGCGCCAGCTCCCCGAGCTGGTGCTCGACCTCTACCTGCACTACCGGGTGCCGCCGGAGGCCCCCAAGCCCACCCCGCGCCGCAAGAAGCCCGCCGGCCGCGGCAAGAACAAGCGGTAAGCGGGAAGCGGGAAAGCAGCTTCTGGCGTCTCGCACAGGTACCATCGCTTGTCCTTCAAGCGTACCGCTTAAGGCTTATAGCTCCCGGCGAAGCCGGGCTAGCGCAGCCGGGTCAGCATCCCGTCCAGGGTGCCATAGAGCCACTCCCGCGCCCGCTGCCACAGCGGACGCCTCGCCCAGGCCGCGGGCTCGATCTCGCGGCTGACGGCGAAATGGCGCTCGAAGAGCGCGGCCACCTCGCCGGCGAAGCGGCGATCCTCCACCTCCTGGTTGGCCTCCAGGTTCCAGTGCAGGCTCCAGTGGTCGAAGTTGCAGGAGCCCAGGCTCACCCAGTCGTCGGCCAGCGAGACCTTGGCGTGGATGAAGATGGGCTGGAACTCGAAGATGCGCACCCCCGCCTTGAGCAGGCGCCCGTAGAAGCGCTGCCCGGCGTAGCGCACCCCGGGATGGTCATGGCGCTCGCCGGGGAGCAGCAGGCGCACGTCCACGCCACGGCGGGCGGCCCGGGCCAGGCGGCGTCGCAGGCTCAGGGTGGGCACGAAGTAGGGGGTGCAGAGCCACAGCCGATGCTGCGCGGTCCCCACCCGGCCGAGGAGCGAGTGGCGGATCGCCTGGTAGCGATAGCCCTGGCCCCAGACGGCGCGGCCGCGCATGCCGCGATAGCCCGACGCCGGCCGGGTGGCGGTGGCCAGGCCGTGCACCAGCTCCGCGGCGCCCTCGCCGCGGGTCAGCGACGAGTCCCACAGATGACAGAAGAGCCGGACCCAGTCGGCCACCACCGGCCCCTGGATGCGTACCGCCACCTCGTACCAGGCGTCGAGGAACTCGTCCACCGCCCCGAAGCCGCCGGTGAAGGCGACCTGGCCATCCAATACCACCAGCTTGCGATGGTCACGGGTCAGGTTGCGCGCCAGGGAGTGGAGGCCCAGGGGATTGAAGAAGCGCAGCGCCACGCCCCCCGCCTGCAGACGCTCGCGGTCGCGCCCGGCAAGCCCCATGGCGCCGTAGCCGTCCAGCAGCAGCAGCACCGTCACCCCCCGCTCGGCGGCCCGCACCAGGGCGTCGATCAGCGCCGAGGCAAGTCGCCCGGACTCCATCAGGTAGAGCTCGATCAGGATCGAGGCGCGTGCCTGCTCGATCGCCTCGAACATCGCCGGCAGGAAGCGACTCGCTTCCGCCAGCAGTTCGAAATCGTTGCCCTCCCGCCAGATCCCGTGCATGCGTCGCTCCCTGTCCTTCATCGCCTGACCCTGCGGTGCCTCACGCCGACTGACCCGGCGCCTGGCGACGACTATACTGGCACTCCCTTCCCTTTCCTGCACCCGGGGCAAACGGATGGCCTTGCTGCACTCCCTTAGCGCGCCCCTGCGCGCCTCCATGGGCCGGCTCCTCGGCGCCTGGGTCCGCCCGCGTCTGGTCGAACCCGAGCCCCGCGAGCTCGCGCTGGACCCTGCCCTGCCGGTGTTCTACGTGCTGCCACGGCCGGCGCTGAGCGATGCCTGGCTGCTGGGGACGCTGACCCGCCGGCTCGGCCTGCCCCCCGCCGCCGCCGGGGTACGCCTGGGCGAGCGGCGCCTGCCCGGGGTGCTGGCCCTGCCGGCGACAGGCCGCCGTCTGCTGGGCAGTCACGCCCGGGCCCGGCCTCCCTTCCAGGCGCTGGTCGAGGCGCTGGAGGCCGACCCCACGCTTTCGGTGCAGCTGGTGCCGGTCTCCATCTTCTGGGGGCGCGCCCCGGGCAAGCGCTTCGGCTTCTGGCGCCTGGTCGCCGCCGACAGCTGGCAGCTCACCGGGCGGCTGCGCCGCCTGCTCTCGATGCTGGTCAACCGGCGCAGCGTGGAGCTGCACTTCGGCGCCCCCCTGGCGCTGCGCGAGCTCTGCGACGGCCGGGACCCGACACTCACCAATCGCAAGGCGGCGCGCCTGCTGCGGGTGCACTTCCAGCGCGTGCGCACCCGAGTGCTGGGCCCCGACCTCTCCCACCGACGCACCCTGATCGAGGGGGTGGCGAAGAGCCCCGAGGTGCGCCGGGTGATCGACGAGCTGGCCGACGAGGGACGCCTGTCGCGCCCCCGCCTGCAGGGCCGCGCCCTGCGCTACGGCCACGAGATCGCCTCCAGCATGAGCTATCCGGTGCTGCGCTTCATGGACGGCCTGCTGCGGCGCCTCTGGAACCGGCTCTACGACGGCGTCAAGGTGCGCGGCCTGGCGGAGGTCAAGTCGCTGGCCGAGGACCACACCCTGGTCTATGTGCCTTGCCACCGCAGCCATGTCGACTACCTGCTGCTCTCCTACGTGCTCTACCAGGAGGGGCTGATGCCGCCGCATATCGCCGCCGGCCGCAACCTCGACATGCCGCTGATCGGCCCCCTGCTGCGCCGCGGCGGCGCCTTCTTCCTGCGTCGCAGCTTCCGCGACAACCGCCTCTACGCCACGGTGTTCAACGAGTACCTGCACCGCCTGATCGCCCGCGGCCACCCGCTGGAGTACTTCATCGAGGGCGGGCGCTCGCGCAGCGGGCGGATGCTGCCGGCCCGCCCCGGCATGCTGGCCATGACCCTGCGCTCCTTCCTGCGCAGCCACGCCGCCGGCCAGGCGCGCCCGCTGGCCTTTATCCCGGTCTATATCGGCTACGAGCGGGTGATCGAGAGCGCCAGCTACCAGCGCGAGCTGCGCGGCGGCAGCAAGCGCAAGGAGAGTCCCCTGGCGCTGCTGCGGGTGCTGAGGCATCTGCGCCAGCCCTTCGGCCGGGTCACCGTCAACGTCGGCGAGCCGCTGGAGGTGGCCGGCTACCTCGACGCGACGCTGGGCCGGAACTGGCGGCGCGAGAGCGAGGCACGCCCCGAGTGGCTCAATGACCTGGTACCGCGCCTGGGCGAGACGCTGTGCCGCCGCATCAACGCCGCCGCCGCCCTCAACCCGGTCAACCTGATCGCCCTGGTGCTGCTGGCCACGCCCCATCACGCCATCGAGGAGCGCCTGATGGAGCGTCAGCTCACACTGCTGGCGGCGCTGCAGCGGCGCCTGCCCGGCAGCGCCCGGGCGAGCCTGCCGGAGGGCGAGCCGCGCGAGTGGATCGCCCAGGCCCTGGCACTGGGCATGATCCAGCGCCGCGAGCAGCCGCTGGGCGACATCCTGCTGGCCGACGCCGACCAGGCCGGCCAACTGGGGTGGTACCGCAACAACGTGCTGCACCTCTTTGCCCTGGCCGGGCTCACCGCCTTCGCCTTCCGCCACCAGCCGGGCCACCGCCTGGAGGCGCTGACCGAGCTGCTGGCACCGGGCTGGCCGATCCTGGCACGGGAGCTGATGATGGCCCCGCCGGCCACGCTGCACCAGGCACTGGCGGCGATGCTCGGCGAGCTGGTGGCGCTGGGACTGCTGGTGCCGGACGGCGATGACGGCTGGCGCCGGCCGGAGGACGACGTCGAGGCCGGCGAATGCCTGGACCTGCTGGGCCAGCTGATGCAGCCCTCCCTGGAGCGCGGCTACCTGCTGCTCTCGGTACTGCTGGACGCCGGACCGGCACGCCTCGGCGCCGAGGCGCTGGCCGAGCGCAGCCGCCGGCTCGCCGAGCGCCTCGCGCTGCTCTCGGGGCTCGACTCCCCGGAGTTCTTCGACAGCCGGCTCTTCGTCAGCCTGGTGGAGAGCCTCGAGCAGGAGGGGTGGCTATGGCGAGACCCCGAGGGGCGGCTGGTCTACGACGAGCGCCTGCGCGAGGCGGCCGAGCGCTCCCGCCGGCTCTTCGACCCGGCACTGCGCCACCGGCTGCAGCTGGTCACCCGCCGCGAGACGGATCAGTCCGCCGACAGCGAGCGGTGCACGTAGAGGTCGTAGCGGCTGGTCTTGCCCTCGAGCACATGGCGCGGCGCCGGCCCGGCGATGGGCGGCGCCCGGCGCGGTCGCTTGACCACCACGCGATGGGTCGCCACATCCAGCGCCGCCTCCAGCAGCCGCGGGGCGTCGGCGTCGTCGCCGGCCAGGGTGCGGAACAGCCGCATCTCCTTCTTGACCAGCGCCGACTTGTCGCGGTGGGGAAACATCGGGTCCAGGTGCACCACCTGGGGCGGGAAGGCCGCCGCGGCCACCAGCGCCTCGAGCTCGCGCGCCGCGTCGCCGCGCACCAGCTGCATGCGCGCGGCGATCTCGACGGTCTCGGCGTCGGCGCCCGCCCGGGCCAGGCCATCCTCGAGCAGGGCGAAGATCGCCGCCACCCGCTCCACCAGCAGCACCTCGGCCCCCAGGCTCGCCAGCACGAAGGCGTCGCGACCCAGGCCCGCGGTGGCGTCCACCACCGCGGGGGTCACCCCCTTCGCCAGACCACAGGCGCGCGCCACCAGCTGCCCGCGGCCGCCGCCGAAGCGCCGCCGGTGGGCGGCGCGACCGGCGGCGAAGTCCACCGCCAGCGGATGGCCATAGCGCCGCTCGTCGCCGGCCAGCACCAGGCACCCCTCGCGGCGCGTCAGGGTGAGCTCGGCCTCGACCTCCAGGGGCAGGCCCAGGCGCTCGGCCAGCGCCGCCAGCGCCTGCCCCTGCACCGCCACGCAGGCACTCACCTGGCCTTCTTCCACGCCACTTCGTTGCGCAGGTAGACCGGCTGGGCCAGGTGCGCCGGCTGGCCGCCGCCGCTCGCAAGCTCCTCCATGGCGAGCAGCGCCATGTCGGCGGCGTCCGC
The DNA here is from genome assembly GCA_046540755.1 of Halomonas sp. Classification (GTDB taxonomy): domain Bacteria; phylum Pseudomonadota; class Gammaproteobacteria; order Pseudomonadales; family Halomonadaceae; genus Halomonas. The sequence goes on along the minus strand of JBKHEO010000084.1, from coordinate 939 downwards.
CTCCACCTCGGGCAGGTGCTGGCCGAGCCCCGCCTGCACCTCGGCAGGCATGCGCTCGAGCAGCGTCCATCCGGAGCCCACCCCGACCCAGTCGTGGTCGTCGTGACCCGCCGGCAGGCGCAGGCGCTCCGGCGCCATGACCGCCTCGTCCAGCAGCCGCTCGGGCCGCTCGCCGGCGCACTGCCAGGCGGCCACGTAGATCTCGCCCATGCGCGCATCCAGGGCGGTGACCAGCCAGCGGAAGTGGTGGCGACGGTGGGCACCCAGGGCCAGGGCCTCCAGGGTGGAGACGCCGATCAGCGGCCGGTCGAGGCCGTAGGCGAGCCCCTGGGCGGCGCCGGCGGCGATGCGCAGGCCGGTAAAGGAACCGGGACCCTGGCCGTAGGCGATGGCGTCGAGCTCGGCGGGGGCCACCCCGGCCTCGGCCAGCACCTCGTCGACCATGGGCAGCAGGCGCCGGGTGTGCTCGCGAGGGGTCAGCGCGAAGCGGGAGAGCAGTTCGTCCTCGGCGCCGGGGCGCCGCCGCAGCAGGGCGGCGGAGCAGGCGCTCGAGGAGGCATCCAGGGCCAGCAGGATCGACATGGCACCACCATCTCGGGAAAAGGGGCGGACATTATACGTGGCCGGGCCCATCACGACGATGGCCCGCTTGATGCGGGCCATCTGTCAAAGGAGGCTAGCCATCTCTCGACGGATCCGCCGGCCATCTACAACGTGTGCGACGCTTTCCCGGCGACAGGCCTACAGGGAGGCGCTGTGAATCCCTCCCTGGACGCTACCTCGGCCTTCCCTGGTCCTCGGACCTCCTTTTCGACCTGTCCCCGGCGCGCCGTTGCGGGTAGCTGGATCAGCCCTCCAGCGCCTTGAGCACCTGTGCCTTGATCTCGTCGACGCTGCCGATGCCTTCCACGCGGTGGTAGGCCGGGGCGGCCTCGGGGT
>JBKHEO010000083.1:0-9928 GCA_046540755.1 Halomonas sp. | reverse complement strand
CTATGCCGGCTCCTGGAAGGAGTGGGGCAACCGCGACGATACCCCGATCGAGAAGCCGTAAGCTGGAAGCTACAAAGATGGTGCTTGGCACATCAACGTGAAAGCGAACTGTAGGAGGGATGCTCTGCATCGCGACTGGTGCCGTCAAGGCGCCCTGGTGGTGTTGCCCAGCCTTGTGACATTAACGGGAGGCCTTCAGCCTCCCGTTATGAGGCAGATCCTGCCTCATATAGGCTGAATGACGCCAATTGCCAAGATCCACAACAATATCAATCCCACCCTATCAGCCAATATCCCTGAACCTTAGAGAGCTCTCCGCATAGTGTCCCTAGCCAAGCTGTTCTCCCTGATCCAGTACCCCCTGCCCCACCACCTGCTGTCACGGCTGGTGGGGCGGCTCGCCGAATGCCGCCAGCCCGCGATCCGCAACGCCCTGGTCCGCGCCTTTATCCGCCAGTTCCGGGTCGACATGGACGAGGCCGCCGAGCCGGATCCGAGCGCCTACGCCAGCTTCAACGACTTCTTCACCCGGGCGCTGAAGGAGGGCGCGCGCCCCATCGGCGAGGGCATGGTCAGCCCCGCCGACGGGCGACTCTCGCAGTTCGGCGCCATCGAGGCGGGCCAGCTGCTGCAGGCCAAGGGACACCATTTCTCGGCCCTGGAGCTGCTGGGCGGCGACGGCGACGCCGCCCGCCGTTTCCTAGGCGGCAGCTTCGCCACCGTCTACCTCTCGCCCAGCGACTACCATCGGGTGCATATGCCCGTGGGCGGCACCCTGACCGAGATGGTCTACGTGCCGGGAAGGCTGTTCTCGGTGAACGCCGCCACCACCGAGCATGTGCCCGGCCTCTTCGCCCGCAACGAGCGGCTGGTGTGCCACTTCGAGACCGAGCACGGCCCCATGGCGCTGGTGCTGGTGGGGGCGATGATCGTCGCCGCCATCGAGACGGTGTGGGCCGGCCAGATCACCCCCCTGCCCCGGGGCGACGTGCAGCGCATCCGCTTTGACACCCCGGTGCACCTGGAAAAGGGCGAGGAGATGGGCCGCTTCAAGCTCGGCTCGACGGTGGTGATGGCGCTCAGTGAGCCGGTGAGCTTCGCCGGTGACATCGAACCCGGCGACAAGGTGCGGATGGGGCAGTCGCTGGGGCAGTTTCGCCATTCTTAGCGAGGGGCGCCGGGGATAGGCCGAAGAGGAGGTCCGAGGACCAAGGAAGGCCGAGGTAGCGTACATGGAAGTATTCACAGCGGCTCCTCATGGGCCTGTCGCCGGATCAGCCCCGAGCGGTGAAAGCCGCACGTCCCCCTGGAAAAGTGCTAGCAACGCGGCGTGGCGAAGGCCATCACCTCGGCCACGCTCTCGCGGCCCAGCGCCAGCTGGATCAGCCGGTCGATGCCGAGTGCCACCCCGCTGCCCGCCGGCATGCCATCTTCGAGTGCCGCCAGCAGGCGAGCGTCCACGTCGATCTCGGGAAGCCCCGCCGCCCGCCGGGCGGCGTTGTCCTCGTCGAAGCGCGCCGCCTGCTCGGCGGCGTCGGTGAGCTCGTCGTAGCCGTTGGCGAGCTCCAGCCCCTCGAGATAGAGCTCGAAGCGCGAGGCCACCCACTCGCCATCCTCCGGATCCCGGTGGCGCCGCGCCAGGGCCGCCTGGCCGGCCGGATAGTCCACCACCGCGTCGATGCCCTCTCGCCCGAGACGGGGTTCCACTTCGAGGCTTATCAGCAGGTCGAGGCAGTCGTCACGGGAAGCCTCCTCCATGGCAAGCCCGCCCTTCTCCGCGGCCAGGCGACGCAGCGTCTCGAGAGGCACGCCGAAGGGATCGATGGCCAGCGTCTCCCGGAAGAGGTCACGGTAACGGCGACGCCTCAGCGGACCGGGATCGCGGCCCAGCACCCGGCGCACCAGCTCGGCGCTCTCCTCGATCAGACCCTCCAGGGAAAGTCCCGGGCGGTACCACTCCAGCAGGGTGAACTCGAGGTTGTGGCGTCGGCCCACCTCGCCGTCGCGGAAGCAGCGCGCCAGCTGGAAGATCGGCCCCGAGCCCGCGGCCAGCAGGCGCTTCATGGCGAACTCCGGCGAGGTCTGCAGCCACAGCCGCTCGCGCCCGGCGGGCGTGGTGGCATCCACCGAGAGCGAGGCCAGGTGCAGATCGGTGCTGCCGCCATGGCCCAGCACCGGGGTCTCCACCTCCAGCACGCCGCGTTCGGCGAAGAAGGCCCGCACCTCGGCGAGCAGACGCGCCCGCTCGCGCAGGGTCGCGATCGTCGCCGTGGGGCGCCAGTCGGGCAGCGACATAGGAAGTTCCCGGAACAGGGAGAGGGAGCCTGCTGTAGGAGGGCAACTCGTTGCGCGACTGGCGCCGCCAGGCGCCCAAGGTGTCGGCAGCCTTGGGTGGCTGCCGCAGGGAGGCCTTCGGCCTCCGTTCGCCCAGCAGAGTCGAAGCGTCGAACCGAGCCCTCCTACAGATTCAGGAACAAAGCGGGAAAATCAGGCCCGGGAGACGTACTCGCCGCTGCGCGTATCCACCTTGAGGACCTCGCCCTCGTTGATGAACAGCGGCACGCGCACCACGGCGCCGGAAGAGAGGGTCGCCGGCTTGGAGCCGCCCTGGGCGGTGTCGCCCTTGAGGCCGGGGTCGGTCTCCACCACCTCGAGCTCGATGAAGTTGGGCGGGGTCACGCTGATGGCGTTGTCGTTCCACAGGGTGACGGTGTAGACGACCTGCTCCTTGAGCCACTTCTCGGCGTCGCCCAGGGCCTTCTTCTCCACCGGGTACTGCTCGAAGGAGCCGTCGGTCTTCATGAAGTACCACATCTCGCCGTCGTTGTAGAGGTACTCCATCTCCAGATCCAGGACGTCGGCCCCTTCCAGGCTCTCGCCGGACTTGAAGGTGCGCTCCCAGACCCGTCCGGTCATCAGGTTGCGCAGCTTGACGCGGTTGAACGCCTGGCCCTTGCCGGGCTTGACGAACTCGTTCTCGACGATCGCGCAGGGATCGCCGTCGAGCATCACCTTCAGACCGCCCTTGAATTCGTTGGTAGAATAGCTTGCCATCTTCTTCTCTCACCCATATTCGAGCGCGCCACCGGGGCCCGGCGGCGCGCTGGGAAACGACTCTCGGCGAGGCGTTGCTTCCAGGAGCCCGCCTCGCCCATAGCGACTGGTGTGCCGCATGATAACCCGAAGCCCCGCCCCTTTGCAGCGTCATGACGACGCCGAGCCGCTGACGCCGCCGCCCGCCTGGCAGGCCCAGCTGGCCGGCGCCATCCGCGACCCGCGCGAGCTGTGCCGCCGCCTGGGGCTCGACGCGAACTGGTTGCCCGGGGCCGAGGCGGGCCATGGGCTCTTCGAGGTGCGGGTGCCCGAGGCCTTCCTGGCGCGCATGCGCCACGGCGACCCCCACGACCCGCTGCTGCGCCAGGTGCTGCCGCTGGGCGAGGAGGCCCGGCCCGCGGCGGGCTATGTCGCCGACCCGCTGGAGGAGGCCGCCCACACCCCGGCCCGCGGGCTGATCCACAAGTATGCCGGGCGGGTGCTGTTGATCGCCAGCCCCGCCTGCGCGGTCAACTGCCGCTACTGCTTCCGCCGCCACTTCCCCTACGCCGAGAACTCGCCTTCCATGGCCCAGTGGGAGGCGACGCTCGACCACCTGCGCGGTGATCCCAGCATCCATGAGGCGATCCTCTCCGGCGGCGACCCGCTGGCCGCCAGTGATCGTCGCCTCGCCTGGCTGGTGGCGCGCCTGGAGGAGATCCCCCACCTCAGGCGCCTGCGGATCCACACCCGGCTGCCGGTGGTGATCCCCGAGCGCATCGACGAGGCCCTGCTCGCCTGGCTCTCCGCCACCCGCCTGCAGCGGGTGGTGGTGCTGCATATCAACCACGCCGACGAGATCGACGACGCCGTGATCGCCGCCTGCGAGCGACTGAAGGGTGCAGGCGCGACCCTGCTCAACCAGAGCGTGCTGCTGCGCGGGGTCAACGACTCGGTGGCGGCTCTTGCCGCGCTCTCCGAGCGGCTCTTCACGGCCGGCGTGCTGCCCTACTACCTCCATGTGCTCGATCCGGTGGCGGGTGCGGCCCACTTCGACGTCCCGGACTTTGAGGCCCGCGAACTGGTCGCGGGCCTCAGGGAGTTGCTGCCGGGCTTCCTGATGCCGCGGCTGGTCAGGGAGATCCCCGGCGAGGGGAGCAAGACGCCGCTGTAGGAGGCCAATTTATCGGGATCATCGCAGACTATCGTGAACCCCGTCGGTAGGAGGGATGCTGTGCATCGCGACTGGAGGCCGTAGGCCTCCGAGATAACGCTTCCAGATCAGGCGGCGTCAACGAGGCGCCTATCGGCGCCAGTCGCGCAGCAGAGCTGCCCTCCTACAGAACCGACGTTATGCCAGCGACTCGGCGGTCACATTGGCCGCCGGCTCCTGACTGGAGAGCTGGCGGTTGATGGCGCTCATCACCGCCTTCATGGAGGCACTGGTGATGCTCTCGTCGGTGCCCACGCCGAACACCGCCTCGCCGTCGATACGCACCTCCACGTAGGCGATCGCCTCGGCGTCGGAACCCTGGCCGCGGGAGTGCTCGTGGTAGTCGATGATCTCGACATCGTGGCCGGCGGCGGCCAGCGCCTTGATGAAGGCCGCCAGCGGGCCGTTGCCCTGGCCGGTCAGGGTGCGGCGCTCGCCGCGCTCCTCGATGGTCGCCTCCAGGGTCACGGTGGGGCTGTCCGGTTCCGAGGAGAGGCGGTGGCTGACCAGGCCGAAGGGCGAGGTCTGCTCGAGGTACTCGTCGGCGAAGGCCTGGTAGATCATCTGGGAGGTGATCTCCTTGCCCGTGCGGTCGGCCACCTCCTGCACCACCTGGCTGAACTCGATGGAGAGGCGGCGCGGCAGCTCGATGCCGTGCTCCTGCTCCAGCAGGTAGGAGACACCGCCCTTGCCGGACTGGCTGTTGACGCGGATCACCGCCTCGTAGCTGCGGCCCACGTCCAGCGGGTCGATGGGCAGGTAGGGCACGTCCCAGACGGCGTCCGGATGGGCGCGACGCTCGGCCATGCCCTTCTTGATGGCGTCCTGGTGGGAGCCGGAGAAGGCGGTGAACACCAGGTCGCCCACGTAGGGGTGGCGCGGGTGCACCGGCAGCTGGTTGCAGTACTCCACCTCGCGCATGATCGGCGTGATGTTGGAGAAGTCGAGCCCCGGGTGCACGCCCTGGGTGTAGAGGTTCATGGCCAGGGTGACGAGGTCCACGTTGCCGGTACGCTCGCCGTTGCCGAACAGCGTGCCCTCGACGCGGTCGGCGCCGGCCATCAGGGTAAGCTCGGCGGCGGCCACGCCGGTGCCGCGGTCGTTGTGGGGGTGCACGCTGACGATCAGCGCCTCGCGATCCTTCACGTTACGGCAGAACCACTCGATCTGGTCGGCATAGTTGTTGGGGGTGGCGACCTCCACCGTGGCCGGCAGGTTGACGATCATCCTCTTCTCGGCGCTGGCGCCGAAGGTGTCCATGACCGCCTCGACGATCTCCTTGGCAAAGTCCATCTCGGTGGTGGTGAAGAGCTCCGGGGAGTACTGGAAGGTCCACTTCGTCTCCGGGGCCGCCTCCATGCGCTGCCGGATGCGCGCGGTGGCGTCCACGGCGATCTGGATGCACTCGGCCTTGTCGACCCCGAACACCACCCGGCGGAACATCGGGTCGGTGGCGTTGTAGACGTGCACGATGGCGCTCTTCGCCCCCTTCAGCGCCTCGAAGGTGCGGTCGATCAGGGGGGCGCGCGCCTGGGTCAGCACCTGGATGGTAACGTCGTCCGGGATACGGTCATTCTCGATCAGCGAGCGCACGAAGTCGTAGTCGGTCTGGGAGGCGGAGGGGAAGCCCACCTCGATCTCCTTGAAGCCGATCTTCACCAGCAGGTCGAAGAGACGCTGCTTGCGCTCCTGGTCCATGGGGTCGATCAGCGACTGGTTGCCGTCGCGCAGGTCGACGCTGGTCCAGATCGGCGGCTGCTCGATGCGGCGGTTCGGCCACTGGCGATCGGGCAGGTCCACGGCGACGAAGGGGCGATACTTGGCGGCGGGATTGTCGAGCATCATGGCGGCGTTCTCCTCTGGGATCGGGGCGTCAGGGGTGCTGGCATTCGGAAACAATCGCGCCCCGACGGCCGTGGGGCGGTCGGGGCGCGGCGCAAGGCATCATCGGCACGGGGATATCGCAACGGGGCGATACCGCGGCGACACGATGGCGATGGGTAATGACGGGGGTGGATGACATGGTACGACCTCTTGACGACCGGGGCTCCGCGGGGGGGGAGCGATGACTCGGCGGTGCAGGCGGCACCGCCAGCGCTCAGGCCAGCGCTAGTAGTCGTAGGTCGAGGTCGTACGCGGTCGGGTTCATGGTTCCTAGAGAATCAGGCCTGGACGGCATTGTCAACTCCGCCGCTCCAGCAGCGCCTCCATCCGCGAGAGCTGCTCGCGCAGCTCGCGCACGTCGTCGCGCAGGCCATGGAGCTCGGCGGCCTCGCCCTCCCCCGACTCCAGCTCGACCTGCAGGCTCTCCTTCTGCATGACGTCCAGCACGATGCCGATCATCATGTTCAGGAAGACGAAAGCGGTGAGAAAGATGAAGGTGAGGAAGTAGATCCAGGCGTAGGGGTAGTGCTCCATCACCGGGTAGAGCACCGCCGTGGCCCAGCTCTCGAAGGTCGCGACCTGAAACAGCGTCAGCATGGCCAGGGAGACGTTGCCCCACAGCTTCTCGTCGACGCTGGCGAACAGGAAGCTGCCGATGGCCCCGTAGATGTAGAAGATGATGAACATCAGCAGCGCCACGTAGCCCATGCGCGGGATCGACTTGAACAGCGCGGCGATCAGCATGCGCAGCTCGGGAATCATCGACACCAGGCGCAGCACCCGGAAGACCCGGAGCAGACGGGCCAGCAGCACCATCTCCGAGTCGTCCATGGGGATCAGGCTGGCGGTGACGATCAGGAAGTCGAAGACGTTCCAGCCGCGCCGGAAGAAGTCCCGCAGGCGGCGCTCCGCGGCCATGCGGATCAGGATCTCCACCAGGAAGAAGAGCGTGACCGCCATGTCCAGGGCGAGGATCCACTCCTCGAAGGGGTGGGTCTCCTCCTCGTAGGTGCGCGCCCCGATCAGCAGCGCCGAGACGACGATGATGGTGATCACCGTCAGCTCGAAGGCCTTGTGGGCGCGCAGCCGCTCGAAGCGGTCGCGCCATGTCTCGAACCCCGCACTCACGGCCCGTCCTCCTCCAGGTCACCCTGGCGATAGCCGATCAGGTAGAGCACCGCGTCGAGCCCCAGGGTCGAGAGGGAGTGGCGCGCCTGGGCGCGCACCAGCGGCTTGGCGCGGAAGGCGATGCCGAGTCCGGCGGCGGCCAGCATCTTGAGGTCGTTGGCGCCGTCGCCCACGGCGATGGTCTGCTCCATGGCGAGCCCCTCGCGCGCGGCGATCTCGCGCAGTAGCGCCGCCTTGCGGTCGGCATCGAGGATCGGCTCGCGCACCTCGCCGGTGACCTTGCCGTCCTCGATCACCAGCTCGTTGGCATGGATCTCGTCGAAGCCGAGCCTGTGCTGCAGGTGGCGGGCGAAGTAGGTGAAGCCGCCGGAGAGGATCGCCGTACGGTAGCCCAGGCGCTTGAGCTGGGCCATCAGCCGCTCAACGCCGTCCATCAGCGGCAGTGCCTCGGCGATCTCGGCCAGCACCGCCTCGTCGAGGCCCTTGAGCTTCGCCATCCGCTCGCGGAAGCTCTGCTGGAAGTCCAGCTCGCCGCGCATGGCCCGCTCGGTGACCGCGGCCACCTCGTCATGGACGCCGTGGCGGCGCGCCAGCTCGTCGATCACCTCGGCCTTGATCAGGGTGGAGTCCATGTCGAAGCAGACCAGCCGGCGGTGGCGACGCCAGATGGAGTCCTCCTGGATGGCGATGTCCACGCCGTGCATCGCGCCCAGCGCCAGGGCCTTCTCGCGCAGCGCATCGAGGTCGACCTCCTCGCCGCGCAGCCAGCACTCCACGCAGGCCCCCTGGATCGCGTCGTGCTCGCCGGGCACGCCGCCGTCCAGCGGCTCGCGGCCGGAGAGGCGATGGATCAGCTCCACGGTCAGGCCGTGCTCGGCGGTCAGCGCCCCCACCTCGGCCAGTATCCCGGCGGGAAGGTGCGGCGCCAGCAGGGTCAGGATCAGCCGCGGCTGGCTGGCCTGGCTGCTCCAGCGCTGGTAGTCCTCGGCGGCGACCTGGATCGCCTGGACCTCGAGGCCCAGTTCGTCCCCCGCCGCGGCGAGCGCCGCCTCGAGGTCGGCCTCTCGCTCGAGCCCCACCAGGGCCTCCAGCGAGAGCATGCCGAAGGTCACGCTCTGGTTGATGTCCAGCAGCCGTGCGCCGCTGGCCGCCAGGGCCCGACCCAGGCCGGCCAGTTGGCCCGGCCGCGCCGCGCCGGTGGCGCGAATCAGGATTCGTCGTGTCATTGGGTGGCCTCCAACCGGTCGACCTTCTGCAGCCCGCGGGGCAGCTTGCTGCCGCGCCGGCCGCGCTCGCCGCGATAATACGCCAGATCGTCCGCCTTGAGGGTGAGGTGGCGCTTGCCGGCGTGCACCACCAGCGCCGCACCCTCGGGCAGGACCACCAGGTCACGGACGAACTCCTCGCGCCGCGCCGCCCGCGCCCCCGGAATATCGAGCATCTTGTTGCCCTTGCCCTTGGCCATCTCCGGCAGGTCCGCCAGAGGGAAGAGCAGCAGGCGCCCCTCGTTGGAGACCACCGCGACCAGTGTCCCCTCCCCTTCCGGCACCGCCACCGGCGGCAGCACATTGCATCCCCTGGGCACCTTCAGCACCGCCTTGCCGGACTTGTTCTTGCCGACCAGCTCCTCGAGGCGCGCCACGAAGCCGTAGCCGCCATCGGAGGCGAGCAGGTAGCGGGTGGTCGGCGGGGCCAGCATGACGCCCGCCATATGGGCGCCGGCCACCACGTTGACCCGGCTGGTCACCGGCTCGCCCTGGCCCCGGGCGCTGGGCAGGTTATGAGCCTGGAGGGTATAGGCGCGCCCGGTGTCGTCGAGCAGCACCAGCGGCTGGTTGGTCTTGCCCCGGGCGGCCAGGGCGAAGCGGTCCCCGGCCTTGTAGGAAAGCCCTTCGGGATCGATCTCGTGCCCCTTGGCACTGCGGATCCAGCCCTTCTCGGAGAGCACCACGGTGATGGGGTCGGCCCCCACCAGCTCCACCTCGGAGAGCGCCCGGGCCTCCTCGCGCTCGACGATGGGCGAGCGGCGCTCATCGCCATGGGCCTTGCCCGCCTCGCGCAGCTCCTCCTCGATCAGGTCGGTGAGACTGGCCTCGTTGCCGAGCAGCTCCCGGAGCCGCTCGCGCTCCTCTTCCAGGTCGGCCTGCTCGCCACGGATCTTCATCTCCTCGAGCCTGGCCAGATGGCGCAGGCGCAGCTCGAGGATCGCCTCGGCCTGGCGGTCGCTGAGGCCGAAGGCGGCCATCAGCGCAGGCTTGGGCTCGTCCTCCTCGCGGATGATACGGATCACCTCGTCGATATTGAGGTAGGCGATCAGCAGGCCCTCGAGGAGGTGCAGGCGGTCCTCCACCTTGCCCAGGCGATGCTCCAGGCGACGCCGCACCGTGGCGCGGCGGAAGCGCAGCCATTCGCCGAGCAGCTCGGGCAGCGGCATGACCCGCGGCCGGCCGTCGAGGCCGATCACGTTCATGTTGACCCGGATATTCTTCTCGAGGTCGGTGGTGGCGAAGAGGTGCGCCATCAGCGCCTCGATGTCGACCCGGTTGGAGCGTGGCTCGATCACCAGGCGCGTCGGCTCCTCGTGGGTCGACTCGTCACGCAGGTCGGCCACCATCGGCAGCTTCTTGGCCTGCATCTGGGCGGCGATCTGCTCGAGCACCTTGGCCCCGC
>JBKHEO010000082.1:0-10321 GCA_046540755.1 Halomonas sp. | reverse complement strand
TAGGGCACCTTGGCCTCGGCCAGCAGCACGTTCATGTGGCCGGGCAGGCGACCCGCTACCGGGTGGATGCCGAATCGCACGTTCTTGCCCGCGGCTCGCAGCTTGCGCACCAGCTCGCTGACCGCGTTCTGCGCCTGGGCCACCGCCATGCCGTAGCCCGGCACGATGATCACCCCGTCGGCGTCGTTGAGGGCACTGGCCACGCCACCGGCGTCGATGGCCACCTGCTCGCCCTCGATCTCCGCCGCCGGCCCCTGGGTGCCGCCGAAGCCGCCGAGGATGACGTTGACGAAGTTGCGGTTCATCGCCTTGCACATGATGTACGACAGGATGGCACCGGAGGAGCCCACCAGGGCGCCGGTGACGATCAGCAGGTCGTTGGAGAGCGTGAAGCCGATGGCCGCCGCCGCCCAGCCGGAGTAGCTGTTGAGCATCGACACCACCACCGGCATGTCGGCGCCGCCGATGCCCATGATCAGGTGGTAGCCGATGAAGAACGCCAGGCCGGCGATCAGCAGCAGGGTCCAGAAGCCGGCGCCGTTGAGGTAGAGGATCGCGAGCAGCAGCGAGAGCGCCGCGGCCCCCGCGTTGAGCATGTGCCCGCCGGGCAGCTGCCTGGGCTTGCCGTCCACCTTGCCGGCCAGCTTGCCGAAGGCGATCACCGAGCCGGTAAAGGTCACCGCGCCGATGAACACGCCCAGCACCACCTCGATCTGCAGGAACATCAGCTCGTCCGGCGCCTTGGTGGCCACCAGGGCGGCGAAGGCGGAGAACTGGTCGGTGCCGGCGTCGGCGGCGCGGGCCGCCAGCACGCGACGCCGCTCGAGGTCGGCGCTCCAGCCGACGAACACCGCCGCCAGGCCGACGAAGCTGTGCAGCGCCGCCACCAGCTGCGGCATCTCGGTCATGTCGACCTTCTTGGCCACATAGACGCCGATGCCGGCGCCGATGACCATCATCGGGATCATCCAGCCGTAGGCGCCGATGCCCGGGCCGAAGGCGGTGAAGAACACCGCCACCGCCATGCCGACGATGCCGTACCACACCGCCCGCTTGGCCTTCTCCTGGTTGCTCAGCCCCCCCAGGGAGAGGATGAACAGCACACTTGCCGCGATCGCCGCGGCAGACACGAATCCTTGACTCAGCATGGGTTGTCTCCGCGGTTCACGATTTCTGGAACATGGCCAGCATCCGGCGTGTCACCAGGAAGCCGCCCACGATATTGATGGTCGCCACCAGCACCGAGATGGCCGCCATCAGGGTCACCAGGCCACTGCCCGAGCCGATCTGCAGGATCGCGCCCAGGATGATGATCCCCGAGATGGCGTTGGTCACCGCCATCAGCGGCGTGTGCAGGGAGTGGCTGACCCCCCAGATCACCTGGAAGCCGACGAAGCAGGCCAGGACGAAGACGATGAAGTGCTGCATGAAGGAGGCCGGGGCCACCTGGCCAAGCAGCAGCATCAGCGCGCCGCCGACGCCGAGCAGGGTCACCTGGCGCTTGGTCTGGGCCTTGAAGGCGGCGAGCTCGGCGGCCTTCTTCTCCTCGGGGGTGGGCGCCTTCTCCCTGGGCTTGGGCTTGGCCGCGGCGATCGCCTTCACCTTGGGCGGCGGCGGCGGGAAGGTGATCTCGCCGGCATGGGTCACCGTGGCGCCGCGGATGACGTCATCCTCCATGTCGTGGACGATCTTGCCATCCTTCTCCGGCGTCAGGTCGGTGAGCATGTGGCGGACGTTGGTGGCGTAGAGCAGCGAGGACTGGGTCGCCATGCGCGAGGGGAAGTCGGTGTAGCCGACGACCGTCACGCCGTTGTCGGTCACCACCTTCTCGTCGGGCACCGTGAGGTCGCAGTTGCCGCCCTTCTCGGCCGCCAGGTCGACGATCACCGAGCCGGGTTTCATGGCCTTGACCATGTCCTCGAGCCACAGCTTGGGCGCCGGCTTGCCGGGGATCAGCGCGGTGGTGATGACGATGTCGACCTCGGGCGCCTGCTCGCGGAAGCACTCGAGCTGCTTCTCGCGGAACTCGGGGCTGGAGGGCGCCGCGTAGCCACCGGTCTCGGCACCGTCCTGGCTCTCGTCGAAGTCGAGGAACAGGAACTCGGCGCCCATGGACTCGATCTGCTCGGCCACCTCGGGGCGCACGTCGAAGGCGCGCACCACCGCCCCCAGGCTGGTGGCGGTGCCGATGGCGGCGAGCCCCGCCACCCCGGCGCCGACCACCAGCACCTTGGCCGGCGGCACCTTGCCGGCGGCGGTCACCTGGCCGGTGAAGAAGCGTCCGAAGTTGTTGCCCGCCTCGATCACCGCGCGATAGCCGGCGATATTGGCCATGGACGACAGGGCGTCCATCTTCTGGGCCCGCGAGATGCGCGGCACCATGTCCATGGCCACCACGGTGGCGCCCTGGGCACGGCACTTCTCGAGCAGCGCCTCGTTCTGGGCCGGCCAGAAGAAGCTGATCAGGGTCTGCCCCTGGCGCAGGCGCTCGGCCTCCGCCTCCTCGGGCTCGCGGACCTTGATCACCACCTCGGCCTCGTTCCACAGCGCATCGGCGCCATCCACCACGGTGACGCCGGCATCGCGGTAGGCCTGGTCGTCGAAGCCGGCGGCCACGCCGGCACCGCTCTCGATCAGGCAGTCGTGTCCAAGCTTCTGGATGAACTGCGCGCTGTCAGGGGTCAGCGCGACGCGCGCCTCGCCCGCGGCGAGCTCCCTGGGTGCACCAATCTTCACGTTGGATCTCCCGCTGGTTATTGAATTCTTGCATGGCTCAGGCCGGATATTCATACCCGACAATGCCGCATTGCACAACCTTCGAACATGCGTGGAATGCGGCGAAAAGGCAAGGGATCGGCGTAAAAGCGCCGTGCACAGACGGTGCCCCGCGGGAGACAGGAAGGCAAGGGGTAAATGCACGCAGGCCGCCCGGAGGCGGCCTGCACAGGTGGGAAGACGCCGGGCGTCAGGCGCTCAGCAAGGTATTGAGGCGCTTGACGTAGGCGGCGGGGTCGTCGAGATGGCCACCCTCGGCGATGATCGCCTGGTCGAGCAGCACATGGGCCAGGTCGGCGAAGCCCTCGCCCTCGGTCTGCTCCAGGCGCGCCACCAGGGGGTGCTCGGGGTTGAGCTCGAGGATCGGCTTGACCTCCGGCACCTTCTGGCCGGCCGCCTCCATGATACGGCGCATCTGGAAGCCCATCTCGTGCTCGGGCAGCACCACGCAGGCCGGCGAGTCGGTGAGGCGATGGGTCACCTTGACCTCCTGGACGGTCTCGCCCAGCGCCTCCCTGGCGCGCTTGACCAGGTCCTCCTTGGCCTTGGCGGTCTCCTCCTGGGCCTTCTTCTCCTCCTCGCCCTCGATCTCGCCGAGGTCGAGCTCGCCCTTGGCGACGTCGACGAAGGCCTTGCCGTCATACTCGGTGAGGTGGCTCATCAGCCACTCGTCGATGCGGTCATGCAGCAGCAGCACCTCGATCCCCTTCTTGCGGAAGATCTCCAGGTGGGGGCTGGACTTGGCCGCGTTGAAGCTGTCGGCGACGATGTAGTAGATCTTCTGCTGCCCCTCCTTCATGCGCTCGACGTAGTCGGCCAGCGACTGGTCCTGGGTGGCGCTGTCGGTGTGGGTGGTGGAGAAGCGCAGCAGGCCGGCGATCTTCTCGCGGTTGGCGAAGTCCTCCGCCGGGCCCTCCTTGAGCACGCTGCCGAAGGTGTTCCAGAAGGTCTGGTAGGCCTCCTTGTCCTTGGCCAGCTTCTTGAGCATGTCCAAGGCCCGCTTGGTCAGCGCGCTCTTGATCTTCTCGACCTTGGGATCCTGCTGCAGCAGTTCCCGGGAGACGTTGAGCGACAGCTCGCGGGTATCCAGCACCCCCTTGATGAAGCGCAGGTAGAGCGGCAGGAACTGCTCGGCGTCGTCCATGATGAAGACGCGCTGGACGTAGAGCTTCACCCCCCGGGCACCGTCGCGCTCATAGAGGTCGAAGGGCGCACGGCTCGGCACGTAGAGCAGGCTGGTGTACTCCAGCTTGCCCTCGACCTTGTTGTGGCTCCAGGTGAGCGGGTCCGAGAAGTCGTGGGCCACGTGCTTGTAGAAGGCCTTGTACTCATCGTCGGAGATCTCGCCCTTGGGGCGCACCCACAGGGCGGTGGCCTCGTTGACCGTCTCCCAGGTGACGGTCTCGCTGCCCTCGATCTCCTTGCCCTCCTCGTCGCGGGCCTTCTCGACCTTGGGCATGCGCACCGGCACCTCGATATGGTCGGAGTACTTGCGCACCAGGCTCTGCAGGCGGAAATCGTCGGCGAACTCCCGGGCATCGGCCTTGAGGTGCAGCACGATCTCGGTGCCGTGGGCCTCGCGCTCGACGTCGGCGACGGTGAACTCCCCCTCGCCCTTCGAGCGCCACTCGACGCCCTCGGCCTTGTCGCTGCCCGCCTTGCGGGTGCGCACCCTGACCTCGTCGGCGACGATGAAGCTCGAGTAGAAGCCCACGCCGAACTGGCCGATCAGGCGGGCATCCTTCTGCTGCTCGCCGGAGAGCTGCTTGAGGAACTCGGCGGTGCCGGAGCGGGCGATGGTGCCGAGGTTACTGATCACCTCGTCGCGGCTCATGCCGATGCCGTTGTCGCGCACGGTGACGGTGCCCGCCTCGGCGTCGTGCTCGATCTCGATACGCAGCTCGCTGTCGCCCTCGTAGAGGGCATCGTTGTCCAGCGCCGCGTAACGCAGCTTGTCGCAGGCGTCGGCGGCGTTGGAGATCAGCTCGCGCAGGAAGATCTCCCGGTTGGAGTACAGGGAGTGGATCATCAGGTGGAGCAGCTGCTTCACCTCGGTCTGGAAGCCGAGGGTCTCCTCGTGGTGCGTCGCGGTGGTCATGTGGCGTGAACCCCTCTTCTCTCGACATGACGGCATGTTCGTAACCGGCACTCGATATGGGGGTCGCGGGACGCTTTTCAAGCCCGGTGAGGGCTCAGCGCTGCTCGACGTCGCCCCCGCCCTCGCGCCAGGCGCGATAGGGGGCCAGGGCAGTGTCCACCCGGGTCAGCAGCCAGCCCACGATCACCGCGTCGTCGAGCACGCCCACCAGCACCAGGAAGTCGGGGATCAGGTCCAGCGGCGAGACCAGGTAGGCCAGGGCCGCCAGCATCCACAGGATCGCCGGCCAGGGCACCGGGCGATAGCGTCCGCGAACCACGTCGGCGACCATCGGCGCGAACCACCTGAGGGCGCGGGCGATCTGCGCCAGTATCCCGGAGCGGCGCCGCAGCCGCGTCTTGAGATTGCCACCCCTCGGCGCCATGGGCTCCCCCTTGTCCGCCGTGACGAACTCCGCTATCAAGCAGGAAGGTACCATAGGCGACTCGCCACCGCCGCACGCCCACAGCGGCTGTCGTGGCGAGGCGACACTATCCCGACACCCCTTCCCCGGGCGAGGATAAGTGAGCGCATATTTCCACGCTGGAGGCCTGGCCATGTCCCTGCGAACCCCACTTCCTTCCTGGCGCGGCCTGGCGGCCGCCGCCCTGGCCTGCCTGCCCCTGGTCGGCCAGGCCAATGATGACGCCATGCGCGAGGCGCTGGCCGCGGCGCGTGACGGCGACTGGCAGGCGGTGGACGAGGAGGCCATCCGCGACCACGAGCTGGCCGGCTATGTCGAGTACCACCGACTGCGCCACCGACTCCCCGACCTCGAGCCGGGAAGGGTGCTGGACTTCATCGAGCGCCACGCCGACTCTCCCCTGGCGGCGTGGATGCGCGGCCAGGCCATCGCCCAGTACGGTCACGCCGGGCGGCATCGCTTCCTGCTGGAGGTGGCCGACGGCGAGCCCGAGGGAGTCGCGCGGCGCTGCTACTACTACACCGCCCTGCTCGACCGCGAGCCGGCCACCGCCGCCGAGGGTGGCCGAGAACTGTGGCGGGCCGGCAGTTCACGTCCCGACGCCTGCGATCCCCTCTTCGACGCCCTCCGCGCCCGCGGCGAGATCGGCGAGACGGAGGTATGGGAGCGCCAGATGCTCGCCTGGCAGGCCGGCGAGGACGGCCTGGTTCGCTACCTGGACCGGCGGCTGGACGGCAGCTGGCAGAGCGCCGTGGCGGCGAGGAAGCGGGTCGAGGAGGACTATGCCGAGATCACCCGGGTCGCGCCTTGCCTGGGCCCCGAGTGCCGCGGCAGTGGCCCCTTCTTCGCCGCCGCCATGCACGGCTACGTGCGCGCCGACACCGAGGAGGCGCTGACGGCCTGGCGCGAGCTCGCCCCGCGCCTGGAGCTCGCGGCCGAGCATCGCCGCCCCATCGAGCGCGACCTGATCTTCTACTCGCTGGTCCGCGAGGTGGACGCCAATCGCGCCTGGGTCGATGCCGCCCTCCCCGATCTGCCGGATCCCGAACTGCTCGAGCTTCGGGTACGCACCGCCCTGGGTGAACGGGACTGGGACGGGGTCATCGACTGGGTCCACCGCATGCCGGACGAGACGCGCCGCGAGGCACGCTGGCAGTACTGGCTCGGGCGCGCCCTGGAGCAGCTCGGCGACGAGGCCACCGCCGAGCAGGCCTATGCCGCCGCCGCCGGGCAGCGCAGCTTCTTCGGCTTCGCCGCCGCCGACCGGCTGGGACGCCCCTACGCCCTCAACCTGGAGCGCCACGAGACCGACGAGGCCGAGCGCCGGGCGGTCGCCGACTGGCCCACGGTGCGCCGTACCGAGGCGCTGATGCGCATCGACGAGCCGGGGCTCGCCGCCAGCGAGTGGTACGCCGCGGTGCGCCGCGCCGGCCCGCGGGAGACCCGGGCGCTGGGCGACTACGCCCAGCGCCGCGGCTGGCACGCCAAGCTGGTGCAGACCACCATCACCGGCCAGCTGTGGAACGCCCTGGCGTGGCGCTTCCCCGAGGCCTACAGCGAGCACTTCCTGCACTGGGGCCGCATGACCGGCGTCGACCCCTACCTGCTGATGGGGATCGCCCGTCGCGAGAGCTCCTACAACCCCAAGGCCGTCTCCCCGGCCGGGGCGCGCGGGCTGATGCAGGTGATGCCGGGCACCGCCTCCCAGCTCGCCCGTCAGCTGGGCATCGACGACCCGGGCGCCTACGGCGTGCTCGACCCGGAGACCAACATCCGCCTGGGCAGCACCTACATCCGCGACATGCTGGAGCGCTACAACGGCAATCGTCTAGCGGCGGCGGCCGCCTACAACGCCGGGCCGAGCCGTGTGGACCGCTGGCTCGAGGAGGGCGCCCCGCGGGAGTTCGACCTCTTCGTCGAAAGCATCCCCTTCCGCGAGACCCGCGCCTACGTGCAGGCGGTGCTCAGCTACCGGGCGATCTTCGAGAGCCTGGCCAACGGCGGGAACAGCGAGGGCGTGTCGATGCTCAGCGAGGCCGAGAAGACCAGGCACTACGACGGCTCGCTGTTCGCCAGGAACTAGCCCGGCTGGCGCTCCAGCGCCAGCCTGATGCCGAAGGCGATCAGCACCGCGCCGGTCACGCCGTTGAGCCAGCGGGCGAAGGCGGCGCTGGCCAGCAGGCGGCCGGCGGCGCCCACCATCAGCGCCACCCCCACCTGCCACAGGTTGGCGATCACGAAGTGCACCCCGGCCAGGAACAGCGACTTGGTCAGCGCCGGGTCGCCCGGGGCGATGAACTGCGGCAGGAAGGCCATGTAGAAGACCACCGTCTTGGGATTGAGCACGTTGGAGAGCAGCCCCTCGCGCAGCGGCCGCCAGGCGGACACCGGGCGGCGCGCCCCGCACACCCTGGCCACCGGCAGGCCCTGGCCGCGTCGCGCCGCCAGCAGGGCCTGGAGGCCGAGCCAGATCAGGTAGCCGGCCCCGGCCAGCTTGAGCACCCCGAAGGCCCAGGCCGACTGCAGCAGGATCAGCGAGATCCCCAGCGCCGACACCGCGGCATGCACGAAGAGCCCGCAGCAGATCGCCAGGCTGGTGAGCACCCCGTCACGCACGCCACCCCGGGCGGTATTGCGGATCACCAGCAGGGTGTCCACCCCCGGCGTGACGGAGAGCAGGGTGATGGCGACCAGGAAGGGCCAGAACTGGGCGTCGATCAGCATGCTGCCCCTACCCCGCCCGGCGCGCGTGGCGCATCGAGACCTGGTCGTTGAGGGTCCAGAAGTCGTAGAGCACCCCCAGCCCCAGCAGGCCCAAGGTGAGCAGGTAGAGGATCCCGGTCAGCCACTTGCCCTGGTAGAAGCGGTGCAGGCCGAACACCCCGAGGAAGGTCAGCAGCAGCCAGGCGACGGAGTAGTTGATCGGGCCGGCGGTGAAGCGCAGGTCCGCCTGGCGGTCCATGGAAGGGATCAGGAAGAGGTCGACCAGCCAGCCGATGCCCAGCAGGCCCAGGGTGAAGAACCAGATCGTGCCGGTCACCGGCTTGCCGTAGTAGAAGCGGTGGGCGCCAAGGAAGCCGAACAGCCAGAGCAGGTAGCCGAGCAGCTTGCTGTGGGTGTCACGGGAAGCGATAGGGGTATGGGACATGACGATCTCGAATCGGGTGAAGGGAGGCGTCGTGGGGCGCTGGACGCTCCCGGGGTTTCCAACTAGAGTGACCTTGCGGGCTCGGCAACGACACCCTGCCCCCTTGGCAGTGCAGGCGGAAACGCGCCGAGGCGCCGCAGACGATGCACTGGTGCCGGATGGAACAATGTCGGTCGAACACACTTCCTTCTGTTCTCGCCAGGCACCGCGGCAGCGGCGTGATCCATACGCCCGCGCCGGCAACACTATCAAGCAAGTTAAGGAAATCGACAAATGGCAACTGGCACCGTCAAGTGGTTCAACGACACCAAGGGCTACGGCTTCATCTCCCCGGACGACGGCGGCGATGACCTGTTCGCTCACTTCTCCGAGATTCAGGCTGAAGGCTTCAAGTCCCTGCAGGACGGCCAGAAGGTCACCTTCGAGGTAACCCAGGGCAAGAAGGGCCTTCAGGCCTCCAACATCCGGCCCGCCGACTGAGCGCAGGCCGGCGGGGCTGACGCCCCCTGAGCGAAAGGCCCACCTCGGAAGAGGTGGGCCTTTTTCGTTCCGATGCCTCGTGATGCCCGACGCGCGGACCGACTATCCCCGGTCGTCGTCCTCTTCGGCGCCGGAATCCTCATCCTCGAATTCGAAGGCGTCTCCGTCGAAGGTCTCGAAGTCGGGCGTCTCGCTCTCCATCTCCTCGTACTGCTGCTCCAGCTCGCGCTGGGCCTCCTCGAAGCGACGCTCCTGCTCCTCGATGATGGCGTCGACCTCGGAATCGCTGATCTCCTCTCCGCTCAGGGGTTCGTCGTCGATCGAGGAGTCGATGTCGATCCCGCTCCCCGCGTCATCGTCGCCTTCCATGGGCTCCGGCACGGCCGGCTCCTGCTCGGCCTCCTCGAACTGCTCATCGATGCGCCGCTGGGCCTCCTCGAAGCGCTTCTCGGTCTCCTCGATGACGGCATCCACGTCCTCGCGGGTCGCCTCGCCGGGCAACGCGCCCTCCTCCTCCAGGGCGTCCTCGGGTGACTCGCCGAGGGTGGCATCGGCATCGGCGTCGACCTCCTCCTCGCCGAGGCTGTCGTCCTCTCCCGCCTCGGCGGCCGCCTGGGCCTCCTCTTCCTCTGCCTGCGCCTCGATGGCGGCCTCCTCCTCGGCCGCGTCTCCATCATCGGCCGCCTCTTCCTCGGCCGTGTCTCCATCGTCGGCCGCCTCTGGGTCCTCGGCCGCCTCTGAGTCATCGGCGGCCTCCTGCTCGGCCGCGCCGTCATCCTCCTCTTCCGCGACGTCGGGCGCCTCCTCATCCGCCGCCTCCTCGGCCGGAGCCTCCTCGGCGGACTCGGGCGCCTCGGCAGGCGCCGCCTCCTCGTCGCCGTTGCCGCAGCCGGCGAGTCCGGCCGCCAGCAGCAGCGCCAGCAGGCTGGCCTTCCAGGGTGTGGTCGTCATCCAGGCTTCTCCGTCACGCAAAAGGAACATTGCAGCAGAGCGGCCGGCTACTCGCAAGCCGACCGTTCCGATCAGTCCTCGTCGAGGCCGCCCAGCGGCAGGGGACAGCCCAGGCTCCAGGCCACCGCACGCAACAGCTCGGCCTCCTCGGGCGTCACCCGGCCATCATGCTCCACGCAGCACACCATGGCGGCGACCAGCGGCGCCCGGTCGGCGTCGCGCAGCCGCGCCAGCCGCGAGAGCGCCCAGTCCAGCTCCGCAGCGGTCGCCGGTGCCGCGATGAAATCCAGGGGCACGCCCAGCGCCGCGGCCACCCCGGCCAGCGCCTCCCGCGCCGCCTCGGGCTCGCGGTGGCCCGCCAGCGCCAGGGCGGAGAGCAGCCGCGAGAGCGGCCCGGCCAGGTCGG
>JBKHEO010000081.1:0-10538 GCA_046540755.1 Halomonas sp. | reverse complement strand
TTGCCGAACGAGTGGGGTAAAGGGAGCCGTTTGACATCCAGCTGGCCAGATTTAAAGGTCCTCGCATTTCAGCGTGAAGTCGCGTTGTAGGAGGCCGGGTCCCCCGGGCGACTGGCGCCGATAGGCGCCTCGTTGACGCCGCCTGATCTGGAATCGTTATCGCGGAGGCCTACGGCCTCCAGTCGCGATGCACAGCATCCCTCCTACCGACCGGTTTCATGCCCGTCTGCGATGATCCAGATTTAAGCCCCTGCAGTTATTGCGCCCACAAATGGCTTAGCCAGAGCCCGGTAAACTACACGGCGACAAGGCCGGGCATCTTCGGGGGGCCACCGGCTAACCCAAACATCGAAACTCGGGAAAATCTCGATGATTGCTCAAGGCCGAGAGTGGGCTTGAACTCGTCCCGATTCATTTCCCGATTCATTCGAGCTTTATCGCGATATGGATACCACCGCCGATTGTGGGCCATACCTCGTGCTGTTCATCGATGATGGCCCGGTTGGGTGCGCTACAGCGTCTCGTCCAGCAGCTGGGCGAGGCGCCGGTGGTGCAGATCGTTGGCGACGGCGTCCCAGGAGGGGGCGTCCCTGGCGGTGAAGCCATGGGCGGCACCCCGGTAGAGTTCGGTGGTGAAGTGCACGCCGGCACTGGCCAGGGCCTCGTCCAGGCGGGCGATCTGGTCGGGGGGCAGCAGCTCGTCCTGGTCGGCGTGGCCGAGATAGACGCGCCCCTGGATGCGGCCGACCAGGTGGACAGGGCTCGCCAGGTCGCCGGCCTCCGCCAGCCGCGCGGAGTGGAAGCCTGCCGCCGCGGCGACCCGCTCGGGGTGCTCGGCCGCCAGGCGCAGCGCGAAGGCGCCGGTCATGCAGTAGCCCACCACGCCGATCCGGCCCGCGGCGAACTCGGGTTCGCGGTCGAGGCAGGCGAGGAGGGCGGCGAAGTCGCGGGACTGGGCCTCGGGCGTGAGGTGGCCGGCGTAGTCGAACAGCGTCGGGCGCACCTCCGGGTCGCGAAAGGAGTGGCCCTCGGGCACGACGACCCCGCGGGCGTCGCGGTAATAGATGTTGGGCATCAGCACGGCGTAGCCGTTGTCCGCGATCCGCTGGGCCTTCTCGTGGTAGCAGGGGCGCAGGCCGCCGATATCGGTGAACAGCACCACGGCCGGCAGGGGACGGTCGGCTCCCGCGGGGGTGACGATATGGGCGTCGATGGTGCCGTCGGTGGCATGGATGTCGATGGCGCGGGACATGGCGGGCTCCGGTAGTGACGGGAGTGTATGCCGAGAGCGTCTCAAGGCGTGGGCGCGGATGCAATCGATCGCCCGGCCTGCGGGGCGGCGTCACGGATCGGCGGGGCTCCCTGTTTCGGCCTGCCGGCAGCCGCTATGCTGAAGGCAGGATGACCACCTATAGACGGAACGACCCAGGGAGATCCCCATGTTGGAGTTCATCACTCATCCGGCACAGCACGTCGTGGCCATGAAGGTCGGCGGCGTGGTCACCGGCAGGGAACTGCAGCAGGCCATCGATGCCATCGAGGCCGCCAAGCGCGACCATCCCCGCGTCAGCCTGCTGGTCGAGCTCGACGGCCTGCGCTGGATGACCCTCACCGCGCTGCTCAAGGACGTCGGTTACGGCCTCACCCAGGTCCCTGACCTGTCGCGCTACCATCGTGCCGCGGTGGTCACCGACAAGGAGTGGGTCAAGCATATCGCCCACCTCGAGGATCGTCTGTTCCGGGCCATCGAGATTCGCACCTTCCCCCATCTAGAGTATACCGACGCCAGGGAGTGGGTCGCCGAGCTGCCCCAGGGTGACCACGAGACCCCCGAGGAGGACGGCTACCACGGGGCTTGAAGGCAGTGCGAGGCCTCAGTTCGGGTTGCCGAGGCTGAGGTTAAGGGACTGCAGGCTGTCCAGCTCGAGGGTGATCTCCTCCGAGAACACCGGGTGGCCGATCACGCGGATGTCCAGGGTCGCCTGGGCGCCGCGGTAGTCGAGGGTGGCGGCCAGGCGGGTGTCCTGGCTCAGCGGTGCCGTCGCCGGGAAGTCGACGCGCTCCACCTCGATCGCGTCGAAGCCGCGGGCCTCGAGCTGCTGCTCGATCGCCTGCCTCACGCTGATGCCGTAGGAGAAGTAGAGCCCGCCGTAGGCGAGGCCCCCGATCACGATCAGTCCGAAGAGTTTGCCCATGTCCGTCTCCCTGGTATCGGCATGCCAGCATGTATTGCTGTAGCGGTTATAGCATAGGAGGGCGGCATCTCCCTCCATCGCACGCTGCTCGGGAAGGGTCAGGCCCGACGACACCCGATCC
Source organism: Halomonas sp. (assembly GCA_046540755.1). Lineage (GTDB taxonomy): Bacteria > Pseudomonadota > Gammaproteobacteria > Pseudomonadales > Halomonadaceae > Halomonas. The sequence goes on along the minus strand of JBKHEO010000081.1, from coordinate 8,222 downwards.
GGCGACGGAGGCCGCATACGTTGCGCTATTACGTGACCAAGGTGGCGATCACCGCGCTCTGCGACTGGCCGATGGTGACGCTGCTGCGTCGCTACGGCATCGAGCTGTAAGCCCCGGCCCAGGCTCGTCGGCGGCGGCGGCGGTTGAAGCCGGCGCTCGCACCCCCATCTGGAACGGGACGACATTCAACTTTCAGGAGATATCATGACCTCCACCGTACTGATCACCGGCGCCAACCGCGGCGTCGGTCTGGCACTGGCCCGCCATTATCATGATGCCGGCTGGGCGGTGATCGGCGTGTGCCGCAGCGGCGGCGACGAGGCCGCCGAGCTGCGCGACCTGGCCGAGACGCTGATCGAAGGGGTCGACGTGACGCGCGCCGAGGACGTGGCACGGCTCAAGCAGGCGCTGGCGGGGCGGCGCCTGGACCTGCTGATCAATAACGCCGGCCTGCTTAAGGACGAGGTGCTGGGCGAGATCGACTTCGACTCCCTGCGCGCCCAGATGGAGGTCAACGCCTATGCCCCCCTGCGCGTGACCGAGGCGTTGCTCGACAACCTGGGGGAGGGCGCCAAGGTCGCCAATATCACCAGCCGCATGGGCTCCATCGCCGATAATGACTCCGGCGGGCGCTACGGTTATCGCGCCTCCAAGGCGGCGCTCAACGCCTTCGGGAAGTCCCTCGCCGTGGACCTCAAGCCGCGCGGCATCGCCGTGGCCCAGCTCCATCCCGGCTACGTCAAGACGCGCATGGTCAACTTCGGCGGCCTGATCGACGCCGAGGAGGCGGCGGCCGGCATCGCCCGGCGTATCGAGGCGTTGACCCTGGCGACCAGCGGCGGCTTCTGGCACAGCAACGGCGAGGCGCTGCCCTGGTAGCCGCCACGGGCCGTGCGTGGGCCGTCAGTCGCGATCAGGCGTCATCAGCCGCATCATCCAGCCGATAGCCCAGCGCGACCAGGCGCGTGGCCAGGGCGGCGATGTGCGCCGGGCCCACCTCGCAGCAGCCGCCGACCAGGGTTGCTCCCCTGGCGACCCAGTCGCAAGCGTGCTCGGCATAGCGCTCGGGGTCCAGGTCCCGGCGGGTCTCCAGCCCCTCCACCGTACCGCCGGGGGCGAGGTCGCTGGCCGAGGTGAAGCCGTTGGCGTAGCCGCCGAAGGGCACGCCGAGGCCGGTCAATGTCGCCATGGCCTCGGTGACCGCCTCGGGCACCGAGCAGTTGACCAGCACCGCCGTGGCGCCGGCCGCCACCGTGGCCCGGGCCGCCTCGGCCAGCGGCTCGCCGGAACGCAATCGCGTGCCGTCGGCGTCATCCACCGAGAAGGCGACCCACACCGGCACCTGGCGCTCCACCGCCGCGCGAGTCGCGGCCAGCGCCTCGCGGGTGAGGGTCATGGTTTCGCAAAGCAGCAGGTCGACCCCCTCGGCCTGGACCTCCACCAGCCGCCGGTAGTCGCGCCGGCAGGTGGCGTCGTCCGGTACCAGCTCGTGGTGATAGCTCGCCACCAGCGGCGGCAGGCAGCCGGCGATGCGCACCGCCCGGCCGCTCTGCTCCCGGGCCTGGCGCGCGGCCTCCAGCGCGGCGGCCTGCAGTGGCGCGAACAGGGCAGGGTCGCCGTCGCGGGCCAGCCGCTGCGGCGTCGCACTGTAGTTGTTGGTGATGATCACCCGGGCACCGGCGTCGATGAAGTCGCGGTGGGCGGCGATCACCAGCTGCGGCTCGTCCAGCATCACCTGGGCCGACCACAGCGGCGTGGCAGGGCGCTCGCTGCGCCGCCTCAGCTCCTGGCCCATCCCGCCGTCCAGCAGCACGATGCGGTGTGGTTTAGCGCTCATGGCGTGCGCTCCTGGTGCATAAGGCACAGGGCCTGGTGTTTTTCAGCAGCATCATCACGGACGCGCCTCGAGATACGGAACTGGGTGGCGTTCAGGATGGCGAAGGCGGGGCGTCGCGACAACCACGTTGACGCTTAGGGGCTCGCTGACGATGGACTCACCCACCTCAGCGAGCCGTTCGCTTCCTTTACTGACTGACCAATTTCGCCCGGCTGGTGCCGTTGCCCACGGGTTCCACCCGGATCTGCACCGGGATGCGCTCGTGCATCTCCTGCACATGGGAGATCACCCCGACGCGACGCCCCAGCGCCTGCAGGCCGTCCAGCGCCTCCATGGCCAGCGCCAGCGACTGCGGGTCGAGGCTGCCGAAGCCCTCGTCGATGAACAGTGACTCGATCGTGAGCTCCCCCGAGGCCATCGACGCCAGCCCCAGGGCCAGCGCCAGGGAGACCAGGAAGGTCTCGCCGCCGGAGAGGGAGTGCACCGAGCGGCGCTCGTCGGCCATGTCGCGATCCTCCACCAGCAGGCCCAGCTCGCTGCCGCCGCGGATCAGCCGATAGCGGCGGCTGAGCCCCGCCAGGTGGGCGTTGGCGTGCTCCAGCAGCTGCTCCAGGTTGTAGGCCTGGGCGATGCGGCGGAAGGCCTTGCCGTCGGCGGAGCCGATCAGCTCGCTGATCTGTGCCCAGCGGCGGTACTCGGCCCGGGCGGCCTCCAGCTCGGCCCGGCCCGCCTGCTGGCGTTCGCGGCGACGGTCATCGTCGGCGAGCGCGAAGGCGGCATCGTCCCGGGCCTGCTGAGCGGCCTCCAGCCTTGGGGCGAGTTCGGCCCGGGCCTCGGCCAGCGCCTCCCGGTGGTGGCGCAGGGTCTCCTCCAGGGCGTCGCCCAGCAGCGTCTCGTCGCTCTCCTCGTCTCCCCCCTCGGCCAGCCCCTGGCCGCGCCGATGGTCGAGCAGCGCGCGGCGACGCTCGTCCAGGGTGGCCGTGGCGCGCTGGCGCTCCGCCTCGGCGGCGTCGAGCTCGCGTTCCTCCTCCCGGGCCGCCTCCTCGGGCTGCCCCACCAGCCGCGCCAGGGTGGCGTCATCCAGGTCGGGCAGGGTGCGCCGCCAGGCGGCGAGGTCGTCATCCAGGGCCTCACGCTCCTGGCGCAGCGCCGCGAGCCGCTCGGCCTCGTGCGTCGCCTGCTGCACGAGCGCCTGGTGCGCCTGGCGCGCCTCGTGCAGCCGCGCCAGGGCGTCGTCCCGGGCCTGGCGGGCCTGCTCCTGGTGCGCGTCGAGCCGCTGCTGCCAGGCGTCCACCGTGGTGTGCTCGCCCAGGCGCCGGGCAAGCGAGGCGGCGAGGGTATCGCGCTCAGCTCGCAGCGGCGGCAGGCGTTCCTCCAGCTCGGCGAGCGCCTTGTCGGCGCTGGCCTTCTCGGTCTCCAGGCGGGTCAGCGTGAGCCGGCCCTCCTGGAGCGCGGTCTCCAGCGGGGCGAGCTCGGCCTCGGCGCGGTTCAGCTCGTCCAGCGCCTGGCGCTCCCGGCGTCGCGTCGCCTCGCTCCGTGCCTGCTGCTCCTCCAGCCAGGCATCGCGCTCGGCCGTCTCGACGGCGGCAAGCTCCCCCTGGAGCGGGTGTGCCGAGAGCGCCCGGCGGGCGGCGTCCTGGCGCTGCTCGGCGGCCGTGAGGTCCTGCGCCAGCCGAGTGAGCGAGCGTTCCGCGGCCCGGTAGTCGCCCACCAGCTCGTCGCGTTGTTTCTGGGCGGCGTCCCGGGCCTCCCGGGCCTCGCCGAGCTGGCGCTCTTCCTCTTCCTCCTGGGCCTGGAGCTGGGCCGCCTCGGGGGTGGCCGGCGGCCGGTGGCGCCAGGGGTGGTCGAGGCCGCCGCACACCGGGCAGGGCTCGCCCTCGGCCAGGGCCTCGCGCAGGCGCACCACGCTCTCGCTGCGCACGGCGCGGCTGCGCTCGACCAGCGCCGCGACGCTGTCGAGATGGGCCTGGGCGCGGTCGAGGCGAGTGCGCGCGGCCTGCCCCTCGGCGAGCAGCCGGTCGCGACGGGCGCGCTCCTCGCCGATCTGGAGCGCCAGCCGCTCCCGGGTCGTCTCGGCGCGCCGGTACTCCTGCCAGAGGCCGGCCAGTTCCCCCAGGGCGAGGTGGCGTCGGGCGGCCGCCTCAAGGGCCTCGCGGGCGGCCTCCCGGGCGGTGTCGAGGTCGGGGTGTGGCCCCAGGTGGCGCTCGAGGGTGGCCTGCCAGGCGTCGCGCCGGCGCCGGCGATCCTGCTGGTCGGCCTGGGCCTGGTCATGGCCTTTCCCCAGCTCCTCGGCATGCCGGCGCTGTCGTTGGCGGGAGGCGTCGAGCTCCTCGAGCCGCTGCTCGAGGGTGGCGAGCCGCTGGCTCTCCTCGCGGGCCCGGCGCAGCTCGGGCTCGGCCTGGCGGCGGGCGTCGCCGGCCTCCTTGAGCCGCTTTTCCGCCTGTTCCAGCGTCTCGGCGGCCGCCTGCCGCTCGGCCTCGGCGTCTTCCTGCCGCTTGAGGGTCTCGGCGTGGGTGGTCGTCAGCGCCTCGATCTCGCCGGGCAGCTCGGCCTGGCGCAGCAGGGCATGCCGCCGGGGGGCGATGCGCCGGCGCCAGTCGCGCTCGACGCGCCGGGGGGCGAGGGCCTGCCAGTCGGCCTCGGCGGCGCGCTGCTCGCGGAGACCCTCGCGGTAGGCCGCCTCCAAACGGGCGTCGTCGTCATGCCAGCGGCTCCGCGCCTGGAGCGCCTCCTCCTCGCGGCGCAGCGCCTCGAGTTCCCCGCGGCGCGCCTCGGCCATACGCTCCAGCTCGGCGCGGGCCTCGGGCTCGGCGGGCAGGGCGTCGGCGAGCCGTGCCTCCAGGGCCTCCACGGCCTTGCGCGCGGCGTCGGTGCGGCGGTAGGCGGCCATCGAGATCCGCGAGTACTCCTCGGTGCCGGTCAGGCGCTCCAGCAGGTCGCTCCTGGCGTTGTCGTCGGCCTGCAGGAAGGCGGCGAACTCGCTCTGGGCGAGCAGCACCGCGCGGGTGAACTGGTCGAAGCCGAGCCCCAGGCGCTCGGGCAGCAGGCGGTCGAACTCGCGCTTCTGGGCGGTGAGCAGGCGGTCGGCGTCGAGGTCGCGCAGCGACTGCTCGGCCTTCTGCAGCCGGCCGTCGATGCGCTGCCGGGCCCGGCGCACCGACCAGCGGGCGCGGTAGCGGCGGCCGTCGCGGCCCAGGAAGTCCACCTCGGCGTGGCCCTCGGCGGCTCCGCGGCGCAGCAGGGTCCGCGGGTCGCCGGTGGTCAGGGTGGAGTCGGGGGTGTCGGCGACCTGGCTGTCGCGGCTTGGCGCCTGGCGCAGCCTTGGGGTGCTGCCGAAGAGCGCCAGGCAGAGGGCGTCGAGCAGGGTGCTCTTGCCGGCACCGGTGGGGCCGGTGATGGCGAACAGGCCGGCGTCACTCAGCGGCGGCGCGGTGAAGTCGATCTCAAGCGGCCCCGGCAGCGAGGCCAGGTTCTCCAGGCGCAGGGCGAGGATCCTCATCCTGGTGTCTCCTCCCGGGTGTCGTCGGCGTCCAGCACCTCCTGGCGCAGGCGGTCGAAGTCGGCCAGCACGGCGTCGTCGGGCGGCTCGCCCCAGCGCTGCTCCCAGGTGCGCGCGAAGAGCTTGCGCGGCCCCAGGCTCTCGAGGTCGACCCGGGCGGGATGCGCCTGGCCCGCCCCCTCGGGCAGCCGACGCACCAGGCGCAGCAGGCGCAGCGCCCGCCCCTCCAGGGCGGCCTCCACCCGGGCGCGCAGGTCCGGCAACGGTGCCTCGAGTTCCACCTGCAGCTCCAGCCAGGGCCACTTTTCCTTTGCCAGCGCCGGGTCGTCGTCGAGCGCCTGGAGCTCGGCCAGCAGCGTCTCGAGCGGCGCGGGGCCCAGGCGATGCATGGCCACCGGGCGCGGCACCGGGATCGGCTCCGCCGCGGCCAGCGCCTCGCCCTCCAGGCTCACCGCCACCACCTGGTGGGGGTAGCCGGCCTCGCTGAAGTCCAGCGGCAAGGGGCTGCCGCTGTAGCGGATGCGCGCCTCGCCGACCTGCTGGGGGCGGTGCAGGTGGCCCAGGGCGACATAGGCGATCGCCGGTGGGAAGAGGGCGGCGGAGATCGACTCCTCGCCGCCGATCACGATGGGCCGCTCGCTGGCCTCGGAGACCGCCGCGCCGTGCAGGTGGGCGTGGCTCATGGCGACCAGCGCCTGGCCGGGGCGACGGCGCGCCTCGGCGGCGGCGATCAGCTGGCGGTGCACCCGGGTGATGCCGGCCACGTAGTCGTTGGGCGCGTCCTCGGGGTCGTCGTCGCTCGCCAGCGCCGCGCCGGTGACCTCGGCGGGGCGCAGGAAGGGTAGCGCCAGGCACCAGGCGCGGGTCTCGCCCTGGTCGTCGGTGAGCGGCACCAGCAGGCGCTCGGTGTCGAGGCTGCCGTCATCGAGCCAGCGCACCCGGCCCAGGGCGTGGGTACGCAGGCGGCGCATCAGCGGCGCGGGCAGTTCGACGCGGTTGCCGCTGTCATGGTTGCCGGCGATCAGCACGATATCCAGGCTCGGCAGCCGCTCGTGGGCGCTGACGATGAAGTCGTAGAGCAGCTCCTGGGCGGCAAGCGACGGGTTGACCACATCGAAGATGTCGCCGGCCACCAGGAGGGCGTCGGCCCGGCGCTCCACCAGGGTATCGAGCAGCCAGGCGAGGAAGGCGCGATGCTCGGCGTGGCGCTCCTGGCCGTGGAAGCTCTGGCCCAGGTGCCAGTCGGCGGTGTGGATCAGTTGCATGGCTCTCCCTTCCTGTCGCCCTCCCGAAGGCGCTAGTCTACGCGACTCCGGAGCGGCTGTTCAGGAGCTCGCTGAGTCATCCCATCGGAGCTGGTCTGGCGACAAGCCTGCGAGGAGGCGCTGTGAACCCCTCCCTGGGCGCTACCGACGCCATCCCTGGCGTAGGACCTCCTCTACGGCTTGTCCCCAGCGCTCCTCGACCCGTGCAAACGTGATAATCCTGCTGGAGTTTCCATGTCACTTGCTCCCCTCCATGACTGGGACCTCGCGCCCTGCGAGGCCATCGCCCTGCAGCGGCGCCTGGCCGGGCGCGTCGAGCGCGAGGACCGCCTGGGCGAGGTGCGGCGCATCGCCGGAGTGGATATCGGCTTTGAGCAGGGCGGGGCGATCACCCGGGCGGCGGTGGTGGTGCTGGCCTGGCCGCCCGAGGAGGGTGGGCGGTTCGAGGCGGTCGAGCAGGCGGTGCATCGCGAGCCGACGCGGATGCCCTATGTGCCGGGGCTGCTCTCCTTCCGCGAGGTGCCGGCGGCGCTGGCCGCCTTCGACCGGCTCGCCGTGACGCCGGACCTGGTGATGGTGGACGGCCAGGGCATCGCCCATCCGCGGCGCCTGGGAGTCGCCTCGCATCTCGGGCTGTGGCTCGACCTGCCGACGATCGGCGTGGCCAAGTCGCGGTTGTGCGGGCGCCACGGGGAGCCGGGGCCGGCGCAGGGCGACTGGACGCCGCTCACCGACGGCCCCGACGAGGAGGTGGTCGGCGCGGTGCTGCGCTCGCGGCCCGGGGTCAAGCCGATCTTCGTCTCCGGCGGGCATCGGGTGTCGCTTGCCACGGCGCTCCGCTGGGTGGTGGCCTGCCTGGGGCGCACCAAGCTGCCGGAGCCCACGCGCCTGGCCGATCGCCTCGCCTCGCGGCGGAATGGGGCGAACGGGTAGCCTCGCCGGCCCCTGCTATACTGCCGGCCCACTCCCAGCCCGCGAGGCCGCCATGTCTCCCCTCGACCCCCTCGCCGCCACCCGCCAGTGGGTGGAGACCTTCGTGGTCGCCCGAAACGTCTGCCCCTTCGCCGGCCGCGAGGTCGAGCGCGACAGCATCCGCTACGTGGCGGTGGACGCCCAGGCGTGGGAGCCCGCCCTGCTGGCGCTTGTCGACGAATGCGAACGCCTCGACCGGACGCCGGCGATCGAGACCACCCTGCTGGTGCTGACTCCCGGGCTCGAGGCGTTCGACGACTACCTGGACTTCCTGGGCGTGGCCGAGGCGCTGCTTGCCGACCAGGGCTATGAGGGCATCTACCAGCTGGCGAGCTTCCACCCGGACTACGTCTTCGCGGACGCCGAGCCGGACGACCCCGCCAACTTCACCAACCGCTCGCCGTTTCCCATGCTGCACCTGCTGCGCGAGGCGGGACTCGAGCGGGCCCTTGCCCACTACCCGGACCCCGAAGCGATTCCCGAGCGCAACATGGCGGCGCTGCGCGAGCTGGGCCAGGCGCCGCTTGCCGCGGCCTTGGCCCGGTTGCGCGGTGGCGCCTGAGCGAGGTCAGGCCTGGACGTTATCCGGCGGTGCCTTGCCATGAGGGCGTAACGGCCCCATGGTCTATGGTGTAGTGGCAAGTGAATC
>JBKHEO010000080.1:0-10781 GCA_046540755.1 Halomonas sp. | reverse complement strand
GCTCGATCAGCCGGTCGCGGCGGCGCAGCGACGGGTCGGCGCGCTCGTCGCCGAGGAGCTGGCGCAGGGTCGCCAGGGCCACGGGGGGCAGGTCACGGCCACGAGACCGTCCGCGACGACGCTTGGTTCGGGGGTTCTGCACGGTCATGGCGTCCTCGTTGTTGTCGTCATGGCGGCCAGGCCCGTCGAGGGGCTAAAAACGCTCGAGGTAGGCGACGCCGCCCAGGTTGTTCATCTGCCGGCGGATCCAGTCGCTGCGCTCGGCCACCGCGGGGCTCGGCCGTGCCGCGTCGCGTCCCCGCGGATCGGGCAGGATCGCCGCCAGCCGGCTCGCCTGGAGCGGCCCGAGGCGATCGGCGGAAGCATCGAAGTAGTGCCGGGCCGCGGCCTCCAGGCCGAACACGCCGGTGTCCCACTCGGCGATATTGAGGTAGACCTCGAGGATGCGCTGCTTGGGCCACAGGGCCTCGATCAGCAGGGTGAACCAGGCCTCGAGGCCCTTGCGTACCCAGCTGCGCCCGCTCCACAGGAAGAGGTTCTTGGCGGTCTGCTGGCTCAGGGTGCTGGCCCCGCGCAGGCGGCCACCGTTGCGGCTCGCCTCCCAGGCGCGACGGATCTCGTTCAGGTCGAAGCCACGGTGTTCCAGGAAACGCTGGTCCTCGGCGGCGATCACCGCCAGTTTGGCGTGGTCGGAGAGTTCGTCCCAGGGACGCCAGCGATGCTGGATGTCGAGGGACTCCCGGGCGACCCAGGACTGCACCTTGCGCTCCACCATCACCATGGAGCCGAATACCGGCGCCTGGCGGAAGAGCAGCACCAGCAGCACCGAGAGCACCGCGAAGCCCAGGGCCGCGCGCCACAGCCAGCCCCACAGCCGTCGCCTCCAACTGGCGATCATCGTCGACCTCGTCGCATGCGTCTCTCCTCATCCCGAGCCATGGGCCCACCGGTCCTTTGCGGCCAGTATAGGGCCCGGGACGCCTCGGGGGGAAAGGCCGTCAGCGCGTCTTGTGCAGCCGCTCGGCGTGGTAGCGCAGGTGGTCCTCGATAAAGCTGGCGATGAAGTAGTAGCTGTGGTCATAGCCAGGCTGGCGACGCAGGGTCAGCGGATGGTCGTGCTCGGCGCACACCGCCTCGAGGCGCTCGGGGCGCAGCTGCTCCTCGAGGAAGTCGTCGGCCTCGCCCTGGTCGATGAACAGCGGCTGGCGGGAGGCGCCGCGGGCCACCAGCTCGCAGGCGTCGTACTGGGTCCACCTGCCGCGATCCTCGCCCAGGTAGCCGGCGAAGGCCTTCTGTCCCCAGGGGCTCTCGGCGGGATTGGCGATGGGCGCGAAGGCCGACACCGAGCGGTAGTGGCCGGGGCGGCGCAGGGCCATCACAAGGGCGCCGTGGCCGCCCATGGAGTGGCCGCTGATCGACTCGCGGCCATTGACCGGGAAGTGCTGACGCACCACCGAGGGGAGCTCCTCGGTGATGTAGTCGTACATTCGGTAGTGGCGCTTCCAGGGCTCCCGGGTGGCGTTGACGTAGAAGCCGGCGCCGGCGCCGAAGTCGTAGCTGTCATGCTCGCCGGGCAGGTCGGTGCCCCGCGGGCTGGTGTCGGGGCAGACGATGGCGATGCCGAGCTCGGCGGCGAGGCGCTGGGCGCCGGCCTTCTGCATGAAGTTCTCGTCGGTGCAGGTGAGCCCGGAGAGCCACCACAGCAGCGGTACCCGCCGGGTCTCGGCCTGGGGCGGCAGGTAGATGGCGAACACCATCTCGCAGTCCAGCGCCCGGGAGCGGTGGCGGTAGCGCTTGTGCCAGCCGCCGAAGCTCTTGTTGGCCGCCACCAGCTCGAGGTTCTCGGTCATGGTCATGGACAGGCCTCCCGGCTCAGTAGTGAAGGACGGTGCGGATGCTCTCGCCCCGGTGCAGCAGCTCGAAGGCCTCGTTGATCTTCTCGAAGGGCATGTCGTGGGTGATGAAGTCGTCGATGTTGATCTCGCCCTTCATGTACTGGTCCACGTAGCCCGGCAGCTCCGAGCGCCCCTTGACGCCGCCGAAGGCGGAGCCCTTCCAGACCCGGCCGGTGACCAGCTGGAACGGCCGCGTGCTGATCTCCTCGCCGGCGCCGGCCACTCCGATGATGATGGACTCGCCCCAGCCCTTGTGGCAGCACTCCAGGGCGGAGCGCATCACGTTGACGTTGCCGATGCACTCGAAGGAGTAGTCGACGCCGCCGTCGGTGAGGTCGACGATCACCTCCTGGATCGGCGCACTGTACTCCTTGGGGTTGACGAAGTCGGTGGCGCCGAACTGCTCGGCGAGCTTGAACTTCTCCGGGTTGACGTCGATGGCGATGATGCGGCTGGCCTTGGCCATCACCGCGCCCTGGATGACGGCGAGGCCGATGGCGCCCAGGCCGAAGACGGCCACGGTGGCGCCCGGTTCCACCTTGGCGGTGTTCATCACCGCGCCGATGCCGGTGGTCACGCCGCAGCCCAGCAGGCAGATCTTGTCCATGGGCGCCTCCTTCGAGACCACCGCGAGCGACACCTCGGGCAGCACCGTATACTCGCTGAAGGTGGAGGTGCCCATGTAGTGGTGCAGCTTGCGCCCCTCCAGGGAGAAGCGCGAGGTGCCGTCGGGCATCACCCCCTGGCCCTGGGTGGCACGCACCGCACTGCACAGGTTGGTCTTGCCCGAGCGGCAGAACTTGCACTGGCCGCACTCGGCGGTATAGAGCGGGATGACGTGGTCGCCGGGACGCACGCTGGTGACCCCCTCGCCCACCTCCTGGACGACGCCGGCCCCCTCGTGGCCCAGCACCGCCGGGAAGTTGCCCTCCGGGTCGGCGCCGGAGAGGGTGAAGGCATCGGTGTGGCAGACGCTGGTGGCGGCCATCTTCACCAGCACCTCGCCGGCCTTGGGGCCCTCGACGTCGATCTCGGTGAGCTCCAGGGGCTTGCCCGCTTCCAGGGCGACGGCGGCGCGTGACTTCATGATCGATCTCCTCGCATGTGTGAGTCCTTTGATCGACTGACACCGCTCGGGCTGATCCGGTGGCAGGCCGGCGAGGAGGCGCTGTGAACCCATCCCTGGGCGCTACCGACGCCGTCCCTGGCGTAGGACCTCCTCCACGGCCTGCCCCCGGCGCCCTCGCTCAGGGACGCAGCGATGGTGCCAGAGGCAAAACTTCTGCTTTCCAGTCTAGGCAAGGACGCCCTACGAGATAAACTGCACCAAAGACACGACATTATTGCTACATGGCAATAATGTCGACGACTGGTACTCGAGCCGCGTGAGAGGCGCCGGAGAGCTGTCGCCGGATCAGCCTCGCACAGCTCGCAGAGCAAGGAGCTTGAATGCAGCGCTGGGATCGAATCGAGGCCTTCGTCGAGGTGGTGCGGCTGGGCACCTTCGTCGCCGCGGCGCGGGCGCTGTCGGTGTCACCCTCCCATGTCAGCCGGCTGGTGGCCCAGCTGGAACAGCAGCTGGGCACCGCCCTGCTCTACCGCACCACCCGCCAGACCCACCTGACCGACGCCGGTGCCCTCTACTACCGCCACTGCCGCCAGCTGTTCGACGGCTTCCGCGAGGCCGAGGCGGCGATCGGCGACCTCCAGGACCGCCCCCGGGGGCGGCTCGCCCTGACCTCGGCCACCACCTTCGGCGAGCGCTACATCGCCCCGCTGGTCAACGACTTCCTGCTCGACCATCCGCAGCTCGAGGTGCGCATGCACTTCACCAACCGGCGGGTAGACATCATCGACGAGGGGTTCGACGTGGCGATCCGCATGGGGCGGCTGGAGGACTCCAGCCTGGTGGCCCGGCGCCTGTGCGAGCGCCGCGAGTACGTGGTGGGGGCGCCGGCCTACTTCACCCATATCTCCCAGCCTCACGCCCTGGCCGAGCTCTCCCGCCACCGCTGCCTGGTCGGCAGCCGCGACCACTGGCGCTTCGCCGTGGACGGGGTGCGCCGCGAGGTGCGCGTGGAGGGCGGCTGGCGCGCCAACTCGGGGCCGGCGCTGCTCGACGCCGCCCTCAAGGGGCTGGGGCTGGCCCAGCTGCCGGACTACTACGTCGAGAAGTACCTGGCCAGCGGCGAGCTGGTCTCGGTGCTCGACGCCTACCGCCACGCCGACACCGCGGTGTGGGCGGTGTTCCCTCGCCACCGGCAGCGCTCCCCCAAGCTGCACCGCTTCCTGGACTACCTGGTGGAGCGCCTCCCGGCGAGCCTGCCGGGCGATCAACGACAAGGCGCCCCGCAGGGCGCCTCGCATCACGACGGCGCAGCGCGCCTTACTTGAAGTTCTTCTTCACGATCTTCTGGATCTCGCCGACGATGCCGCTGCGGAAGCTCAGCACGCAGATCACGAAGATGGCGCCGAGGACCACGCTCACCCAGTTGCCCAGCGGCGACTGGGCCAGTTGGGTCTGCAGGCTGACCACCAGCCCGGCGCCCACCAGCGGGCCGAACAGGGTGCCCACGCCGCCCAGCAGGGTCATCAGGATCACCTCGCCGGACATGTGCCAGTGAGCGTCGGTCAGCGAGGCGAGCTGGAAGACCACCGTCTTGGTGGCCCCCGCCAGGCCCGCCAGGCCGGCGGAGAGCACGAAGGCCAGCAGCTTGTAGGCGTCGACGTTGTAGCCCAGCGAGACGGCGCGCGGCTCGTTCTCTCGGATCGCCTTGAGCACCTGGCCGTAGGGCGAGTGCACGGCGCGGTGAATGATGGCGAAGCCAATCAGGAAGACCACGAACACGAAGTAGTACATGGCCAGGTTGCTCTTCAGGCTGATCAGCCCGAACAGCTCGCCCCGCGGCACCCCGTGCAGGCCATCCTCGCCGCCGGTGAAGGGCACCTGGACGAAGAAGAAGTACATCATCTGCGCCAGCGCCAGGGTCACCATGGCGAAGTAGATACCCTGGCGGCGGATCGCCAGGGCGCCGAACAGGGTGCCCAGCACCACGGCGGCGAAGGTGCCGATCAGGATGCCGAGCTCCGGGGTCAGCCCGGGGTAGCTGGCCAGCATGATGCCGGTGAAGTAGCCGCCGGTGGCCAGGAAGGCGGCGTGCCCGAAGGAGAGAAGGCCGGCGTAGCCGAGCAGCAGGTTGAAGGCACAGGCGAACAGCGCGAAGCACAGCACCTTCATCAGGAACACCGGGTAGGCCACGAAGGGGGCCACCAGGCCGAAGGCGATCAGCGCCAGGTAGAGAACGTTGCGCCGCCGCTTGGCCTCGCGCTGGCGCTCCATGGCCGGGGTCAGGGTCTGGGTTGCCGACATGGTGTCATGCCTCCTTGCCGAAGAGTCCCGCGGGACGCAGCATCAGTACCACCACCATCACCAGGAAGATCACGGTGTTGGCGGCCTCGGGGTAGTACACCTTGGTGATCCCCTCGATCAGGCCCATGGAGAGGCCGGTGATCACGGCGCCGAGGATCGAGCCCATGCCGCCGATCACCACAACGGCGAAGACCACGATCAGCAGGCTCGAGCCCATAGTCGGCGACACCGGATAGAGGGGGGCGGCCAGCACCCCGGCGAAGGCGGCCAGCGCCACCCCGAAGCCGTAGGTGAGGGTGATCAGCTGGGGCACGTTGACCCCGAAGGCCTGCATCAGCGCCGGGTTCTCGGTGCCGGCGCGCAGGTAGGCGCCGAGGCGCGTGCGCTCGATGATGAACCAGGTGGCCAGACAGACGCCGATGGCCGCCGCCAGCACCCAGGCGCGATAGGTGGGCAGGAACATGAAACTGAGCTGGAAACCACCCTGCATGGCGGCGGGCGTCGGGTAGCTCGAGCCCGAGACGCCGAAGAAGTTGACCAGGGTGCCCTCGAAGATCAGCGCCAGGCCAAAGGTCAGCAGCAGACCGTAGAGGTGGTCGAGGTGGGCGATGCGGCGCAGCAGGTAGCGCTCCACCAGCATGCCCATGCCGCCCACCAACAGCGGCACCAGCAGCAGGGCCACCCAGTAGTTGACGCCCAGGTAGCGCATCCCCAGCAGCGTGCCGAAGGCACCCAGCATGTACATGGCGCCGTGGGCGAAGTTGACGATCTTCAGCAGCCCGAAGATCACCGCCAGCCCCAGGCTGAGCAGGGCGTAGAAGGCACCGTTGATCAGGCCCAGCATCAGCTGGCCCATGAACACCGCCACCGGCACCCCGAAAATCATCGTCATGTCGTGGACCTCCCGTCACAGAGGCGGCGGCTGACACAGCCGCCGCCGGGTTCCGTCACCGCTCAGTTGTTGACCAGCTTGCACTGGCTCTCCTCGAGCGGGCGGTAGGCCTCCTCGGCGGGGATGGTGTCGAGGATCTCGTAGACGTCCCACTCGTCGGTGGACTCTTCCGGGGTCTTCACCTGCGCCAGGTACATGTCGTGGACCATGCGACCATCCTCGCGGATGCGGCCGTTGCGCGCGAAGAAGTCCTCCACCGGGCGCTCGGCCATGGCCGCACGGATGGCCTCGGGATCGTCGGTGCCCTCCTCTTCCACGGTCTCCAGGTAGTGCATGGTGCTGGAGTAGATGCCGGCCTGGACCATGGTCGGGCGCTTGCCCACGCGCTCGAAGTAGCGGTCGGCCCACTCGCGCGCCTCGTCGTCCATGTCCCAGTACCAGCCGGTGGTGAGCAGCAGCTCCTGGGTCGCCTCGAGGCCCATGGAGTGCACGTCGTTGAGGAAGATCAGCAGGCCGGCGAGCTGCTGGCCGCCCTCGGTCAGGCCGAACTGGCTGGCAGTGGTGATGGCGTTGACGGTGTCGGCGCCGGCGTTGGCCAGGCCGACGATCTTGGCGCCGGAGCCCTGTGCCTGAAGGATGTAGGAGGAGAAGTCGCTGGTGGGGAAGGGGTGGCGCACGGAGTCGACGATCTCGCCGCCGTTCTCCTCCACCACCTTGGTCACGTCCTCCTCCAGGGCGTGGCCGAAGGCGTAGTCGGCGGTAAGCATGAACCAGGTATCGCCGCCCTGCTCCACCACCGCCTTGGCGGTGCCGTTGGCCAGCGGGTAGGTGTCGTAGACCCAGTGGATATGGTTCGGGGTACAGTGCTCGTTGGTGATGCTGGAGGCGGCGGAGCCGGAGACGATGCCCAGGCCGTCGTTCTCCTCCAGGACCTTGGTCACGGCGATGGTCACCGAGGAGGCCACCAGGCCGGCGACCATGTCGACGTCGTCCTCGTCGATCCATTCGCGCACGGTGTTGGCGCCCACGTCGGCGCTGTTGCGGTCGTCGGCGCTCTTCACCTCGATGGGAGCACCGTTCACCTCCCCGCCGAAGTCCTCGATGGCCATCTCCAGGGCCTCGAGGCCGCCGGGGCCGGCGAGGTCGCGGTAGGTGCCGGACATGTCGGCGAGGTAGCCGATACGTACCTCGTCGTTGCTTATCTCGGCCTGGGCGCCGCCGGCGAACAGGGTGGCGGAGGCCAGCGCGATGCTGGTGGCGAGGAGCTTGCGGTTGACGTTCATGATATGACTCCGTGGCCCCCATGAGAGGGCGGTTTGTTGTTGTCGATACGGTTGGCGGTGGTGAAACTGCCGGGCGACGGGCACGCCGTCACACCCCCAGCAGACTGTTGAGGTGGTCGCGCCGCGAGGGCAGCTCGGCGGCACTGATCTCCTCGACGATGCGGCCGTGCTCCATCACGAAGTGGCGGTCGGCCAGGGGCGCGGCGAAGCGGAAGTTCTGCTCCACCAGCACGATGGTCATGCCGCGCTCCTTGAGCTTGACCAGCACCTCGCCGAGCGCCTGGACGATCACCGGGGCGAGGCCTTCGGTGATCTCGTCGAGCAGCAGCAGCCGCGCCCCGGTGCGCAGGATGCGCGCCATCGCCAGCATCTGCTGCTCGCCGCCGGAGAGCCGGGTGCCCTGGCTGCGGCGCCGCTCGTAGAGGTTGGGGAACATGGCGTAGATCTCGTCGAGGCTCATGCCGTCGGAGCGCACCGTGGGCGGCAGCAGCAGGTTCTCCTCGACGTCGAGGCTGGCGAAGATCCCGCGCTCCTCGGGGCAGTAGCCGATGCCCAGCCGCGGGATGCGGTGGGGCTTCATGCCCAGGGTCTCGTTGCCGTTGATCATGATCGAGCCGGTGCGCCGGCCGACCATGTTCATGATCGACTTGAGGGTGGTGCTGCGCCCGGCGCCGTTGCGGCCGAGCAGGGTCACCAGCTCGCCGCGCTTCACGTCGAAGTCGACGCCGTGGAGGATGTGGGACTCGCCGTAGAAGGCGTGCAGGTCGCTGACCCGCAGCATCTCGGCGCCGTCCTGGTTAGGGTGGGCGTCGCGAGTCTCGCGAAGCGCCTCGGCTGCCTGGCTCATGCGCTGGCCTCCTCTTCCGCGGCGGCGTCGCTGCCCATGTAGGCCTCGCGCACCTGGGGGTTGCGCGAGACTTCCTGATAGTCGCCCTCGGCCAGCACGCTGCCGCGGGCCAGCACGGTGATGCGGTCGCACAGCCGGCTGACCACGCTCAGGTTGTGCTCCACCATCAGCACGGTGCGCCCCTTCGAGACGCGCCGGATCAGCTCGACGATGCGGTCGACGTCCTCGGCGCCCATGCCCTGGGTCGGCTCGTCGAGCAGCATCACCGTGGGCTCCAGGGCCAGGGTGGTGGCCACCTCCAGGGCACGCTTGCGCCCGTAGGGCATCTCCACGGTGAGCACGTCGGCATACTCGGCAAGGCCCACCTCGGCGAGGAGCGCCAGGGCGCGGTCGTTGAGGGGGTCGAGACTGCTCTCGGGCTTCCAGAAGTGGAAGGAGGTGCCCAGCTTGCGCTGCAGCGCCACCCGCACGTTCTCCAGGGCGGTCATGTGGCCGAACACCGCGGAGATCTGGAAGGAGCGCACCAGGCCCAGGCGCGCGATCTCGTTGGCCTTCATGCGCGTGATGGGCTTGCCGCGATAGAGGATCTCGCCGCGGGTCGGCGGCAGGAACTTGGTGAGCAGGTTGAAGACGGTGGTCTTGCCGGCCCCGTTGGGGCCGATCAGGGCATGGATATGCCCTTCCCGAACCTGCAGGTTGACGTCATCCACGGCGGTGAAGCCGCGAAACTGCTTGGTCAACCCGCGGGTCTCCAGTATGAACTCCTGGGTCATGGATCGTCCTCTCGGGGTCCCGCGGGACCCGCCGTGGTGCTGTTGTCGTTGTTGTGCCATCCGTCGGGGGACGGCGCCGGCGTCGCGCCAGCACTTTACGTTAACGTAAGCTAGAGAAGAGGCCGCGTCGGAGCAATAGGCCCAAGGTGCAAACTCGACTAATGGTGTAGACTCCCGAATTTCAATAGCTTGCAAACAAGTCGCCGGCCGGGTTCGCCGCAACGCACAAAGGTCGGTAAAATGATGGCCTTACACGTCAAGCCGGACCCTGCACCATGTCGTCACCTCCTCCCCACGCCTCCTGGCCGATCGGCTTCGGCGCCACCTGCCTGCGCGCCACGCTCTATATCCTGCTGATCGCCGTCATCGCCCAGGGCGTCTACCTCGAGGCCCAGCACCTTCCCGAGACACGCTTCTCCGAGCAGGGCTTCACCGAGCTGGCCCAGACGACCCTGCTGGCATCGGCCTCGGCCCTGCTGCTCTACGTGATGCTCGGGCTGCGCCAGCTGCGCCTCGTCGCGCTGCTGATGTTCGGCTTCCTGTTCGCCTCGCTGATCCGCGAACAGGATGCCCACCTGGACACCCACGTCTTCGACGGCGCCTGGCAGCTGCTGGTCAGCCTGACGCTGCTGCCGATCCTCGCCGCGGTGATCCGGCTCCGGCGGCGCTTCGCCGCCGAGTTCGCCACCTACGCCAACAGCTTCTCCTTCGGCCTGTTTGCCGCGGGCTTCCTCACCACCTACGTCTTCTCGCGACTCTACGGACGCCAGGACATGTGGCGCGCCATCCTCCAGGAGCACTACCTGCGCGACTTCAAGAGCGCCGCCGAGGAGGTGGTGGAGCTGTTCGGCTACGCCCTGCTGCTGATCGCGGTGATCGAGCTGAGCCTGCTGGCCCGGCGCTGGGCGCTGGCACGCCGGGCGGGCTGAGCCGCCCGGCCACTCCCGGCAACGCAAGAAGCCCCTGCCGGCAGTGCCGGCAGGGGCTTCTTGATGGAACGCACGGCGGCCGAGGCCGGCGGGGCGTACCCTACTCGTCGAGGAAGGAGCGCAGCGGCTCGGAGCGGCTGGGGTGGCGCAGCTTGCGCAGTGCCTTGGCCTCGATCTGGCGGATCCGCTCGCGGGTGACGTCGAACTGCTTGCCGACCTCCTCGAGGGTGTGGTCGGTGTTCATGTCGATGCCGAAGCGCATGCGCAGCACCTTCGCCTCCCGCGCGGTCAGGCCGCCGAGCACGTTGCGGGTCGCCTCGATCAGCCCCTCGCCGGTGGCGGAGTCGATGGGCAGGATCATGGTGCTGTCCTCGATGAAGTCGCCCAGGTGCGAGTCGTCGTCGTCACCGATGGGGGTCTCCATGGAGATCGGCTCCTTGGCGATCTTGAGCACCTTGCGCACCTTGTCCTCGGGCATCTCGAGACGCTCGCCGAGCTCCTCGGGGGTGGGTTCGCGGCCCATCTCCTGGAGCATCTGCCGGGAGACCCGGTTGAGCTTGTTGATGGTCTCGATCATATGCACCGGGATGCGGATGGTGCGCGCCTGGTCGGCGATGGAGCGGGTGATCGCCTGGCGGATCCACCAGGTGGCGTAGGTGGAGAACTTGTAGCCGCGGCGGT
This sequence comes from Halomonas sp., assembly GCA_046540755.1. Classification (GTDB taxonomy): domain Bacteria; phylum Pseudomonadota; class Gammaproteobacteria; order Pseudomonadales; family Halomonadaceae; genus Halomonas. The sequence continues at coordinate 111 of JBKHEO010000080.1, read as the reverse complement.
ACTCGAACTTGTCCACCGCCTTCATCAGGCCGATGTTGCCCTCCTGGATGAGGTCGAGGAACTGCAGCCCGCGGTTGGTGTACTTCTTGGCGATGGAGATCACCAGGCGCA
>JBKHEO010000079.1:0-10830 GCA_046540755.1 Halomonas sp. | reverse complement strand
CCAAGCCGCCAAGCCGCCAAGCCGCCAAGCCGCCAAGCCGCCAAGCCGCCAAGCCGCCAAGCCTTGCTCCGGGTCCCCCGGGCGACTGGCGCCGATAGGCGCCTCGTTGATGCCGCCCGATCTGGAAGCGTTGCCGCGGAAGGCCTACGGCCTCCAGTCGCGATGCACAGCATCCCTCCTATCGACGGGCTTCACGTCAGTCTGCGATGATCCCAACAAAAAACCCCGCCGGCTTTCACCGGCGGGGTCTGTCTCAGGCCTTGCTGGAAGCAGCGCCTGGGGCAGGGGGCTTAGATCACATCATGCCGCCCATGCCACCCATGCCGCCCATGCCACCCATGTCCGGAGCGGCCTCCTTCTCGTCCGGATCCTCGGCGATCATGGCCTCGGTGGTGATCATCAGGCCAGCCACGGAGCCGGCGGACTGCAGCGCGCTGCGGGTCACCTTGGCCGGGTCCAGCACGCCCATCTCGAACAGGTCGCCGAACTCGCCGGTCTGGGCGTTGTAGCCGTAGTTGCCTTCGCCAGCCTTGACCTGGTTCAGGATGACGGAGGCTTCCTGACCGGCGTTGGTGACGATCTGGCGCAGCGGGGACTCCATGGCACGCAGCGCGATGGCGATGCCGTGGGTCTGGTCCTCGTTGTCACCCTTGAGGTCGGTGATCTGGGTCAGCACGCGGACCAGGGCGGTACCACCGCCGGGCACCACGCCTTCCTCAACGGCGGCACGGGTGGAGTGCAGGGCGTCCTCGACGCGCGCCTTCTTCTCCTTCATCTCCACCTCGGTGGCGGCACCGACGCGAATGACGGCCACGCCGCCGGCCAGCTTGGCCACGCGCTCCTGGAGCTTCTCGCGATCGTAGTCGGAGGAGGTCTCCTCGATCTGGGCGCGGATCTGGTTGACGCGGGCCTCGATGTCACCGTCGTTGCCGGCGCCGTCGATGATGGTGGTGTTCTCCTTGGACATGGTCACGCGCTTGGCGGTGCCCAGGTGGTCCAGGGTGGCCTGCTCCAGAGTCAGGCCCACCTCCTCGGAGATCACGGTGCCGTTGGTCAGGATGGCGATGTCCTGCAGCATGGCCTTGCGGCGATCACCGAAGCCCGGCGCCTTGGCGGCGGCGACCTTGACGATGCCGCGCATGGTGTTCACCACCAGGGTGGCCAGGGCCTCGCCCTCGATGTCCTCGGCGATGATCACCAGCGGCTTGCCGGCCTTGGCGACGGCCTCGAGGGTCGGCAGCAGCTCGCGGATGTTGGAGATCTTCTTGTCGACCAGCAGGATGTAGGGGTCTTCCAGCTCGACCGCCATGGTGTCCTGGTTGGTGACGAAGTAGGGGGAGAGGTAGCCACGGTCGAACTGCATGCCCTCGACCACGTCCAGCTCGTCCTCGAAGCCACGACCCTCGTCGACGGTGATGACGCCTTCCTTGCCGACCTTCTCCATGGCCTCGGCGATGATCTCGCCGATGCGCTTGTCGCCGTTGGCGGAGATGGTGCCGACCTGGGCGATTGCCTTGGAGTCGGTGCAGGGGACGGAGAGGGACTGGATCCCCTTGACGGCGGCGGCCACGGCCTGGTCGATGCCACGCTTGAGATCCATCGGGTTCATGCCGGCTGTGACGCCCTTGAGACCCTCGTTGACGATGGACTGGGCCAGCACGGTGGCGGTGGTGGTGCCGTCACCGGCGACGTCGGAGGTCTTGGAAGCGACTTCCTTGACCATCTGGGCGCCCATGTTCTCGAACTTGTCCTTCAGCTCGATCTCCTTGGCCACGGAGACGCCATCCTTGGTGACGGTCGGGGCGCCGAAGGACTTCTCGATGACCACGTTGCGGCCCTTAGGACCGAGAGTGGTCTTGACGGCGTTGGCCAGGAGGTCCACGCCGCGCGCCATGCGCTTGCGGGCATCATCGGAGAACTTGACTTGTTTCGCTGCCATTTCGCTATCTTCCTATCTCTACGTGAACGTCAGAATGTGCTGTCTGGACGGCGTGACCGGTCTTCCGCTCAGCCTTCGACAACGGCCAGAATGTCGGACTCGCTCATGATCAGGACTTCCTCGCCGTCGATCTTCTGCTTCTCGACGCCGAAGCCTTCCTTGAAGATCACGGTGTCGCCGACCTTTACGTCCAGGGGGCGGACATCGCCGTTGTCGAGAATCCGGCCGTTACCGACGGCGAGGACCTCGCCACGCGTCGGTTTTTCCTGGGCGTTGCCCGGGAGCACGATGCCGCCAGCGGTTTTCTGTTCTTCCTCAACGCGACGGATGACGACGCGATCGTGCAAGGGACGGATGTTCATTGCTCACGTTCTCCTGATGGTTTGTGTGCCGGTTGCCCGGCGGTTGGCATCATGGCCTCGCTACCTGGGTGGCGAGGGGAGGCGTCGAACGCCTGCCGTGTCAATGGTGCGTCTCGCGCACCGAAGCTGTTGCTGACGTGTAAGTGGGGCTCGCCGATGGGCTTTCAAGGGGCCCGTCGAAATTTTTTTGCCCGGCGGCGAAACCTCAGCCGCGGCGCTCGTCGCGGGAGATGAATTCCCCCTCCATGACCTCGTCGTCACCCTCGCCGGAGGTCGCCTCCTCGGCTCCGCGGCGATGGCGTCCCTCGTCGGCCTGGGTCCAGTCGTCGCGGGGACGGCCGGCGCCCGGCGAGGCGCCGAAGCCCTCGCGATGCACGTGGAAGCCGTGGGTGCGAATGCCCAGCCAGGCCAGCAGCTTGCCCATCAGGCGGCGGGCATCGGGGATCAGGCACAGGAAGCCCAGGGCGTCGGAGACGAAGCCCGGGGCCATCAGCAGGGCGCCGCCGAAGATCAGCGCCGCGCCGGTGAGCAGCTCGCCGGAGGGCATCTCGCCGCGCTCCAGGCGCTCGCGTGCCCGGGCGAAGGTGGCGGCCCCCTCGCGGCGGATCAGGTGCAGGCCGATGAAGCCGGTGGCCAGCACCAGCAGCAGGGTGGTGAGCAGGCCGATCTGGCTGCCCACCGAGAACAGGATCACGAAGTCGAGCAGGGCGAACAGCGTGAAGATGAGGAGAAAGGGCATAGGGCCTCCCGTGATGACGTTCACGGGGAAATGGGGGCGAGGCCGGCGAAATCAAGCGTTGAGCGGCGGTCCTGGCCAGTGGGCGGCAAAGGCGAGAGCATTAGCTTAACCATGCGGTCATAATGCACTGCACAAAAGCCTGCTACAGTGACAGGCTTCCATCACTTGTCCGTCATTTCCTGGAGGAAACACGATGCAACTGCAGAATTCCGTCATCGCCATCACCGGCGGCGCCCGCGGCCTGGGCTTGGCCATGGCCAGCTTGCTGGGCAGCCGTGGCGCCCGCCTGGCGCTGCTCGACACCGATGCCGCCACCCTCGACGAGGCGGTCTCCGGGCTGTATGGGGCCGGCATCGAGGCACGGGCCTACGTCACCAACGTGGCCGACGAGGCCTCGGTGAAGCAGACTTTCGCCGATATCGCCGGTTCGCTGGGGCCAGTGAGCGGCCTGGTCAACAACGCCGGCATCCTGCGCGACGCCCTGCTGGTCAAGGCCCGGGACGGCAAGGTCGAGAAGACCATGTCCCTTGAGCAGTGGCAGGCGGTGGTAGACGTCAACCTGACCGGAGTCTTCCTGTGCGGCCGCGAGGCGGCGGCCCAGATGATCGAGGCGGGCAACGAGGGCGTTATCGTCAATATCTCCAGCATCTCGCGGGCCGGCAACATGGGGCAAAGCAACTATGCCGCCTGCAAGGCCGGCGTGGTGGCCCTCACCACCACCTGGGCCAGGGAGCTGGCGCGCCATGGCATCCGCGTCGGCGCCGTGGCCCCGGGCTTCATCGAGACCGAGATGACCGCCTCCATGCGCCAGGACATGCTGGACAAGCTCATCTCAGGCGTGCCCCTCAGGCGTCTCGGCCAGCCGGAGAACATCGCCCAGAGCGCGGCCTTCATCTTCGAGAACGACTACTTCACCGGTCGGGTCATCGAATGCGACGGCGGCCTGCGCCTCTAACGCGCAGGCCGCCGGGCGCGTGACTCGTCGATCATCGCGGATGCGGCGGATCAGAAGGTGACCTGGTCCTCGAGGTTGGCCACGGTGACCTCGCCTATCCCGCTGACGCGCGCGAGGTCCTCGGCGCTCTCGTAGGGGCCGTTGGCCTCGCGGTCCTCGACGATGGCCGCCGCCTTGCTGGGCCCGATGCCGGGTAGCTCGGTCAACAGCTCCTCGCCTGCGGTGTTGACGTTGATCGGTTCGACCTCCTGGGCCATGGCGCCCAGGGGCGCCAGTCCCAGCATGAGGGCGACCAGAGCTGCCCCCAAGAGGGCTGGAATCCTGATTTTCATTGACACTTCCTCCCTAGTTGGAAACGCATCCGCGTGGGTGCTTCTTCAAGCTAGTCAGGGCGGCGCGATATTCCCGCGTCCTTTTTGCCCAAATCCATGTCAGCCAGGACGCCAGTCCAGTGAGGTTCTGGCCGGCAGGCAGTAGGAGAAGGCGTCGTGCTTGGGTCGATGGGCTCTTACCGTCATTCTCGCCTGTGGCTGCTATAATCTGGCGTCGATTTCCTCTTGCCAGGAGCCCATTTCGTGTCTACCGCTTCCCCGCTGATCATCGCCCTCGACTACCCCTCCCTCGATGCCGCCCTGTGCATGGCGGACCGGCTCGACCCGGCGCGCTGTCGCCTCAAGGTCGGCAAGGAGCTCTTCACCCGCAGCGGGCCCGATGGGCTGGAGGCGCTGCATGGGCGCGGCTTCGAGGTGTTCCTGGACCTCAAGTTCCACGACATTCCCAACACCGTGGCCGGCGCCGTCCAGGCGGCGGCCGAGCAGGGGGTGTGGATGGTCAATGTCCATGCCGGCGGCGGGCGCCGGATGATGGAGGCGGCGCGCGAGCGCCTCGAGCGTCACGGACTGGCAACCCGGCTGATCGCCGTCACCGTCCTCACCAGCATGGCGGCAGAGGACCTCGCCGAGGTGGGCATCACGGCCTCGCCCGACGAGCAGGTGGAGCGCCTGGCGGGGCTGGCCCGGGACAGCGGCATGGATGGCGTGGTGTGCTCGGCGCGGGAGGCGGCGCGGCTGCGCGCGACGTGTGGCGATGCCTTCCTCAAGGTGACCCCCGGCATCCGGCCCCGTTTCGCCGAGGCCGGCGACCAGCGGCGCATCATGACCCCCGCCGATGCCATGGCCGCGGGCAGCACCCACCTGGTGGTGGGGCGACCGGTGACCCAGGCCGAGGAGCCGATGGCGGCGCTGGATGCCATCGAGGCCGAACTCGCCGCTGCCGGTTGAGTCACGCTCGGCGGCCTATTCGCCCTCGATCCCGGTGATCGGCCGGGTGGTTCCCCAGCTGCGACAGCGAGGGCACTGCCAGTGCAGCCGGTCGCCGCTGAAGCCGCAGCGCCGGCAGCGGTGCCGGGGGAGCTTGCCGAGCAGGTCGGCGGTGTGGCGCTTGAGCAGGGCCAGCTGTTCCAGGGCGTCGCCGCGGCTGTGCTGACGATAGAGATCGATCAGGTAGTCCAGCGCCCCCAGGCTCGCCTCGCGATTGAGCTGTTCGCTGACCAGGGCGATGGCCGACTCGATGCCCTCGCGCTGGCGCAGGGTCTCCGCCAGCAGGATGATCACGCTGGTATAGGGGTGGCGTTCGAGCAGTTCGTGCAGGTGGCGCGTGAGCCCCTCCTCGTCGTCGAGCAGGCGGTAGTTGCGTGCCAGGGGCTCGAGCATGGTGGGGGTGAAGGCCGGATCCTGGGCGGGGATGCGCGACAGGAAGGTGATCGCCTGGCGGTAGTGGGCGGTATCGTGCTCGAGTGCGGCCAGCAGCAGGTTGGCGCGGACGCAGCGGGTGTCGATGGTCAGCGCCCGCTTGAGGTGGCGGCGGGCGAGCACGGGGCTGGCATTGGCACGCTCCTCCTCGGCCAGCTGGCAGAGCCAGTGGGCCGCGGCCCGGCGCCGCTCCTCGTCCTCCTGGACCAGCTGCGGGTTGGCTACCTCGAAGGCGGCTGCCCACTCCCCCTCGCGCTCGAGGAGGTCGGCGAGCAGCCGGCGCGCCGCATGGCGCAGCGTGGCGTCCTGGGAGTCGCGCAGCAGCCCCTTGAGCAGGCGTTCGGCGCGATCCAGAAGGCCCAGGGTGAGGAAGTCACGGGCCAGTTCCAGCTGCACCCGTTCGCCCTGGGCGGCGGTGAGGCTGGGGCGGGCGAGGAGGTTCTGGTGGATCTTCATCGCCCGGTCCGCCTCGCCGCGGCTGCGGAAGAGGTTGCCCAGGGTGATATGGGTCTCGATGGTCTCGCTGTTGACCTCCAGTGCGCCGACGAAGGTTTCGATGGCGCGGTCCTGCTGGTCGTTGAGCAGGTAGTTGAGGCCCACGAAATAGTCCCGCGCCAGCCCGGTCGGTGGGGCGGGATCATGGTGTGTGCGTCGTTCGCGGCGGCCCAGCCACCAGCCGATGGCGACCGCTGCCACCAGGACGGTCAGCAGCAGGGCATCGGGCATCTCAGGGGAGTTCCTTGAGCTCCTGGACGCGCAGGCGGTCGAGTTCCTTGCGCTGCTGCTGGTTATGGCGCTGGGCGCGGGTCAGCAGGGTACGCAGGCGCAGGTAGACGCCGCTCATGGCCAGCATTCCGAGCAGCACGCCGACAGCCAGCGAGGCCAGCAGCCATACCGAGAGGGAGGCCGGGGGCAGCTCGATCCAGATCAGGTTGAGCGGCAGCGCCTCGCGGTTGTTGGTGGCGAACAGGATGCCGACCAGTAGAACCGCCAGCAGGATGATGGCCAGGATCAGGCCTTTGAGCCAACGCATGCGTAGTGTCCCCTGTAGGATGTAAGAGTTGGGTCGGAAGAATGGAGCGGGCTCAGTAGCCCAGGGCGCGACTGGCATCCACCTGCTCGCGAAGCTCCTTGCCGGGCTTGAAGTGTGGCACGAACTTGCCGTCCAGCGCGACCGGTTCGCCGGTCTTGGGATTGCGCCCGATGCGCGGTTCACGGTAGTGCAGGGAGAAGCTGCCGAAGCCGCGGATCTCCACGCGGCCACCCGCCGCCAGGGTCTCGGTGATGTCGTCGAGGATCAGGCGAACGGCCGATTCCACCTCCTTGAGGGAGAGCTCGGGCTGTCGCATGGCGATCTGCTCGATCAGCTCGGACTTGGTCATCGCGGGTCTCCGTTGGCGGCGGGCTGTTGTTTTCGTCCAAGCATACTCGGCAAAACGAGACAAAACAACGCACTACGACCATAGGCAGAGAGAGGGGCGCCGAGCGCTCTCCGGCTGCCTCCGCGGCCGGGCTCGGGTATACTGCGGCCACACTCCCGGAGAAAGGCGAGGTCGACCTTGAACGAACCATCAAGCCCCGAGGCGGCACGACGCAAGCGGCTCTACTGGCATAGCCGGCGCGGCATGTGGGAACTGGACCTGCTGCTGGTTCCCTTCCTCGAGCAGCGCTACGACGGCCTGGCCCCGGACGATCAGGCGGCCTTCCGCGAGCTGATCGACGAGGAGGACCAGGACCTCTTCCTGTGGCTGATGCGTCGTGAGCTTCCCGAGGAGCCGAAGCGTCGCCGCATCGTCCAGATGATCATCGAGCATGCCGAGAGCGCCGACAGCCTGTCGCATCGGCCCGTCTAGGCTCGCCCTGCTGGCCCATCTCCTGCCGGTCGCCGCGGTGGCCGGCCTGCTGTTTCCCGTGCTGGCGCCGGCCCTGTGGCTGGCGCTGCTTCTCCTGCTGCTGGCCATCGCGACCTGGGCGGCGCGCCGTCAGCCACGTGGCGAGCTGAGCGTCGAAGACGCCGCCGCCGGGGTGTGCTGGCACTGGCGGGGCGACGGCGAGCCGGCCTCGCGTCCGGTGAGCCTGCGCTGCGACTATCTGGGGCCCTGGTTGATCGGGCTGCGACTCGACGGTCGGCGACTCTGGCTATGGCCCGACAGCTGCTCGCCACACGCCCATCGCGAGCTGCGCCGCCTGCTGGTGTGCCACTGAGACGCCGGCGCAAGGCTTTCCTTTTCCGCTTATCCGTCGAGGGCGTCGAGCCGGATGCTTGACGGCCGCGGGGAGGCGTCGTCGTGGTGCGGGCAGTCCGGATTGTAGTGCAGGCCGCGGGACTCGCGGCGTCCTTGCGCAGAGCCGACGGTGAGACGCGCCAGGCGCACGGCATGCCACAGGCTGGCCAGCTCGGCCCCCGGGGTGGTGCGCGCCACGACCTCGCCGACCTCCGCTTGGAGCGCGGCGAGTTTCGTGGCGGCCTCCTCCAGGCCGGCGTCGCGGCGCACGATGGCGACCCGGCGGCTCATCAGGTTCCGCAGGCCTTCTCGCCACTCGGCGAGGCGGGATGGCGGGGCGTCGGCGATGACCTCCCGGCCCGCGGTATCGGGCAGGGGTGTGCGGTGCGCCTCACGCAGGGTGGCCGCGCAGCTGCGGGCGAACACCAGGCACTCCAGAAGCGAGTTGCTGGCCATGCGGTTGGCGCCGTGGAGCCCGGTGCAGGCGACCTCGCCGACGGCGAAGAGATGGGCCACCTCGGTGGCGCCGTGATGGTCGGTGGCCACCCCGCCGCAGCTGTAGTGCGCGGCAGGGACCACGGGGATCGGCTCGGCGACGATATCCAGGCCGCGGGCCGCGCAGTGGGCGTGGATGGTGGGGAAGTGGTGGCGGATCGCTGCCTCGCCCAGATGGCGCACGTCGAGCAGCACGTGGTCGCTACCGGTGCGCTGCATCTCGGCGTCGATGGCACGCGCCACCACGTCGCGGGGCGCCAGCTCGGCGCGCGGATCGACGCCCGGCATGAAGCGTTCGCCGTGGACGTTGAGCAGGCGGCCGCCCTCGCCGCGCACCGCCTCGCTGATCAGGAAGGGGGCTCCCTCGGGATCGTAGAGGCAGGTGGGGTGGAACTGCTGGAACTCCAGGTTCATCAGGGTGGCACCGAGCTCGGCGGCCATCAGCATGCCCTCGCCGCTGGCCGGCTGGGGGCTGGTGGTGTGGCGATAGAGGCCGCTGGCGCCGCCGGTGGCCAGGACGGTGTCGTGGGCCGGCAGTTCGACTCGCCGCCCGGCGCCATCGATGCAGCGCGCGCCCCGGCAGCGGCCGGCGGTGTCCTGGAGCAGGCCGATGGCGGTGAGGTCGTCACGGACCCGGATGGCCGGATGGGCGGCCACGTGCGCCTTGAGGGTGTCCATCACCGCGCGACCGGTGGCATCGGCGACGTGGATGATGCGCCGGGCGCCGTGGCCACCCTCCCGCGTGAGGTGGTAGGGGTAGCCGGCGCCGGGGCGGGTGTCGCGGGTGAAGGGCACGCCCAGGGAGAGCAGCCAGTCGATGGCGGCGGGGCCGTTCTCGACGGTGAAGCGCACCGCGGCCTCGTCGCACAGGCCGTCGCCCGCCACCAGGGTGTCCCGGATATGGGCCTCGAAGTCGTCGCCGGGGGAGAGCACCGCGGCGATCCCGCCCTGGGCCCAGCGGCTGGCCCCCTGGTCGTCGCTGGCGGGGCGCAGCAGGGTGACCGGGCGGAGGTCCGCGACCTCCAGGGCCAGCACCAGGCCGGCGACGCCCCCGCCGATGATCAGCACGTCATGGTTGGCGTCGGACATCTCGCGCTCCTTCGTCGGGTCGGGCGGTTTGGCGTTGGGCCCACTTGCGCCCGGAGGCGCGGTGCAGGCGACGGCTGGGCAGGCGGCCGAGGCCACCCAGCCGGGCGACCAGCTCCCGGGCCAGGCGGGCCAGCTCGCGGTTGAGCCACAGGTAGCCGCTGGGGCTGAACAGCACTCGCCCCTCGTCGCCGACCGCGGTGGTGGCCAGGCGGGCGTAGCGCTGCAGGTCGAAGTGGGCCACCTCCGCGGTGATGGGCTGGCCGGTACGCACCTGGGTGGCCAGGATATCGAGCTCGCCGGCGAGGCGGTGCTGCTCCTCGCGCAACCCGGCCATCGCCTCGATCTGGTCGTGGCCGGCGCGGGTCGTCCAGTGGGTCTCCAGGAGCAGCTCGATGGTCGAGAGCATGCGCCGCTGCAGGGAGATGATATCGTCCAGCTCGTCCCGGCGCAGCCGCCGTTCACGGTGGATGGCATCCACCAGGCCGCGCTGCTTGACCAGCGCCGAGCTGGTGGCCTTGAGCAATGCACGGGAATCGATGTCCACCTCGGCGCTGGCGGAGGTGTGGGCGTGGAAGAGGTTCGCCAGGCGTTCGAGGTTCTCGGCCAGCAAGAAGCGCATCATGTCGGTGGCCTTCTGGGGCAGCACTAGCACGGTGATGGCGATGCCCACCAGGGTGCCCAGCAGCACGTCGAAGGCGCGCCACAGGCCGACCCCGAGGTCGTGACTGCCGTCGCCGATCACCAGCAGCAGACTGATGGCGAACATCAGGCCGCTGTAGCCATGGCGGTTGCCGAAGGTCCACCAGGTGGCCACGCCGATGGCGGCCAGGCTGCCGGCGGGCAACAGCAGACCGGTGGTCGGCGTCAGCAGAAGCAGCAGCAGGCCCGAACCGGCGCCCAGCGCGGTGCCCAGCAGCCGCTGGCACCCCTTGTCGAGCACGCCGCCGATATGCGGCAGGTTGCCCATGACCATGATGGTGCTGACCAGCGCCCAGCTGGAGTGGGGGATCTCGAACAGGCGAATGATCAGGAAGGTCAGCGCCAGGGCCAGCAGCACACGCAGCACGTGCAGGCGGCGGCGGAAGCGATAGGTAAAGAAGGGATCGCGCAGGGGCGGCAGGTTCATCAAGCGTTTGCCCCGCAAGGTGTGACGGACTCGCGCATCAGATGATGGCTGGTGCCCGGAGCCGGGCTCGAACCGGCACGGTGTCGCCACCGAGGGATTTTAAGTCCCTTGCGTCTACCAATTTCGCCATCCGGGCGGCACGGTGTCGG
>JBKHEO010000078.1:0-11108 GCA_046540755.1 Halomonas sp. | reverse complement strand
GGTCGATCTCGTCGCGCAGGAAGAGGCGGATGTCGGTGGCCACCTGGTCGTTGCGCGAGCGGCCGGTATGCAGCTTCTTGCCGGTGATGCCGATCTTCGCCGTCAGCCGCGCCTCGATGTTCATGTGCACGTCCTCGAGCTCCACCGACCAGGGGAACTCGCCGCGCTCGATCTCGCCACGCACCTCGTCGAGCCCGGCGATGATGGCGTCGCGCTCCGCCTCGCTGAGCACGCCGACCCGCGCCAGCATGGTGGCGTGGGCGATGGAGCCCCGGATGTCGTGGAAGGCCAGGCGGCGGTCGAAGGCCTCCGAGGCGGTGAAGCGGGCGACGAAGGCGTCGGTGGGCTCGCTGAAGCGGCCGCCCCAGGACTGGTTGGTGCCGGAGCTGGAAGGGGTCGAGGTCATCGGTCGGGATCCTGCCTGACGGGTTGCGGTTGGCTGGGGCGTCGGCCCCCGCGGCCGCCGCGCGAACGGCGGCCGACGCGATAGCTCAGGAGTGTACCAGAGTCGCCGGGCCAGGCGAGGGGCGCCCGTCGCCCGGATTTTTCCTCCCTCCCCGGGTGCTTTATGATGAGGGCATTCGTGCGTCACGCATGCCACTTCGCCGAGCGTCGGCGCGATTCGCCGTCGGCCAGGGAACCGGTACAGGGAGATCCTCGTGCAACCCATCACCAAGCTGCGTATCGCCACGCGCAAGAGCCAACTGGCCATGTGGCAGGCCGAACACGTCCGCGACCGCCTGCTGGCCCTGCATGAGGGGCTCGAGGTGGAGCTGGTGCCCATCGTCACCCGCGGCGACAAGATCCTCGACACGCCGCTGGCCAAGGTGGGCGGCAAGGGGCTCTTCGTCAAGGAGCTCGAGGAGGCGATGCTCGACGGCCGTGCCGACATCGCCGTGCACTCCATGAAGGATGTCCCCATGCACTTCCCCGAGGGCCTGGGCCTCTCGGTGATCCTGGAGGGCGCCGAGCCCACCGACGCCTTCGTCTCCAACCACCACGCCAGCTTCGACGCCCTGCCCGAGGGCGCCCGGATCGGCACCTCCAGCCTGCGGCGCGGCCTGCAGGTGCGCGAGGCGCGGCCGGACCTCGAGGTGGATAACCTGCGCGGCAACGTCCAGACCCGCCTGGGCAAGCTCGACGACGGCGAGTTCGACGCCATCATCCTGGCCACCTCGGGGCTCAAGCGCCTGGGGCTCGGGGCGCGCATCGCCCAGGAGCTGCCGCCGGAGGTGTGCCTGCCGGCCTGCGGCCAGGGCGCCCTGGGTATCGAGTGTCGCCTCCACGACCCCGAGCTGATCCAGCTGCTGGCGCCGCTGGATGACCCTGCCACCGCCACCCGGGTGCGTGCCGAGCGCGCCATGAACACCCGCCTCGAGGGGGGCTGTCAGGTCCCCATCGGCGGCCACGCGGTGTTCGAGGATGACGGCCAGACCCTCTGGCTGCGCGCCCTGGTGGGCACCCCGGATGGCAGCCGCGTGCTGCGCGCCGAGGGCCGCGGCTCGATGCATGAGCCCGAGGCGCTGGGCATACGCGTCGCCGAGGAGCTGCTCGAGATGGGCGCCGGCGACATCCTCGACGAGGTCTACGGCGCCGGCTGATGGCAGCCCCGACGCCGGTGATCATCACCCGCCCGGGCGAGCGCGGCGACGTGCTCGCCGGGGCGATCATGGCCCGCGGCTATGCGGTGGAGCGCCTCGACACGATGGTCCTCGAGGCGCTGCCCGAGACGCCGGAGCAGCGCGCCGCCTGGCTCGACTTTGACCACTTCCGGCGGGTGGTGGTGGTGAGCCCCTTCGCCGCCGAGTGCCTGGCCGAGGCCCTCGACCGCTTCTGGCCCCAGCTGCCGCTGGGCGTCGACTACTACGCCGTGGGGACGGCTACCGCCGAGGTCCTGCATCGGCGCCTCGGGGTGCGCGTCCATGTGCCGCCCGCCGCGGCCGGCGAGGACAGCAGCGAGGCCCTGCTGACCCTGGGCTCCCTGCGCGCCCTCGACGACGAGAAGGTGCTGCTGGTGGCCGGCGAGGGCGGGCGCCCCCTGCTCGCCGAGACCCTGGCCGAGCGTGGCGCCCGGCTGACCCGCCTCGCCCTCTATCGCCGCCGCCTCCAGCCGCCGTCGCCGGCCCTGGCCCAGCGCCTGTCGGCGGGCGACTTCCGCGCGCTGGTGGTCAGCAGCGGAGAAATCCTCGAATATCTGGCAAGATGGTGCACGGGCGCCGCCTTGAACCAACCGCTAATCGTTTCCAGCGCCCGGTTGGCTACACTGGCCGGCAAGCTGGGGTTTCGTTCCCCCGTCGTGGCGCGCGGCGCCACCCCCACGGCGCTGGCGACGGCCGTGGCCGATGCCTGTGACCCGCAGGAAGCCGATCTCGATCAAGACGATCTCGAAAAGGGCTAGCGACAAGATGAGCAAGCAACCACACGAGCAGGAAGAGCAGAAGGCGTCCGACGACGTCCCATCGGCAACCTCGGGCGACGGGGCCGGCAAGGGAGGTGGCGCCGGGCGGCGCCGCTCCCGCCGTTATGACAGGGCCAGCCAGGACAAGGCGGCCAAGGAGCAGCCAAGCCAGGATAAGGCTAGCCAGGACAAGGCCAGCCAGGACAAGGCCAGCCAGGACAAGGCCAGCCAGGAGAAGCCGGGCCAGGAGAAGGCCAGCCAGGACAAGGCCAGCCAGGACAAGGCCAGCCAGGAGAAGCCGGGCCAGGAGAAGCCAAGTCAGGGCAAGCCGAGCCAGGAAAAGGCTAGCCAGTCCGCCGCCTCGGCATCGGGCGGGGCCGCCGCCAAGGCCGAGGAGAAGATGGCGTCCGCTCCCGCCGGCGGCACGGACAAGGAGAAGGGTGGCAAGTCCGGCTCCGCCGGCGCCGAGGCATCCAAGGGTGCCGCCGGCAAGTCCGGCGCGGGCCAGGCGTCCGCGAAGGCCGCCGCACCGCGCGGCGCCTCCGGGGGCGGCAGCGACACGCCCGCTGCGGGTGGCGGCGACGGCGGTAGCAAGGGCGGCAAGGCTGGCGCCGTGGCCATCGTGCTGGTGATCCTGCTGGCCATCGCCGCCGGCGTGCTCGGCTGGCAGGGGTGGCAGAAGCTCGACGCCCAGCAGGCGCGCATCGCCGAGCTGGAGACGAGCGTCAGCGAGGCGGCGACCGCCAGCGACCTGGGCGACCTGCAGAGGCGCTTCGAGGAGGCCGAGGCCGAGCGCGAGGCCGCCCTGGAGGAGGCCATCGCCAGCCTCGAGGCTGACTTCGGCGACTACCGCGGCGAGGTGGACGAGACCCTCGACGAGGTGCTGGACGAGCTCTCCAGCGAGCAGGAGACCGACGAGCGCGAATGGTTGCATGCCGAGGCCGCCTACCTGCTGCGCCTGGCCAACCAGCGCCTGCAGCTGGAGCGCGACGTCGAGGGCGCCGCGGCACTGCTGAGCACCGCCGATGCCCGCCTCAAGGAGGCCGACAACCCGGCACTGGTGCCGGTGCGCCGCGAGATCGCCAACGAGCTCGCCGCCCTGGAGTCGGTGCCCGAGGTCGACCGCAGCGGCCTGTGGCTGGCGCTCAACGCCCAGCAGGAGCAGATCGCCGACCAGCCGCTCTCCCAGGAGATCGACGAGGTCACCGCCCGCCCCAGCATGGAGGAGGCGCCCAGCGGCACCTGGCAGCAGCAGCTGTCGCGCTTCGGCCAGGAGCTCAAGGATCTGGTCACCGTGCGTCAGCACGACGAGGCGCTGGAGGCGCTGGTCTCGCCGGAGCAGGAGTCCCACCTGCGCCAGAGCGTGCGCCTGGTGATCGAGCAGGCCCAGCTGGCGCTGCTCAAGGAGGAGCCGGAGCTCTTCGAGGCCAGCCTGGAGAAGGCGATCACCCTTATCGAGGGCTACTACGACACCGAGGCCAGCGGCGTGCAGTCGGTGCTCGAGCGCCTCGACGAGCTGAAGGGCGAGGCGGTGCGTCCCGAGCTGCCCGATATCAGCGCATCCCAGCAGGCCCTGGCCGAATTCATCGAGCGGCGCTTCGAGTCGCGCCAGGGAGATGAGGCATGAGAAAGCTGATACTGATCATCGTCCTGGGCCTGGCCATCGGTGCGTTGCTCGGGCAGCTGATAATGTCGGTGCCCGGCTACTGGCTAGTGCGGGTGGGGGACACCTCCTTCCAGACCTCCTTCTGGTTCGGCCTGGTGATCCTGCTGGCGGCCTTCCTGGTGCTGCACTTCGCGCTGCGCCTGCTGTTGCGCCTGAGCCGCCCGGTGTCGCGCTTCAAGGTGTGGAACAGCCGCACCCGCAACCGCAACGCCATGAAGCGCACCGTGCGCGGCCTGGTGGCCCTGGCCGAGGGGCGCTGGAAGAAGGCCGAGAAGTCGCTGGTCAAGGCGGCGGACGACTCCAGCACCCCGCTGGTCAACTACCTCTCCGCAGCGCTGGCGGCCCACTACCAGGGGCGCTTCGAGCAGGCCGACACCCTGCTCAAGCGGGCCCACCTGAGCACCGAGGGGGCCGATACCGCGGTGGGCATGATGCAGGCCCAGCTGATGCTCGACCGCCAGCAGTACGAGGAGGCCCTGGCGATCCTTACCCGCCTCGACCGCCAGCTGCCCAACCACCCCCAGGTACTCAAGCAGCTCAAGCAGGCCTACCTCAGCGTCAGCGACTGGGATGGCCTGCGCCGCCTGATGCCGCGGCTGGGCGCCCAGCAGCTGATCTCCCGGGAGGAGCGCGACCAGCTGGAGCGCCGCGCCTACCGCGAGTTGATCCTGCGCGAGGCCCGCGAGGGCAGCGACATCGAGACGGTGCGCAGCCTGTGGGCCGACATGCCCGACCACCTGCGCGGCGACGTCGAGCTGATCGTTCTCTACGCCGAGGCGCTGGTGCGTGGCGGCCAGGAGCCCATCGCCGAGCGGCTGCTGCGCCACTCCCTCAAGGAGCACTGGGACAGCCGCCTGGTGCTGCGCTACGGCCTGCTCGACGTCGATGCCTCGCGCCAGCTGGTCACCGCCGAGAAGTGGCTGCAGGAGCGTCCCAACGACCCCGACCTGCTGCTGACCCTGGGCCGCCTGGCGCTGCGCAACGCCTACTGGGGCAAGGCCCAGGAGTACTTCGAGGCGAGCCAGCGCCAGCGCCCCAGCGGCGTGGTGTGCGCCGAGCTGGCGCGGCTCTTCGCCAACCTCGGCGAGCACCAGAAGAGCCAGCTCTACTACCGCCAGAGCGTGGAGCTGCTCGACAAGTCGCTGCCCTCCCTGCCCCAGCCCAGCGAGGACAAGGACGTGCTCGGCGAGGGCCAGGAGAAGAAGAAGGCCTCCTGACGGCGGCCGACCCTTCCCGCCTCGATCCCCACCACGACCCAAGCAAGGGGGCGCCTCGGCGCCCCCTTCGCCTGTCCGCGGGCAGGAAGGACAGGACCAGCGCCTCCTGGCGTGAGCCCTGTCATCCGGCGCCCGGTCGTGCGCAGCGCGTGGTCACGCGGATCCGCCAGGGACCGAAACAGAGCGGGGCCGCCCGAAGGCGGCCCCGCTGCATGGCGCCGGGTCGCTGCCTCGGCTCAGGGTTCCTCCACGTCGTCGCCGCTGGGCTTGTCGTGGTCCGGGTCGGCGGTCTGCTGGATGCCGTGGCCGGGGTCGTCTTGATGCGCCTCTCCGGCGGGCTTGCGCGTCGCGCGGGACTCCAGCACCCGCACGTTGGCGGCGGGCGAACGGCCCTCCTTGTCCTCGCCGAAGTAGAGGGTGGTGTGCGGGAAGGGGATCTCGATGCCGGCCTCGTCGAAGCGCAGCTTGACCAGGCGGTTGTAGGCGCGGCCCACCGCCCACTGGTCTCCGGGGGTGGTCTTGATCACCACCCGGATGTTCACCGAGCTGTCGGCCAATGCCACGACGCCGGCCACGTTGAGCGGCTCGAGCAGCTTGTGGCCATGCTCCTCGCTCGCCTTGAGGTCCTCGAAGGCGAGCTTGAGCTGCTCGATGGCCTCGTCGATGCTCTCGCGGTAGGCGATGCCGTACTCGCCGACGTGGTTGCCGAACTCGCGCATGTAGTTGGAGACGGTATCCACGCTGGAGAAGGGCACCACATGGTAGGTGCCGGAGAGGTCGCGGATGCCCACCGAGCGGATGCTGAGCTTCTCGGCGGTACCGGTGATGCCGCCCACCGTGACCACGTCGCCGGTGTTCATGGCGTTCTCCACCTGGATGAAGATGCCGGTGATGATGTCCTGCACCAGCTTCTGGGCGCCGAAGCCGATGGCCAGCCCCAGCACCCCGGCACCGGCGATCAGCGGGCCGATATTGATGCCGATCTCGGCCAGCACGATCATCGCCGTCATGGTGATGATGGCGATGGCCAGGGCGTTGCGGAACAGCGCCAGCAGGGTCTGGGCGCGGGCCGAGGGCAGGCCGCGCCCTGTCTGGGGGTTGAGCTTGTGTTCGATCAGGCTGGCCAGGCCGAGCCAGGCGGCCACCGCCAGCACCAGGATCACGGTCACGCTGAGCAGCTTGCCGACCAGGCCGCGGCCCGCCTCGGAGGCGTACCAGGCCGCCAGGTCGAAGGCGCCCCAGACGTTGAGCACCGTCATCACCACCAGCACCACGATCAGCGTTCGGATCACCCGCAGGGCGTTGGGCACATAGCTGTTGAGGCGGGGCTCGAGCAGCGGCAGCTTGCGGCGCAGGTCGTCGGAGAGGCGGATGCGCCGGCCGATGGACTGGGTGAGGAAGCTGGAGGCCAGCAGCCCCACCACCACGGCGGCGATGGTCTTGAGCGTGGCGAAGAGCACGAACGGCAGGGCATCGACGGGGCGTGTGAGGGTCACCGTCAGCACCATCACGAAGTAGGCCAGGGCGAAGAGGTGCCAGATGCGGGCGAACAGCTGCAGCGAGACACGGCTCGCCGCCATGGTGGCCTGCTCCGCCTTGCGGTTGAGGGCGTCGCGCAGGCGCTTGCGGTTCCTGAGCACCACCGCCACGGCGTAGAGGAAGGCAGCGATCATGATCAGGGTGCCCAGCCCCTGGCCCACCGCGGGGGCCACGTAGTCGTTGACCAGCGGGACCACCACCATCAGGCCGTAGCCCACCAGGCCGATCAGCCGGGCGAGCCAGCGGTTCCAGTAGGCGGCCTCGGAGGAGGCGATGGGCAGCAGGCGCAGCCCCTCGTAGCGTGAGGCGAAGAGCATGCGCACCCCGGCCTTGAGCAGCTCGATCACCAGGAAGGCGTTGAGGAACAGCGAGGCGCGGGTGGAGAGTTCGCCGGTCTCGCCGATGGCGAAGGTGGCGATCAGGTTGCCGCCCAGGTAGGCGAGGGCCACCACCAGCAGGTCGACCACCGCCGCCAGGGCGACACAGATCACCAGGCGCAGGATGGGGGTCAGCCCGGCGCCGTTGAGGGACCACTGGCTGATGCCGGTGAACAGCGGCCGCGCCAGGCGTCGGAAGAGTACGAACAGCGCCAGGGTCGCGAGGATCACCAGGCCCAGGTTGATGGCCGCCGTCATCAGCGCCGCGGTATCGAAGGTGCCGTCCAGGTCGCTGGCGAACATGCCGCCGATGGCGGAGACGATGGCATCGAACTGGCTGCCGATGTCGCTGGCGACGCTGCTGGTCACCTCGGCCAGCTGGCGCGGCAGCGAGCGCTCCTCGCCGGCCGCCTCGCCAGTCTCCTCGGCGGGCTCCGACTCGGCGACGTCGCCGGCCATGCCGCGCAGCTGGTCGATCAGCTCCTGGCGGGTCTCCTCGTTCTCCAGCAGGTCGGCCAGGGTGGAGTAGGCCGGCGGTTCGCCGCCGCCGCTCTCCTGCTGCTGCGCCTGGGCGGGGCCCGCCAGCGCCAGCAGGGCGAGCAGCAGCCAGCCGAGCATCAGGGGTAGGGCTCGCTTGGGGTTCACGCGGTGACCTCCGTCTCTTGGCGTGTGGGGCGATGAAGTGTCGGTTCGACATGATACGAGCTTTGTCCCGGGGCCACGACCCCGAGCCCGTCACGGCATGTTCATGTACATTAATTGTACACGAAGACGATTATGTGCCATCTTTGCCCCGTCGGCGGCGCCTCCTGCCGTCGATGCGGCAAGCATGCGATACTCTTCCGCCACCTTCGGGTGGCGTTTTTTTTACGGGGAGCGGTGGCGCATGCTGGAGTGGCTGGCGGTGCTGGTCGGCGGGAGCCTCGGCGGCATGGGACGCCTGGCGCTCGGCAACCTGGTGGGGCGGTGGCTGGGCAGCCGCCTGCCCTGGGGCACCCTGGCGGTGAACCTGAGCGGCGCCCTGGCCATGGGCCTGGTGGCCGCCGCCTTCGGCCTGCCCGGCGGCACGGCCACCTCCCCGGCCTGGGCGCTGCTCGCCGTCGGCCTGCTGGGCGGCTATACCACGGTGTCGTCGCTCAGCCTGCAGGCGCTGACCCTGTGGCAGCAGGGGCGCCTCGCGGCCGCCGCCGGCTATGTGTCGGCCACCCTGCTCGCCGGCCTCGCCGCCATGGCGCTGGGTGCCTGGCTGGGGGGAGGGCTGTCATGAGCGCCTGGCGTCCCTATCTCGCCGTGGGCCTGGGCAGCGGCCTGGGCAGCGCGCTGCGCTATCAGGTCGGCCTGTGGCTGGCGGCCCCCGGCTTTCCCTGGGCGACCCTGGCGGTGAATGGCCTCGGCTCGGCGCTGATCGCGCTGTTCGCCGCCTGGGCCGCCCATCGCCAGCAGGGCCGGGTGGCGCGCTGGCAGCCCTTCCTGGTGGGCGGCTTCTGCGGCGGCTTCACCACCTTCTCGCTGTTCGGCCTCGAGACCCTGATCCTGATCAGCCAGGGCCGCTCGACGGCGGCCCTGGGCTATGTGGCGCTGAGCCTGACGACCTGGCTGGGGGCGGCCTGGGCCGGCGACCGGGCCGGGCGGCGCCTGGCCGCCGCCCGGCCCTGACGTTCAGCTCCGCCCCTTGCCCTTGCGGCCCCGCCGGGGTGTCGTCTGCTCCGCGGCCGCGTCGTCGTCGGCCGCCTCGCCGCCACGCGGGAAATGCTCGCGCACCAGTGCCAGCAGCCCCTGGGTGGAAGGGTCGAAGTCGCCGGCGTTGGTGTCGATGCGCTCGCTGATCTCGCCGGCGATGCGCTTGCCCAGCTGTACCCCCCACTGGTCGAAGGAGTTGATGTTCCAGATCACCCCCTGGACGAACACCTTGTGCTCGTAAAGGGCGATCAGGGCGCCGAGGTTCCCGGGCGTCAGCTCGTCGAGCAGCAGGGTGCTGGAGGGGCGGTTGCCCGGGCAGCTGTAGGGGTCCAGGCGGCTGTCCTGCTGGCTGCCCTCCATGAAGGCGTTGGCCTGGGCCAGCATGTTGGTGAGCAGGGCGAAGTGGTGCTCCTCGACGCCGGGCTCGGGCTTGAGCGAGGCGATGAAGTCGATGGGCACGTAGCGGGTGCCCTGATGCAGCAGCTGGAAGAAGGCGTGCTGGCCGTTGGAGCCGGTCTGGCCCCAGACGATGGGGCCGGTCTTGTAGTCCACCGGGTGGCCGAAGATGTCCACCGACTTGCCGTTGGACTCCATGTCGAGCTGCTGCAGGAAGGCCGGCAGCTGGTGCAGCGCCTGGTCGTAGGGGACGATGGCCTGGGTCTCGGCGCCGACGAAGTTGATGTACCAGATGCCGATCAGCGCCATCAGCACCGGCATGTTCTCCCGGAAGGGCGCGTTGAGGAAGTGCTGGTCCATCCCGTAGGCGCCTTCCAGCATGGCGAGGAAGCCGTCGTAGCCGATGGAGAGCGCGATGGGCAGGCCGATCGAGGACCACATGGAGTAGCGCCCGCCGACCCAGGCCCAGAACTCGAAGACACTCTCCTCGCGGATGCCGAACTCGGTGGCCGCCTTCTTGTTGGTGGAGGCGGCGACGAAGTGGGCGCCCACGTCGGCGTCGGGGCCGGCGTTCTCCAGGAACCAGCGGCGCGCCGTCTTGGCGTTGAGCAGGGTCTCCTGGGTGGAGAAGGTCTTGGTGGAGACGATGAACAGGGTGGTGGCCGGGTCGAGGCGGCGCAGCACCTTCTGGATATGGGTGCCGTCGACGTTGGAGACGAAGTGGAAGTTGAGCTCCGGGTGGCGGTACTTGAGCAGCGCCCGGCTGGCCATGTTGGGGCCGAGGTCCGAGCCGCCGATGCCGATGTTGACCACGTCCTTGATGCGCTCGCCGCTGTAGCCCTTCCACTCGCCGCTGCGCACCGCCTCGGAGAAGGCGCGGATCTGCTCGCGGGTGCGCTGGATCTCCGGCATCACGTCCTGGCCGTCCACCATCAGCGGCCCCTCGCCGAGGTTGCGCAGGGCGGTGTGCAGTACCGGGCGGTCCTCGGTGACGTTGATGATGTCGCCGGAGAACATCTGGGCGCGACGCTGCACCAGCGCCGAGTGCTCGGCCAGCTCGATCAGGGTGTCGAGCACGGCATCGGAGAGCTGGTGCTTGGAGTAGTCGAGGAAGAGGCCGCCCACCCGCAGGCTCATCTTGTCGAAGCGTTTCGGGTCGGCGGCGAAGTAGTCGCGGATGCGGTCGGCGGCGGTCTGCTCATGGAGGCGCCTGAGCGCCTGCCAGGTCACGCTGCGGGTCAGCTGGAACATCGTCGGCCTCGTGTCGTAGAGGGTGGCGGGAGCGCTCAGTCGCTCGTCCGGTCGGAGACCCAGGCCCCGGCGTCGGGGATGGTCATCGTGTAGGCCTGGTCGAGCCAGGGCGAGCCCAGCATGAAGTCGGCGCTGGCGGCGTTGCAGGCCACCGGCAGGTTCCACAGCGCCGCCAGGCGCAGCAGCGCCTTGACGTCCGGGTCGTGGGGCTGCGGGGCGAAGGGGTCCCAGAAGAAGATGATCAGGTCGAGTCGCTGCTCGGTGATCAGGGCGCCGATCTGCTGGTCGCCGCCCAGGGGGCCGCTCATCAGCCCCTGCACCGGCAGCCCCAGGGCCTTCGATACCCGGCCGGCGGTGGTGCCGGTGCCGGTGAGCTCGTGGCGGGCCAGGGTCTCCCGCCAGCGTCCGGCCCAT
The DNA here is from genome assembly GCA_046540755.1 of Halomonas sp. GTDB lineage: Bacteria > Pseudomonadota > Gammaproteobacteria > Pseudomonadales > Halomonadaceae > Halomonas. The sequence continues at coordinate 170 of JBKHEO010000078.1, read as the reverse complement.
TCCAGCAGCTCCGCCTTCTTGCCGTCATGGGCGATCAGGGCGATGCGCTTTCGCGCGGGCAGGGTGCGGGTCACGGTACGGTGGGGACGAGAATCGCTCATGGTGTCACACCTTCAGGATCTTCAGGGTATTGGTGCCGCCGTGGGCGTTCATATGATCGCCCCGGGTCA